>NZ_JBIVFO010000025.1:0-124070 GCF_044748225.1 Streptomyces sp. NPDC090021 | reverse complement strand
GAGTTTGTTCACCCCGGGGGGGGGCGGGGGGGGGGGGGCCCCCCCCCCCGCGGGGGGGGGGGGGGGGGCGCCCCCCCGGGGGGGGGGGGGGGGCGGCCCCGCGCCCCCCCCCGGCGATGGTCGGGTCACGGCAGTGGTCGGGTCACGACGGCGATCGGGTCACGACGGTGGTCGGGTCACAGGCGTGCCGCGCGCTTCAGCCTTCCGAGGTCGACGAACTTGAAGTCCGTGTCGGTGCGGGCCTCTCCGTCCGGTCCGGTGGTCGCGGGGGTGTTGCGGCCGTCCTGGACGACCAGCAGCCCCTGGGGGAACCTCCTGCCCAGCGGCGCGCTGGTGACGGCGGCGCCGTCGCTCTCCTGCGAGCCGTCATGCGCTGCGGGCCCGGTGCCCGCCGCGACGCGGAAGCTGCGGACGTGGGCGTTGCCGTTCTCGCGGTCGAAGACGGCGAAGGTGTCGTCGCCCTGGCTGGAGGCCAGGAGGTATCCGCCGTGCCGGGGGTGCTTCGGGTCGCGCCAGATGGTCAGGCCCTCGACGTCGGCGGACACGTGGCGGCCGCCGAACCCGGGGTCGGCGCCCGCGTCGCACTCCTCGGTCTGCGGGTTCCAGGTGCCGGGCACCCCGAAGGAACGGACCTTCTCGATGAGGCGGGCCGGGGAGCGCAGGTCCACGTCCAGCTTCCAGATGCCGACGTCCTCCTGGCCGGCGTACAGGTCGCCGGTGTCGGGGTCGACGACCATGCCCTCGACCTGGGGCAGTTCGCCCGGTTCTGCGCACGGGGACCACGACGTGCCATCGGGCAGGGTGAAGGTGGCGGGCAGCGCGGTGGTGCGGACCGTGCGGTAGCCGACCTTCCCCCCTGCGGTGGGCCGGAGTTCGGCGAGGGCGATCTCGGTGCCGTGGCGCCTGCTGGTGACGGCGAAGGAGCGGCCGCTGCGGCGGTCGGTGTACGCGGCCAGGCCGTAGGCGGTCCGCTGGTCGTCGGCCTCGTCCTGGTCCGCGGAGAACACCAGCGGGGCGGCGGCTTCGTCCGTGACGTCGACCAGGGGCGCGGTGGGCCGCCCGGGGTCGATCCGGTAGACGCGCAGCCGGTCGCGCCCGCGGTCGGAGACGACGGCCGCGTCGTGGAGTCCGTCGGGGAAGCGCAGGCCGGTGACGAGGTCGACGTTGTTGAAACGTCCGGGCTTGTGCCCGGCACCGGGCGGCGGCGGGGCCGGCAGGGACTGGACCTGGCGCCCGTCCAGGTCGTAGACGCGCAGGCCGCCCTCCTTGGCGGTGGCGATGACCAGGCTGCGGTCGGGGTCCTGGGCGTTGCGCCAGATCGCGGGGTCGTCGGCGTTGGCGTTGCCGCCGGCCTCGTCGTCGAAGAGGGAGGGCGTCTCGACGGAGGCGGTCACCTGCGGCAGGGGCGGCGGGGTGCCGCGGTCCGCGCGGGCGTGCGCCGGTACGGCGATCACGCCCAGGACCACGACGGCGGCCACGCCGACCGCCGTTGTCCGCCTGCTCGGGAACGCGCTCATCTTGCCTCCTGGTCACGGGGGTCGGGTGCGGCCGGCCGCGGGGTCGGGTCCCACGGGTGCCCCGCGGCCGGGCCGCCCCCACCGTGGGCCACCCGCGGGTGACCACCATGGAGCAGACGTGACGTGAACATGGCCGCGCCATGAAATCCCGCGCCCGTCCTGCTTCCTTAGCGGAACGTTAGATCTGCGCGGCGGAGCTTGTCCGGCTCCGGCGGCGGCCCCATGCTCTGGGCACTCCCCCGCCTCAGGGGCCGTTCTCCCTCCTCCCATCAGGGACTTCCCGCTGGAGCCGCCATGTCCTCGTCCACCGTCCCAGCCGTCCCCACGCCCGGGGAGGAGCGCAGGAAGCGCCGGCTCGCCCTGATCGGCGGCTCCCTCGGCAACCTCGTCGAGTGGTACGACTGGTTCGTCTACGCCAGCTTCGCGATCTACTTCGCCGACTCCTTCTTCCCCGGGGACAACCCGACCACGCAGCTGATGAACACCGCGGGTATCTTCGCGGTCGGCTTCCTGATGCGCCCCGTCGGCGGGTGGATCCTCGGCCGGGCCGCCGACCGGCACGGACGCAAGAGCGCGCTCACGCTCACCGTCACCATGATGTCGGTGGCGGCCCTGCTCATCGCCGTCGCCCCGACCTACGGCCAGGCCGGCTACTTCGGCGCGCTGGTGCTGCTGCTGGCCCGGCTGCTCCAGGGGATGAGCATCGGCGGCGAGTACGCCGCCAGCGCCACCTACCTGACCGAGGCGTCCGCCCGCAACCGGCGCGGCCTCGGCTCGTCCTTCCAGTACGTGTCGATGACCTGCGGCCAGTTGCTGGGCCTGGGCATCCTCATCACGCTGCAGCACACGCTCACCACGGGGCAGTTGGAGAGCTGGGGCTGGCGGATCCCCTTCGTGCTCGGGGCGCTGTTCGCCGTGGTCGTCTTCTGGCTGCGGCGCCGGCTCCAGGAGACCGACGCCTTCCGGGAGGAGGCGTCCGGAGAGGACGCGCACGACGACGGCGCGCGCGGCACGCTCAAGGCGTTGTGGCAGTACCGGCGGCAGGCGGGCCTGGTCATGGCCCTGACCCTCGGCGGCACCGTGGCCTACTACACCTACACCACCTACCTGACCAAGTACCTCGTCGGCAGCGCGGGCATGGCGAAGACCACGGCCACCCTGGTCAGCTTCACCGCGCTGACCCTCTTCGCCGTGCTCCAGCCGTTCGCCGGGATGCTGTCCGACCGGATCGGCCGCCGTCCGCTGCTGATCACCTTCGCGGTGGGCTGCACGATCGGCACGTACCCGATCATGACCGCGCTGGGGTCGGCGTCCTCGTACTGGTCCGCGCTCGGCCTGTCCCTGCTCGCCCTGGTGATCATCACCGGCTACACGTCCATCAACGCGGCGGTCAAGGCCGAACTGTTCCCCACCAGGGTGCGCGCCCTGGGCGTGGCGCTGCCGTACGCCATCGCCAACGCGCTGTTCGGCGGCACAGCGGAGTACGTGGCGCTCTGGTTCAAGAACAGTGGTCACGAGACCATGTTCTTCTGGTACGTCTCCGGGTGCGCGCTGATCTCCCTGGTGACGTACGTGCTGATGCCGGACACCCGTGACGCGCCCCTCAGCCGGGCGGAGGCCGAGGCCGAGGCCGGCACCGATCGCGCCGCCGACCGGGGGGACCCGGCATCGGCTCCCGCCGAGGCCGTGCGCTGAGCGTCGGCGGTAGCCTGGGGCGGCGGCCGCGCGGGCCGCACGCCGCGCCGCGAGGAGGCCTGACATGCACGCGCTCCTCGTCGAGGACGACGACCGGATGGCCCAGGCACTCGGCACCGCCCTCGCCCAGCGCGGACACACCGTCCGCCGGGTGGCGCGGGCCCAGGACGCGCTGCGCCACGTCCGCGAGGCCGAGTTCGTGCTGCTGGACCTGGGACTGCCCGACCTGGACGGAATAGAACTGCTGCGGCGGCTGCGGACCGTGTGCGGTGTGCCGCTCATCGTGGTCACCGCACGGTGCGAGGAACGCGACATCGTGCAGGGTCTGCGGGCAGGTGCCGACGACTACGTCGTCAAGCCGTTCCGGATGGCCGAGCTCATGGCGCGCATCGACACCGTACGGCGCCGGACGGACGCGCACGCCGACCGCGCGGCCCCGGGTGCGGCGGTGGTGCGCCGCGGGGACGTGGAGGTGGACCCCGGGGGCCGTACGGTCACCGTCGCGGGGGCCCGAGTACGCCTGACACGGCGGGAGTTCGACGTCCTGGCGCTGCTGGCCACCCGGCCGGACGAGGTGCACTCCCGCGAGGAGATCCTGGACCGGATCTGGGGCGACGCCTTCCTCGCCGCCTCGCGCTCGCTGGACGTCCACGTGGCCGGTATCCGCGCCAAGACCGGCCGCTCCGGGCTTGTGCGCACCGTCCGCGGCTACGGCTACCAGCTCGGCGGGGAGCGGTGAGGCGACGGCTCCTCGCCGTGCTGACGGTCCTCATGGGGGTGGCGGCGCTGCTCCTGTGCGTGCCGCTGGCCGAGGGGTACGCACGGGGCCGTACCGAGCACCTGCTGCTCCAGCGGCGTTCCGAGGCCGTGCGGTTCGCGGACCTCGCGGAACGGATGCGCACCGATGCCGACCGGGCGGAGCTGGCGGCCGAGATCGGCCGGTACGCCGACCTGTACGGAGCGGGGGTGGTGGTGGTCGACACGGCGGGCGCGACGCTGGTACGGGCCGGGAGCACGCCCGGCGCCGGGACCGTGGAGGCGCGCCGGCGCGCCCTGACCGGCCGGTCCACCGACCGGCTGCCGACCCTGCGGCCGTGGGGTCCGGGCGGCGTCGTGCTCGCCGAGCCGGTGGGCCGGGACGAGCGGGTCAGCGGGGCGGTGCTGCTGGCGGTGCCCACCGATGCCGCTCGCCGGGACGTCACGGTCCGCTGGTCGCTCATCGCGGCCGGGGCGTTGGCCTCCTTCGCGGCGGCCGCGCTGGTCGCCGCGGGGATCGCCCGCTGGCTGATGCGTCCGGTCCTGGATCTCGACCGGGCCGTGGAGCGACTGGCCGCCGGCAGCCTCCGGGCCCGGGCCGGCTCGGACACCGGCCCTCCCGAACTGCGCCGTCTGCGGAGGCATTTCAACACCATGGCGGACGCGGTGGCCGAATCCATCGGCCGTCAGCGCGACTTCGTCGCCGACGCCTCCCACCAGCTGCGTAACCCGCTGGCCACGCTGGTGTTGCGGCTGGAGAACGTCGAGCCGCACGTCGCCCCCGGCCCGGGCCTCGCCGAGCACGCCCGGGCCCTGGACGAGGCCGAACGCCTGGAGGAACTGCTCGACGGGCTGCTGGCCCTGGCGCGCGTGGAGTCCGGTGCCGCCGAGCCGACCGGGCAGGACGTGTCACGGGCGGTGCGGGACCGGGTGACGGCCTGGGCCCCGGTCTTCCGCGCGGCCGGGCTGGACCTCACCGCCACCGGCGTCGCGGACGGCCTGCGGGCGCACGCCCTGCCCGACGCGGCGGGCCGGATCCTGGACGCGCTCCTGGACAACGCGGTCAAGTTCGTGCCGAGCGGCGGGCGCGTCGGGGTGAGCGCCTCGCGCCGGCCGGACGGGAGCACGGTCGTCCGGGTCGCGGACGACGGCCCGGGCGTCCCGGACGAGCAGTTGGACTCACTGTTGCGGCGCTTCACCCGCTCCCCCGAACACCAGAACGTCCCCGGCAGCGGCCTGGGCCTGGCCATCGCCGACGAGATCGCCCGCCTCAGCGGCGGCGCCCTCGGCCTCTCGGCGAACACCCCCCGCGGCCTGGTCGCCCACCTCCGCCTTCCCCCGCCCCCGGCCGCCCGCTGTGACGCGCGCGCGTAGCGGATCGCGGTGGTCGGTGCGGTGCCGCGCACGGCGCAGGGCCGCGGCTCGTACCGGACGTACCCACGTGGTGCGACAACGCGGCGAGGTGCCGTGTCCGGGCGCCGCGACCCGGTGAACCTCCACGGCCACCGCACTAACCGTAGACCGAGCGGTAGTACGCGGCCGCGCCCGGGTGGAGGGGGACGCGGCCCGTCGAGATGGCGAAGCGCGGCTCCAGGCGGGCGCCCGCCGTCACCTCCCGCAGGAGATCGCGCCACCGGTCGAAGACCACCCGCAGCAGGTCCCGTACGACGTCCTCCCCCACGTCCGTCCGGGCCAGGAGGTAGTTGCCGACGCCGATGGTGCCCACCGGCTCCGTGAGGCCGTACACCCCGGCCGGCAGGGTGACCGCCGTGTAGACGGGGGCGTGGCGCGTCCGCAGCGGGGCCACGTAGGCGTCCAGGGGCAGGAAGCGCAGGGGCCGCTCGCCCGCCAACGCGGACAGGGCCGGGGTGGGCACGCCTCCGGACCAGAACAGCGCGTCGACCGAGCCCTCGCGCAACGCCGCCACCGACGCGGCGAGACCCAGCGGGCGCTCGTCCGCCGGGGCGTCCGGTCCGGCGGCGCGCAGCACCCGCTGCGCGACCACGCGTACCCCGGATCCCGTCGCACCGGCGGCGACCGGGCGGCCGGCGAGGTCCGTCACCGCGCGGACCGGCCCGTCGGCCGGGACCACGAGGTGGGTGTAGTTGACGTAGATGCGGGCGAGCGCCGTCACCGCGACGGGCGCGGGGAACGTCTCGCGCCCCAGCACGGCGTCCTCGGCGGAGTCCGCCATGGCCAGGGCCAGTTCTGCGGAGCCCTCGTCGAGGCCGCGCAGGTTGTTCACGCTCGCCGCCGTGCTCACGGGGATGATCTCCAGCGGCAGGGCGCTCGCGCCGACGGCGAGCGCCAGGGCCTTCCCGAAGGCGTTGTACGGCCCGCCCTCGGGGCCCGTCGCCAGCCGCAGCCTGCGTACGGGGCCGGAGGGCCCCGAGCACCCTGTGAGCGACGCCGCGGCGGCGCCGATCGCGGCGCCCAGTACGGCGCGGCGCGACGATCCGGTCAACTGCCGGCCTCCTGGGGTGTCGTCGGACGAGCGGGGCGATCGGGGCGATCGGGGCGGCTCACCATGATGCGGCACGCGGCACGCGGCGGCCGATCGCGCGAGCGTGCGCGTCGGTACGTGGAACGTGAAGACCTGATGAACGCCCGCGGTACGCAGTCCGACGCAGCCGTCGGGGCCACCCGGTACGAAGGACCGCCTGACCGACGGTACCGGCCCGGACACTCCGACCACGGAAGGATGCCCAGGTCAACTGGTCTGTCCGAAAGATGAGTTACTACCCAGGAGACATGGAACGTCGCTCAGAGTTCGGGTACCTTCCATCACGTCGCCGCCACACCCGGGGCACAGGGCCCCACGGGACTTGCGGCGCAAAGGACCCGACCCCTGTTGACGACAGCAACCGAAGTCTTCACAGTCCGGCCATACACCCCGCACTGCCAGGTGATCAACGACGAGGGCGATCACGCCGTCATCGGCATCTCGCCGGGGAACAGCTACTTCTCGGCCCAGCGTGTTCTCGACCTCGCCCAGTGGGGCATGCGCAACTTCGCACAGGTCGACCTCATCTACACCGACATGCACGTCGCGGAGATGTACGAGGCCCTCGGATACGGCGAGGACGAAGCTCGCCGCAAGGCGGTGAAGAACCTGCGCGGAGTCCGCGCCAAGGTCAACAACGCCGCAGCCGAAGCCGACCCCACCGGCGTCCGCCTCCGGGCCCGTCCGATGTCGTCCCTCACCGACATCCCGGCGTACCGGACCCTCCACAATCATCTGAACAACCTGCTCGACATCGACCCGGAGTTCCGGGAGACCTGCAACTCCCTTGTCGACGCCTTCCTCTCCTCGAAGGTCCTGAACGGGAAGGCGGCCACGGCCCGCCAGCGCGAGGTCTGCCTGGAGTACGTCTGCGCCGAGGCGCCGCTGTTCCTCGACACGCCCGCCATCCTGGGCGTGCCGTCCTCCCTCAACTGCTACCACCAGCTCCTGCCCATGGCGGAACTGCTCTACTCGCGCGGCTCGGGGCTTCGTGCCTCACGCAACCAGGGCCACGCCATCATCACCCCCGCCGAAGGAGACTCCGATGACCGCTGACACCCTCCTCGACTTCCCGTTCTCCGCGCGCGGCGACCGACTGCCCGCCGAGGTGGAGCAGTTGCGCGGCGAGCCGGTCAAGCGCGTCCGCACCATAGCCGGTGACGAGGCGTGGCTCGTCTCGTCCCATGCGCTCTGCAAGCAGGTCCTCGAAGATCCCCGGTTCAGCCTGAAGGACACCTCGGCCCCCGGTGTACCCCGGCAGTACGCGCTGACGATCCCGCCCGAGGTCGTCAACAACATGGGCAACATCACCGGTGCGGGCCTGCGCAAGGCCGTGCTCAAGGCGATCAACCCGAAGACCGGCGACCTCACCGGCTGGATGCGCGAGCAGGCGAACACCCTCGTCGACGGCCTTCTGCGCAGCGGTGCTCCGGTCGACCTGCGCGGCGCGTTCACCAATCCGTACGCGGAGAACCTCCACTGCCGCATCCTCGGCATCCCGGAGGCCGACGCCCCGCGCCTGGCCGCCAGCCTGGACATCGCGTTCATGAACTCGGCCTGCCCGGTGACGGGTGCCAAGCTCAACTGGGACCGCGACATGGCGTACATGGTGGAGCGCCTCGACGACCCGGCCACCGTCGGCCTGATGGCGGAACTCGCCGCGCTGCGCGAGGACCCCGACTACGCGCACCTGACGGACGAGATGCTGGCGACCGTCGGCGTCACGCTGTTCGGCGCCGGAGTCATCTCCACCATGGGCTTCCTGACCATGGCGATCGTCTCGCTCCTGCAGAACCCCGACGTGTGGGAGCAGCTGCGCAGGTCCCCGGAGAAGATCCCCTCCGCCGTGGACGAGCTGCTGCGCGTCAACCTGTCGATCGCCGACGGCCTGCCGCGGCTCGCGCTGGAGGACGTCACCCTCGGCGACGTCGAGGTCAAGAAGGGCGAGCTGCTGCTGGTCCTGGTCGAGGCCGCCAACACCGATCCGGAGGTCTACTCCGACCCGCACACCTTCGACATCGACCGCGCGAACGCCGGTACGCACCTGTCCTTCGGTGGCGGACCGCACTACTGCCCGGCCACCGCGCTCGGCAAGCGGCACACGGAGATCGCCATCGAGGTGCTGCTGGAGAAGATGCCCAACCTCCAGCTGGCCGTCCCGTTCGACCAGCTCGTCTGGCGCACCCGTTTCATGAAGCGCCTCCCGGAGCGACTGCCCGTCCTCTGGTAGCGGCGCCGGCGCGCGGCGGCGCGCCCGCACCGTGAGGACGGCCCCGGCCGGGGGGAATCCGGCCGGGGCCGCCACCGTACGCACGGGGGGCGCACGGGACGGTACGGGCGCGGAGGGCGTGCCCGCACCGGGCGGGGCCTGAAGGACGGTGCGCTCAGGGCCGGTCGTACCAGGAGAACGCCGCGATCCGCCAGCCCTCCGGGGTGCGGACGAACTGGATGGTCTTGGTGCCGCCGCCCTCGAATGCTTCGCCGTCCAGGACGCCCGCCTTGCGGTACTCGCCGAACCGCGACGCGATGTCGCCCGCGATCTCGGTCCGTTCGGAGGTCTCCCACTCGGCGAACTCCACCAGCCGTCCGCCGGAGAGCAGTTCCCGGCGGGGCTCGATGAACTCGTCCACGGTGTAGACCGTGAACCGCGGACCGGTCATGACGATCACTCCCCCGGGCACGACGAGGCGGCGGATCCGGGCCACGTCGGCGGCCTTGCCGCCGCGGTTGTCGAAGGAGCCGAAGAACTCGGCGGTCAGCGTGTCGATCTCGGCTTTGGGCATGGACACGACACTAATTCCCCCGGTCCGCGGTCCGCAATCACGAGGCCGCCAGCGCCTTCGTGATCACCAGGGGCGGTCCGGCCCGCTCGGCCGACCACGGACGGCTCGCGACGAGGTCCGGGTCGGCGACGGCGAGCGCCTCGTCCACCGACGGCCGGTGCCGGACGACGTCGCGGAAGCCGGCGCGTTCCAGCAGCGCCGGGTAGACGGTCACGGGCCACTCCCGCACGTCCTGACCAGGCGGTGCCGTCTTCGGCGGCGCCACCGCGCCCGGGTCCCTCGGACAACTCGCTCACAGCCCCACTATCGGCCCACCGCGCCCGTACGGCACGGTGACGACACGCAGCGGCGGTGCGGGGGCGGCCGGTGGCCGGCCGGGCGCGGCGCCCAAGGGGTGCCGGAGGGGCGCCGGAGGGGCGCCGGAGGGGGATCAGAGGCGATCGGAGGCGATCAGAGGGTGATCCAGTAGCGCCGCTTGGGGCCGATCAGGGTCTCGCGCACGTCCTCCAGTACGCCGCCGCAGCGCTCGATGGTGCGGACCGACCCCTCGTTGCCGGGGTCGCAGGTGAGCAGGACCCGGTCCATCCCGAGTACGCGTGCCTCGTGCAGGACGGCGGACAGGGCCCAGGTGGCGAGGCCCCGTCGGCGGGCCGAGGGCCGGATGCCGTAGCCGATGTGGCCGCCCGCGTCGAGGAGGAAGCCGTTGAGGTAGTGGCGCAGGTCGATGGCGCCCAGGTAGGTGTCGCCCTCGGTGATCCACCAGTACGTCGCGTGGACCCGGCCGTGGCCGACCGGTGTCGAGCGGTCCGCGCAGCGGCGCAGTCTCCGCGTCCAGGCGGCGAAGCCCTCCGGGCTGTCGACGTCGTCGTCGCAGCCGAGCCCCGCGCCGTCCATGGGGGCGTCGGGCCCCCATTCCGCCTGCGCGGCGGTCCAGGATCCGTGCAGGCGGGGGCTGGGGGCGATGAGCTGGGGCATGTCTGGGACCCTAGCAGTCGGATCATCCGACGCATCGTGCCCGGCAGGTGCCGCGGTCCTGCGTCAGCCGGACTTCGGCTCGGACGGTTTGTGGCCGGGATACACGTTGCCGGGCGTCACGATGCTGGTGATCGCCTCGCCGAAGAGCGTGCTGGGTTCCTGGCCGTCGTGCAGGATGTCGGTGTTGAGGATGACGACCATGGTCGCCTGCGCCTGCGGCAGGTACACGCCGAGGCTCTCGTAGCCCGGGAGCGAGCCGTTGTGGCCGATCCAGCCCTGGACGTCGAAGATACCCAGGCCGTAGCCGGCGCCGGGGATGCCGGCATTGGTGGTCTTCAGGCGCTGGGCCTGCGTCTCGGGCGTCAGCAGGGTGCCGGTGGCGAGGGTGCGCGCCCAGCTCCGCAGGTTCTGCAGGTCGGAGATCATCGCCCCGGCAGCCCAGGCCCAGGACGGGTCCCAGTCGGTCGACACCTCGACCTTCCCGGACGCGGTCTGGTCGGTGTAGCCCTGGGCGTGCGGTGCGGGGAACTCGGACCCGGTCGGGAAGAAGGTGCGGCGCAGTCCGGCCGCCGCCACGACGTCCTGGTCGATGACCTCGGCGAGCGGCCGGCCGGTGACCTTCTCGATCACCAGGCCGAGCAGGATCAGGTTGGTGTTCGAGTACTGGAACTTCGCGTCGGGCGCGAACTGCACCGGGTGCTTGAAGGAGTACGCGAGCAGCTGCTGCGGGGTGAAACGGCGGTCGGGGTCGGAGGTGAACGCCTTGTCGAAGTCCGGGTCCTCGCTGTAGTTGAACAGCCCGCTGCGCATACCGGCCAGTTGGCGCAGGGTGATGAGGTCGCCGTTCGGCACCCCGGAGATGTAGTCGCCGATGGGGTCGTCCAGGCCGACCTTGCCCTGGTCGACCAGCTGGAGGAGGGCGGTGACCGTGAACGTCTTGGTCTGGCTGCCGATGCGGGTGTTGAAGTCGGTCCGCATGGGCGCGCCGGTCGCCTTGTCGGCCACGCCGAAGGCCTTCACGTAGCTGCCCTTGCCGGGTGCCCACAGCCCGACGATCACGCCCGGTACGCCGGCCTCGCGCATGACCTGCCGGACGGCGGTGTCGAGTCGGGCCGCGACGGCCGGGGTGATCGGTATGAACTCCCCGCCGGTGTCCGGGGAGGCGGCGGCGGAGGCGGACGGTCCGGGGGTGGGCGCCCCGTACGCGGGGGCCGTCGCGACCCCGGTGAGGAGCAGGCCCGCCGCGGCGGTGGCCGCGCAGGCCCGGCGGAGCCGTTCGTGCGTCGTTTTCACCTATGCCTCCTGCGGTACGAGGACCAGGGGACGACATACACGGTCAGCCTAGGCCCGCACCGGTCGGGCCGCGCGGCGAGCGGGCGGCGGGCCGCTGTGCGAGGGCCCGCGCTCGGGCGATCACCAGGGCTACGTCGTCGTGGTCGTCGGGGCGGCGCAGGGAGTCCAGGAGCCGGTCGCAGGTCTCCTCCAGGGGGCCGCCGGTGTCGGCGAGCAGCTCCAGCAGGAGGGCGAGCCGTTCGTCGATGGGCTGGTTACGGGTCTCCACCAGGCCGTCGGTGTAGAGGACCAGTTGGTCACCGGGCTGCATGGCGACGGTGGTGGCCTCGAAGGGGATGCCGCCCACGCCCAGCGGTGCTCCCGTGGGCAGGTCGAGCAGCCTGGGTGCATGGCCGGAGCGGATGAGCACGGGCGGGAGGTGGCCTGCGACGGCGATGCGGCACTGCGCGCGGTGCGGGTCGTGGACGACGTACACGCAGGTGGCGATGGTCTCCTCAAGGGCGGCCGTGGTGCGGTCCAGCTGCTGGAGCACCTGGGGCGGGTCGAGGGCGAGTTCGGCGAGGGTGCGGGTCGCGGTGCGCAACTGTCCCATGCTGGCGGCGGCGTTGATGCCGCTGCCCATGACGTCGCCGATGACGAGGACGGTGGTGTCGTCCGGTCCCGCGATGGCGTCGAACCAGTCGCCGCCGATCTCACTGCTGGCCGCGGCGGGCCGGTAGCGCGAGGCGACCTCCAGGCCGGGCGTGGCCGGCGGGTGGTGGGGCAGGAGGTGGTGCTGGAGCGCGAGGGCGGTGTGGTGCGCGTTGCGGTACCAGCGGGCGTTGTCGATGCACACGGCGGCGCGCGCGGCCAGTTCGCCGGCGAGCACGATGTCGTCGTCGTTGAAGGGCAGCGGGTTGCGGGTGCGTTTGAGGTCGAGTGCCCCGAGTACCTCGCCGCGCGCGATGAGCGGCACGGCCAGGTATGAGCGCAGTCCGGCGCGTGAAAGCAGGGAGGCGGCGTTGCTGTCGCGGGCGATCCGGGAGATGTCCCTCGCCTGCACATGGGCGACGAGGACGGGGTGGCCGGTCGTCACGGACTGGGTGACCAGCCGGTCGGCGGCGTAGCGGGCGATGTCCCCCGGGGGGTCCGCGGCCCGGACGGCCTCGCTCGGGTAGGCGGCCGCGACGGCGAGGGCGCGGAACACGGCGGGCTCGTGGGCCGACGACCTGAGGGTGGGCCGGCCTTCGAGGACCGAGTCGAGGATGTCGACGGCCGCGATGTCGGCGAGCTCCGGGACGACGACGTCGGCGAGCTCGCGCGCGGTCTGGTCGAGGTCGAGGGTGGTGCCGATGCGGACGGTGGCGTCGGCGATCAGGGCGAGGCGGCGGCGGCTGCGGGCGATCTCCAGGGCCGCCTGGTGGCTCTGGGTGACGTCGACCACGGAGGTGGCCAGGCCCAGGACCCGCCCGGTGGCGTCCTCCAGCCGGTAGTACGACACCGACCAGGCATGTTCCGCGCGGTGCCCGCCGTGGGTACGTCCGGCCGTGAACTGCTCCAGCAGCGGCGTGCCAGTGGCCAGGACCTGCCGCATCGCCGATTCGGCGGCCTCGGTGTCGTCGAGGAAGGACAGGGCTTCCCGGACGCCCCGGCCGATGTGCTCGGAGGCGGGCAGCCCGTTGATCCGCTCCAGCGTGGGGTTGACCAGGACGTAGCGCAGGTCGGTGTCGAGGACCGCGAGTCCGATGGGGGACTGGGCCACGAGGCGGGCGGACAGGGCGAGGTCCCGCTCCAGTTGCCGCAGCGTGGTGCGGTCGGTGGCGATGCCCAGGGCGTACAGGTCGCCGCGGTCGTCGAGGAGCCGCATGTTGCGGAACTCCACGAGGCGTGTGCTGCCGTCCTTGTGCCGCACCGGGAAGGCGCCCGCCCAGTCGCCGGCGCCGCCCATGACCCGCGCGAACAGTTCGGACACCAGACCGACGTGCTGCGGTGCGGCGAGCAGCCGGGCGGCGGGCTGGCCCAGGGCCTCGGCGGCCGTCCAGCCGAACAGCTGCTCGGCCTGCGGGCTCCACAGGGCCACCCGGCCGTCGGCGTCGAGGACGACGGCCGCCACGTTCAGGACGTCGAGCAGCCCGCTCGGCGGGGCGAGCCCGGCCGCGGCGGGCGGCCGCCCAGTGGCCCCCGACCCGTCGATCGCACCCATCGGCGATGCTCCCTTCCGGCACCGTCGGCCCGCGGCCACCCTTCCCGGCCCGGCCCGTCCGGCCCCTGGTGCGGCGCGGTCCGGGGAGGTCCGGGGCGTACGGTCACCTCTCATCGTCCCCCCGAAACCGCCGGGAAGCGTCCGGAGCGGCCATGGGGCGGCCATGGGGCGGCCACCGGGCAGCCCCCGGCCGCCCGGTGGTCGGCCGGGGGCTGCCCCGGGAGCTGTCGGCGGCCATCCGCCGACGGCGTAGGCTCGGCGGATGGCGAAATACTTCGACGTGCACCCCGAGAATCCCCAGCGGCGCACCATCGACAACGTGGTGGACATGATCCGCTCGGGCAGGCTCGTCGCTTACCCCACGGACTCCTGCTTCGCGCTGGGATGCCAGCTGGGCAATCGGGAGGGCATCAACCGGATCCGGTCGATCCGCAACCTGGACGACCGTCACCACTTCACCCTGGTGTGCCAGAACTTCGCCCAGCTGGGGCAGTTCGTGCAGATCGACAACAACGTTTTCCGCGCCATCAAGGCGGCCACACCGGGCAGCTACACCTTCATCCTCCCGGCGACCTCGGAGGTGCCGCGCCAGCTGCTGCACCCGAAGAAGAAGACCGTCGGCGTCCGCATCCCCGACCACGTCGTCACCCAGGCCCTGCTCGCCGAGCTCGGCGAGCCGCTACTGTCCAGCACCCTGCTGCTGCCGGACGAGACCGAGCCGATGACGCAGGGCTGGGAGATCAAGGAGCGGCTCGACCACGAGGTGGACGCCGTACTGGATTCGGGTGACTGCGGCACCGAGCCGACCACGGTCATCGACTTCTCCTCCGGTGACGCCGAGATCGTCCGCCGGGGAGCCGGCGACACCTCACGGTTCGAGTAGTCCGCTCACGGGTCGGTGCGTACGTCCGCGTACCGGCCCAGGTAGCGGAACCGGCCCGATTCGGCCCGGTAGAGGTGGGCGAGGTTGTCCCCGGTCAGGGCGCGCGTCCTGGTGTCGAAGGCGACCGCCTTGGCGAGGCCCTGGTGGGTCGTACGGAAGATGCGACGGGACAGCCCGGCCCTGTCGCGGCCCTCGCCCTCCAGCCCGGTCAGGGCGGTGGCCAGCAGGCCCACCGCGTCGTACGCCTCGGTGGCCCAGCGCGCGGGCGGTTCGCCGTAGGCGCTGCGGTGGGCCGCGACGAAATCGGCGGTGCCGGACGCGGCCGACGGGTCGGTGAACAGGGCGCTGAACACCCAGCCCTCGGCGGCCGGGCCGGCCGCGGTGTGGAAGGCCGGTTCCATGGCGTGCTGGAGTCCCACGCGCGGACCCGGGAACCCGGCGTCGGCCAGTTCGCGGGCCAGCTCGCCCGCCCGCTGCGGCGAGGTGCCCGCGTACACGACGCCCTCGGCTCCGGCTTCGGTCAGTGCGCGTACGGTGCCCGCGAAGCCGGAGCCGCCTTCGGGGACGCGGTGGACGCTCACCGTGCCCTGCGCCGGGGGGCTCTGCTGGAGCGCCCGCGTGACCAGCCACGCCGGTGATCCGTTCGCCGCGTCCTCGACGACCGCCGTACGGCGCGAGATCCGCACCCGGGAGAGGTAGTGCAGGACCGGGAGGCCGAGGCCCTCGTCGTTCGGGCGGGTGGCGCAGGCCGTGCGCCACAGCGTCGTGGCGTTGGTCGGGGTGTCCACCGACACCAGGAGCAGGGTGAGGTCCGCGGCGAGGCAGGCGTCGGCCAGCACCGGCACGGCCGCGTCCCAGGTGGGGCCGGTGACCGCGAGCACCGCCGGGTCGGCGATCAGCTCCTTGACGGCCTGCGCGGCGCGCTGCGGGTCCCCGCCGTCGTCGGCGACGCGCAGGGCCAGCCGGAAGGCCGCGTCGGACCGGGCGTTGTGCCGGTCCAGGGCGAGCCGCATGCCGCGTTCGTGGGCCCGGCCGGTCGCCCGGCCGGGCCCGCTGAGGTCGGCCTGCAGGCCGAGGGTCAGGACCGGGAGGTTCCGGTCGGGGCCGGCCGTCCCGCGACCTCCCCCGGGTCCGCGGGTGGTGTACCAGGCGATCGGCGCGGCGGCGGCGACCAGGGCCCCGCCGGCCGCGAGCAGCCGTCGGCGGGTGAACTGCCGGGCGGGCTCGGGTGCGTCGATCCGGGCGGGCTCGGGTGCGTCGATCCGGGTGGGTTCCGGGGCGGGCAGGTCCAGGGCCCGGGTGGAGCGTTCGGCGATGATCCGGGGCAGCGGGGCGGGCAGCCAGTCCCCGGCCGCCGCCGGGTCCGCGCCGCCCGGGTCGGGCCCGAGGAGGGCGGTGAGCTCGGCGAGGGTCGGCCGGTCAGCCGGTTCCTTCCGCAGGCATCCGCCGACCGCTGCGCGCAACTCGGCCGGCAGTGCGCCGAGTTCCGGCTCCTCGTGGACGGTGCGGAAGACCACCGCGGCCGCGTGCCCGCCGCCGAACGGACCGGTCCCGGTCGCCGCGTACGCCAGGACGCAGCCGAGGGAGAACACGTCGGCGGCCGTACCGGCGGAGGGGCCGCCCGCACGGGCCAGCTCCGGTGCGAGGTAGCCGGGGGTGCCGACGACCGCGTCCACGGCCGTGAGCGTGGTCGCCCCGGCCACCCGCGCGATCCCGAAGTCGATCAGCCGGGGCCCGTCCGGGGCCAGCAGGACGTTGCCCGGCTTGACGTCGCGGTGGATCAGCCCGGCCGCGTGCACCTCGGCGAGTGCCTCGGCGAGCCGGACGCCGAGGATCCGTACGGTCCTGGCGGGCAGGGGTCCGTGGCCGCCCACCGCCTCGGCCAGCGAGGGGCCGGGAACGAACGGGGTGGCCAGCCAGGGTGCGCGGGCTTCCGGGTCGGCGGCGACCACCGGGACGATCCAGCGTCCGGTCAGCTGGGCGGCGGCCTGCGCCTCGCGGCGGAACCGGGCCCGGAAGGCGGGGTCCGCGCCGTGGTCGGCGCGGATCACCTTGACCGCGACCAGGACACCCTCGGGGGAACGGCCCAGGTAGACGGTGCCCATGCCGCCCGAACCCAGGCGGCCCAGCAGACGGTTCCCGCCGATCACGGCCGGATCGGCGGGGAGGAGGGGGCGCATCCGCCGCTATCCGGCCGCGGCTTCGGCGACCGGGCCCACGTACCGGATCCGGCCGCCTTCCACCTGGTGGAGGAAGTAGGTGTTGCCCTTCACCGTCCGGTCCTTGCCGAAGGCGTACTCCTTGGTCAGGCCGCGGAAGGAACCTTCCGCGAGGGCGGCGAGCAGTTCGGCGCGGGCCGGGCGGCCCCCGCCGCGGGCCGCCGCGACGAGCCGGTCGATGACCAGGCCCGCCGCGTCGTAGGCCTCCGCGGTCCAGATGCCGGGCGCGGTGCCGAAGGCCGCCTGGTGCGCGCGGGCCAGTTCGGCGGTCTCGGGGGCCTCGGGGCCGGTGTAGGGGGCGACGCACTGCCAGCCCTCCGCGGCAGGGCCCGCGGCGGCGAGGAACTCCGGGCCCATGACGGTGTAGTCGGCTGCCCGGTGGCCCCGGTAGCCGGCCGCGTTCAGCAGGAGGGCGGTCCTGGCCGCCCCCTGGGGGGTGCCGGTGTAGAAGAAGGCGTCGATGCCGTGCGCGAGCATGTCGGTGACGACCGGGGACAGGTCCTGTGTGCCGCGCGGGACGACCCGTGGATGGACGGTGGCTCCCAGGACGTGGACGGCGATGGTGCGGGTCGCGTGCAGGATCGCCTGCCAGCCCTCCACGTCGCCGTCCCGGTCGCACAGGACCCCCAGCCTGCTCACCCCTCGCTGCCGGGCGAGCTGTCGGCCCAGCGCCGAGCCCTGGATGAAGGAGATGGGGCTGACCTGGAAGAAGCTGCGGCGGTCGGCGACGCTGAAGGCGCTCGCCAGGGCCGAGACGGTGAGCAGGGGCAGCGCCGCCTCGCCGTACAGCTCCAGGCACGGGGTGACCGTGGCGTTCCCGGTGGGGCCGATCACGGCGAGTACGTCCGGGTCGGCGATGAGGCGGGTGGCGGCGGCCGCGGAGCGGTCCGCCCCGCCCGCGTCGTCGGCGGTGGCGACGGTGAGCGTGAAGGGCCTGTCCTTGCGGGAGTTGAAGGCGTCGACGGCGAGCCGTACGCCGCGTTCCTGCGCGATGCCGGCGGTCTTCTGCGGGCCGGAGAGGTCGGCCTGTACGCCGATCACCCATGCCCGGGCGGCGGTTGCCGGCGCGCCCTTCGGTTTCTCGTCCTCGCGCAGCGCCAGCCAGCCCGCCGTGCCGCCGCCGATCGCGAGGACGGCCCCGGCGGCGATCGTGAGGAACCGCCTGCGGGACGACACCGGTCCGGTCCCGCCGGGTGCGGGGGCGGCCTCCGGGTCGGCGACGGTCTCCTCGATGCCGGGCAGGGCGAGCAGGGCGGCGGCCCGTTCGGCGATGGTCGCGACGACCGGGTCGGGCAGCCAGTCGGTCCCCTCGTCCGGGGTGTCCTCTACGAGGGCCTCGTCGAGCCCGGCGGCGGTGGGCCGGATGTCGGGGTGTTTGGCGAGACAGGTCCGCAGCAGGGCGGTGAGTTCGGGGTCGGCGAGGAGCTCCGGGCCGAGGTCGGGCTCGTCGTGGACGGTGCGGTAGAGCACGGCCTCCACGGTGCCCGCGCCGAAGGGCAGGCGGCCGGTGGCGGCGTACGCGAGGAGGCAGCCGAGGGAGAAGACGTCGCCGGACGGTTCCGCGGGGCTGCCCTCGGCCTGCTCGGGCGGGAGGAAGCCGGGGGTGCCGAGCACGGCGTCGGCCGAGGTCAGGGCGGTGTGCTCGCCGCCGCGGGCGATGCCGAAGTCGATCAGCCGGGGGCGGTCCATGCCGAGCAGCACGTTGCCGGGTTTGACGTCGCGGTGGACGAGGCCTTGCGCGTGCATCACCTGGAGGGCCTTGGCCAGGGCCTTGCCGAGGATCCGTACGGCGCGCAGCGGGAGCGGGCCGTGGGCGGAGACGGCCTCGGCCAGGGAGGGTCCGGCGACGAAGGAGGTGGCCAGCCATGGCTCCCGGGCGTCGGGGTCGGCGCCGGTGATCCTGACGGCCCATGGGCTCTCGACCTCGGCGGCGATCTCGGCCTCGCGGCGGAACCGGGCCCGGAAGTCGGACTCCTCGGCGTGTTCGGCGCGGATGACCTTGACGGCGGCGAGCGCGCCGTCGTCGGTGCGGCCGAGGTAGACGACACCCATGCCACCGGCGCCGAGCCGGCCGAGGAGGCGGTGGCCGCCGATCCGGGACGGGTCGGCGGGATGCAGCTGCTCCATCAGCCGGCCGCCTTTCCGAGGACCTGCTTGGCCTGCGCGATCATGCGGCTGTTGCCCTGGACGACAAGCTGGCTGAGGGTCTCCTCCTCGAAGCCCTCGGCGCCCTTGCCCGCGATGGCCACCGTGACCGGGCCGAACTGCGCCTGATACCAGAAGTACCGGTGGGGTCCGCCGTCCCGCTCACTGACGTAGGTGCCGATCTCGTTGAAGGCGTCCTCGCTCCAGTTGTTCAGCTGCTCCCCCTGGTACATGGCGTTGCCCAGCAGGCCCCCCAGCTGCTCGCCCTCGCGGAGCTTCTGGTCGGGACAGCGCAGGACCTCCTCCATGGCGCGCGCCGTCTCCCAGCCCGATTCCCGGCGGTCGCGGTGGACGGTCACCGTGGCGTTGAGCCGGACCCGGCCGTGGCCGTCCGCGGCCGGGATCTGGAAGTAGCGGGTGTTCGTGGCGAGTACGTCCGGCGGCAGGTCGGCGGTCTGCCACACGCACGCCTCGTCGAGCACGGGCCAGCGGCCGGAACTGCTCTCGAACGGTGTGCTGCGCACGACGCCCGGGCCGAAGGCGTCCTCGGTGATGAGGATCCGGGCGAGGAGTTCCCGGGCCTCGGCCGCAGTCCTCGGCTGCCTGGACTCGTCCAGCTCCGGCACGAGGGAGACGGCCGAGGGCGCGGTGGCGGACGTCGACGGCGCGGGGGACGCCGTCGGGGCGCGGCTCGTCGCCCCGCTCCCGGCCGTCCCCTCGGCCGTGCACCCGGTCAACGCGGCCACTGCGGTCATCGCGGCTGTCGCTGCCATCGCGGCCACGAAGAACACACCTGCCGGCGCGCCGTCGTAGGCGCGCAGCGCGAGATGGCGTCGTGTCACAGTCCCCCCAACGGCACGGATGCTACCCCGCAGCGGGGGCACTCAACTGTCGCATGCACAAGCGGTGTTGGGGGCCGGATCCCGTCCGGGCGGGGCGGTCCGCCGTCCGGGCGGGGGCATGGCGGGTGAAATGCAAACCGGTTGACCGGTATGCATTCCCTCGGGGATGGGCATGCTGCAAGGGCTCGCGTTCTCGGGAAGGAGCGATGTGCTCACTCAGATTCTCGACCGCCTCCGACGGCTCCTCGGACGCTCCACTTCCGCCGACTCCGCCTCCTCCGCACCCGGACGTGACGACGAAAGCGCGGCGGTCGCCCGGGCCCCGGTCTTCACGGCGGACTTCACCTCGACCCGCCAGTGGGTCGCCGGACGCTCCTGGGCCTATCCGAACGGCGGCCCCACCAACCCGGGCGACAACAAGCTCGACCACCTCGTACCGGACCCCTCCTTCAGCCGGACCGGCACCTTCCGGGCCGCCCGCCGCCCGGACGGCAACTGGAACGCGGGCCTGCTGACCACCGAGGGCAGCGAGGAGGGGTTCATGGTGCGGACCGGCGACGTACTGGAGTCCCGCGTACGGCTGCCCGTCGAGCTCGGGGCCTGGCCGGCGATCTGGACCTGGCTGGACGGCGACAACGAGATCGACGTCTTCGAGTACCACCCGGACAACCCCGACCTGCTCGAGCTGTCCAACCACGTGAGGGGCGGCTCCCGCTACCACCGGGACCCGGCGATCCGCCCGGGCGGCTGGGTGGACCTCAAGGTCGAGTTCGGGTCCCGCTCCGTCGTGTGGTGGGTCAACGGCAAGCAGGTCTTCGCCGACCGCCGCGGGGTGGGCCGCCGCTGGCGCGCCTACCTGATCGTCAACCTCTCGGTCTGCGCGGGCCGCTACCACCCGAAGCCCGAGCCGGGCGTGTCCTCGATGTCGTACGAGGTGGCCTACCTCCGGGTGATCCGCCGCTGACCCACCGCCCCCTACGCGCTGTCGGCGGCCGCGGTCGCGCAGGTCTCATGACCCCAGCGGCTGCCGTTCTTGGCGATCATGTCGCCGACGGCGTACGGCTTCCCGCAGGGGCAGCTGCCGGGGAACTTCGCCTTGATGGCCCGGCTCCCCCGGCCCGTAGCGGAACCGGCGGACGACCGCTTCTTCGCCGTACCGGACTTCTGGCGCGCGGGCGCGGCGGGAGCCGGTACCGGCATGTCCGCGTTCCCCAGGGCCGTGCCCGCGGCCTCCTGCCTGAGCGCGGCGTCGCTGGCGGCCTGGTCGGCGATCGCGTTCAGGTGGTCGCCGTCCTCGCGGTGCGCCGGGACGTAGCGGAACGTCACATCGCGCTCGGCCAGCAGCCGGTCGATCTCCTCGACGAGTTCACGGTTCGCGACGGGCCCGCCGGAGGCGGTCTTCCAGCCGTTGCGCTTCCAGCCGGGCAGCCACTGCGTGACGGCCTTCATCGCGTACTGCGAGTCCATCCGCACCTCGACGGACGTCCCCGGCGTCAGCGCCTCCAGCAGCCGCTGGAGCGCGGTGAGCTCCCCGACGTTGTTGGTGGCCCGCCCCAGCGGACCGGCCTCCCAGCGCTCGGGGCGCCCCTCGGCGTCGGCGATGACCCATCCCCAGCCGGCAGGCCCGGGGTTACCCTTCGCCGCTCCGTCACAGGCGGCAATGATGCGATCAGACATCCCCCGATCATGCCTCATCCCCGGGGGCGGTACGGCCCGCGGCCGGTCAGGAGCCCGGTCCGCCCTCGGCGAGCAGCCCGCACTTGTCGAAGTTCATGCATCCGCAGGCGAGGCAGTCGGCGACGGCGTCGCGCAGCATCTGCGTCTGCCGGATGAAGCGGTCCAGCTCGGGGAGCTTGCTCTCGGCCAGGGCGCGCCACTGCCGGGTGGCACCGTGGTCCGCGCCGGTGTCCAGCAGGGCGCGGCCCGCAGCGCGGCCCTGCTGACCGCCGGGCCGGTGGGTACGGCGCTCGGCGGGCCCCTGATCGCGCTGATGGGGCCCCGCGGGGTGCTGGCGGCATCGGGGGTGGCAACGATGGCACTCGCCGTCGTCGGGGCGGCGGCGCGGATCCGGAGCACCCGGCGGACGGCCGGGCGGAGGGACCCGCTCCGGGCCGCGGACGGATCAGGGCCGTGCGGCGGCGCCGCACGGCCCTGATCATGCGCTCTCCCGGCCCAACCGGGGGAGGAAACGGTTCTCCGGAGCCCTGGCGGCAGCCCGGGCCGACCGGGGATCAGGCGGGGGTGATGTTCTCCGCCTGCGGGCCCTTCTGGCCCTGCGTGATGTCGAAGGTCACGGCCTGACCCTCCTGGAGCTCACGGTAGCCCGTGGCGTTGATCGCCGAGTAGTGGGCGAAGACGTCCGGGCCGCCGCCGTCCTGGGCGATGAAGCCGAAGCCCTTTTCCGAGTTGAACCACTTCACGGTTCCCGTAGCCATGTCCATGCCTTCCCGTTGACGTACGTCCTCCACACCGCGTGGAGAACGGAGGTGATCGCCCTGGTCCTACGGCACAACACAGCAAAACTGCCCACACCGGAAGGCGCGGGCAAGGCACTTGGAACCACGACAGCTACCGGAGAAGGTACACGCACGCACGCACTGTCACCAGGGGGAATGATCACGCCTGCGCGGCGGGATTTCGCCCTTGTACGGACTTGCCGGGCAGGACGGCCCGAAAATGCATCGAGGACCGTCCCCCGGATGCCGTAGGGTGAGGTCCACCGACGCGGGGTGGAGCAGCTCGGTAGCTCGCTGGGCTCATAACCCAGAGGTCGCAGGTTCGAATCCTGTCCCCGCTACTGCCCGGAAGGGCCCGGATCCTTGTGTGGATCCGGGCCCTTCCGCCGTTCCGGGCGCCGCCCGCGCCCCGGCGGATGCCTGCCGGGCCCTCCCCCGCCCCCGCGCCGCCTCACCCACCGGGCCCCCGCCTGGCCCTGCCGGGCTCGTGGCGCCGCCGTCCCCGGCGCGGCCCGGCGCGGCCCGGCGCGGCTCGGCGCGACGATGAGCGGGCCGCCCGCCATGTGACCGCAGTCACAGAAGTTCCTGTCGTTCGATGTCGACCGGATGCGGTGCGCCGGGCGTATGCCCGGTGAGAGGGATACATGGATTCGGGAGCGATTTTTGACCGTCGAGGAGTTCGAAGCGTTCTACGCACAAGCGGCGGGAAGGCTCACTGGACAGCTGTACGTGATGCTCGGTGATCACCACGAGGCGCAGGACGTGGTGCAGGAGGCCTTCGTCCGGGGATGGGGGCGCCGGAGCCAGCTGGACCGGGACGGCCGGCCGGAGGCGTGGATCCGCACCGTCGCGTGGCGGCTCGCGGTCAGCCGCTGGCGCGTGCGCCGGAGGTCCGCCGACGCCTGGCGGCGCAGTGCTCCCGCACCGCACGTCGAGGGTCCCGAACCCGAGGCGGTAGCCCTCGTCGAAGCGCTGCGGCAGCTTCCGCTGAAGCAGCGCCGCACGATGGCGCTGCACTACCTGTGCGACCTGACGGTCGAACAGATCGCCACCGAGACCTCACTGTCCGCCAGCACGGTCAAGACACACCTCTCCCGCGGCCGGGCCGCCCTCTCACATCATCTGCAGGAACCGCGCACCGAGGAGACTCCCGATGCCTGAGTCCCCCGACCCGCTGCGGTCGGCCTTCCGCGCCGCGGCTTCCGCCGGGCAGTCCGCGGCCACGCTCCCGCCCGTCTCCGTCATCGAGCACCACGGCGAACGGGTCCGGCGGCGCCGGATCGCTGGCATCGCCGCCGCCTGCTGTCTGCTGCTCGGCGGATCCGGCGCGGCGCTGGCCGCGTTCCTGCCGCAGGACACCGGCCGGCCGACGCTCCCGGCCACCACGCCCTCTCCCGTACCGCCCTCCGATCTGCCGACCTCCCTGCCGACCTCCCTGCCGACCACCGTGGCGACGTCTGCGCTCCCCTCCGCGCCGACCACCAGGACCTCCCCGTCCCCGCCCAGCGCAACCGCGGGCACCGGCGAGGCCACCGCGACGACGAGCGCCACCCCGCCCCGGAGTTCGGCGTACCCCGGCTCGCCGCCCCCCTCCAGCACCAGCACGCAACCGCCGCGGTAGCAACCGCCGGTCCGGTCGGGCCGAGACCCACCGCACCCGCCGCGCATCCGTACCCACCCCGCCCCCGTCCCGCTCTCACCACACTCCCGTCACCGCCCCCGTCACCGCCCGCGGACACCGGCCCGGAAACCCCGGCCGGCGGTTCCGCACACCCTCAGCCGGCCTGGAGATCCCCTCATGTCCGTTTCAGCCTCGCACCGACCGGCCGAGGCCCCCCGCTCGCGGCCCGCCCCCACGGGCCCTGCACCGGCCCCCCGCCGCCGCCCGCTCCCGGTCCTGCGCCGACTCGGGCCGGCCGACCGCGAGGTGCTGTGGCTCTACCTGCTGACCCGCGTCGGCATCTGGGCCACCGCGGGCGCCGTCGGCCGGCTGTTCCCCGCCGACGGCGACAGCCACCGGCCCGCGTCGCTGCTCACGCCCTGGCAGCGCTGGGACTGGGTGTTCTACTTCCGCATAGCCGAGGAGGGCTACTTCCCCAACGCCACCGGCCCCTGGACGGTCGGCTGGGACAACCGGGAGGCCTTCCTGCCGGGCTTCCCGCTGGTCCTGCGCGCCGCGCACACGGTCGTCCCCTCCTGGGCCGCCTCCGGAGCACTGATCTCCTTCGTCGCGGGAGGCGTCGCCGTCCTGGCCCTCGCCCGCATCGCCCGCGACCGGCTGGGCGACCCCGAAGGCGGCCCCCGCGCCGTGACCTTCCTGCTGGTCTCGCCCTGCGCGGTGTTCCTCGCCGCCGGCTACACCGAGTCCCTCTTCCTTGCGCTCGCCCTGCCCGCCTGGCTGGCTGCGCAGCGCCACAGCTGGGCCACCGCTTCCGTCCTGACCTGCCTGGCCTGCTCGGTACGAGTCACCGGACTCTTCCTCGCGGCCGCGCTCGCCCTCCACTTCCTGCTGGCCGCCCGGACCCGCGCTGCCTGGCTCAGGGCCCCCTGGCTGTTCCTGCCGGCCCTCCCCCCACTGCTCCACAGCTGGTACCTGCATACGTGGACCGGGGACTGGATGGCCTGGAAGCACTCCCAGGAGCGCGGCTGGTACCGGGAGTTCCACCTGCCGTGGGAGGCCTGGTCCCACACCTGGACGGCCGCCTTCGGACACACCCAGCCCACGGGCTACGCCCTGATGTGGCAGGCGGAACTCCTGGCGATGGTGACCGGCGTGGTCCTCCTGGCCGTACTGGTACGGGGCCGGCACTGGCCCGAGGCGCTCTACATCGCGCTCACCCTGTGGGCGCTGGGTACCTCCTACTGGTACACCTCCGTACCCCGTTCCACCCTGCTGTGGTGGCCGCTGTGGATCGCCCTCGCCGGCTGGAGCCTGCGCCGCCCCCGGGTGCGAAGCGCCTACCTGTACGTCGCCGGGCCGCTGTGCACCACGGTGGCCATCACCTTCCTGACCGGACGCTGGGCCGGATAGCCCGCCGGGCGGCGGGGTACCGGCCGGGCGAACGGGCCCCCGGCCGGGCCCCGGACGCGCATACTCGGAGGATGGCCGACACCACCACCGTCGAGGTCGACACCGATGTGCGCGACCGGCTCGCCGTACTCGCCGCCGACCGCGGACTGAGCCTGCGCGCGTACCTCGCCGAACTCACCGCCGCCCAGGAGAACGCGACCGCGCTCGCCCGCGCGGCACGGGCCTTCGAGGCCGCGCTGGAACGGCCCGGCTTCCGTGAGGGCTTCGCGCGCGACTTCGGCGGGCTCAGGCCGTGACCGACCCGGCCGGCGGGGCGCCGGTACCCGGGTGGCCCCGTCGGCGGGCCGGTCCGGCGCATTGTCCCTAGTCTCGGGGAAGGACCGCTTCGAGCGCTGGAGGACGGCTGTCATGACCGATGCGAACGAGGCGCAGCAGGCCGACCACAGGCTGAAGGCCAAGCACCGTGCGATGTGGGCCATGGGCGACTACCCGTCCGTGGCCTCCCACGTCGTGGCCCCGCTGGGGCCGCTGCTGGTGAAGGAGTGCGGGATCCAGATCGGTGACCGGGTTCTCGACATCGCGGCGGGCTCCGGCAACGCCGCCATCCCGGCCGCTCTGGCCGGGGCCGACGTCGTGGCGTCCGACCTGACCCCTGAACTGCTGGAGGTCGGGCGGCACCTGGCCGCCGTGCAGGGCGCGCAGCTTCAGTGGCGGGAGGCGGACGCCGAGGCGCTGCCCTTCGCGGACGGCGAGTTCGACGTCGTCATGTCCTGCCTCGGCATCATGTTCGCCCCGCACCACCGCACCGCAGCCGACGAGATGCTGCGCGTGTGCCGGGCCGGCGGCACGGTCGGGCTGATCAACTGGACCCCCGAGGGCTTCGTCGGACGGCTGTTCGCGACGATGAAGCCGTACGCCCCACCGCCCCCACCCGGTGTGCAGCCGCCGCCGCTCTGGGGGAACGAGGAGTACGTCCACGAGCTGCTCGGCGACGCGGTCACCGATGTCGTCGCCCACCGCC
Organism: Streptomyces sp. NPDC090021; assembly: GCF_044748225.1. NCBI lineage: Bacteria > Bacillati > Actinomycetota > Actinomycetes > Kitasatosporales > Streptomycetaceae > Streptomyces > Streptomyces sp. NPDC090021. The sequence goes on along the minus strand of NZ_JBIVFO010000025.1, from coordinate 97,769 downwards.
GGACGGTCACCGTGACCCTCTTCAAGAACCCGCCGGACTTCAGGGAGTTCTTCAAGGCCTGCTACGGGCCGACCATGGCCGTGTACCGCGCGGTGGGCGACGATCCGGAGAAGGTCGCCGCCCTGGACGCGGCGCTCGACGCCCTCGCCGCCGAACACACCGCGGATGGCGTCATGGAGTGGGAGTACCTGCTCCTGACCGCCCACCGGCGGGGCTGACGCCACAGCACCCGCCGCCGCCAGCCCCGGTGCACCACTCACGGTGCACACGGTTGTTGTCGACGTTGGCCAGGTGGGCCCGGGCCCCGCCACCCGGTAGAGCTGCTGCGCCTGGCCTGCCGAGAGCGCCGAGCCCTTCCGGCCGAGGCGGATGCGTCACCGCCCGCACCGCACGGATGCGTCACCGCCCGCACCGCACGGGTCCGGCCCGGCCCCCGCACGGGTCCGGCCGGACCCTGCCGTCCGGGCGGTGACTCCACGCCCGGGTCCACCCCGAGGTGGCCCCCTACGTACGGCGGGCGTCCCGGCCCCGGTCCTCGGGGGCGATCATGGCGATCAGCCCGTAGTCCAGCTCCGCGCCGTCGATGAGCAGGGCCTCGATGGTGCGCGTGGCGGGGTCGATGTCGGCCTCGACGCCCTGCCCCCGGTAGCGGGGATATCCGGAGGACCCCTGCTCGCCGGTCGCCTCGACCACGGCCGACCTCAGTGCGCGGTCCGCCGGGGAGGCCCCACGGAGGTTCTCGATGTGCTCGGGCACCACCAGGATCTCGAAGCTCTGCGGCTCAGTGGTCATGGAACCGAAGCTACCGGATGGGACCCCCCGCGGCCGGTTCACACGTCGCGGCGCCGCAGCACGATCACCGCGGTCACTCCGCGGCGGGATGACCGCGGGTGCGGACCCGGTGGGTGGTCAGCACGGTGACGGTGCGGGAGGGCAGCGCCGGGCCGAGGGCGACCGGGCGGAGGTGCGGATGGTCGTGGGCGACGGCGTCGGGCAGGACGGTGGCCAGTGAGGTGCGTCGGACGATTTCGGTGAGGGACTGGACGGAGTTCGCCTCGCCCGGCTGCTGGACCTGGACGAGGACGTGGTACGCCTGCTGCGGACCGTCCCGACCCGCGGGTCGGTCCCGGGCGGCGTCCCGACGGATCCGACGATCCACCGCTTCCACGAGATGCTCCGGGTCTACGGCACGACCCTGAAGGCCCTGGTCCACGCACAGTTCGGGGACGGCATCATCAGCGCGATCGGCTTCGGCTCTACGGTGGAAGGCCGCCGATCCCGAGGGCGGTGGGCGCTCCGTCATCACGCCGGCCGGGAAGTACCTGCCGGCCAGGCCCTTCTGACGGCTGCGGCGGCGGATCGCGACAGAGCCTCCGGCCCGGTCGGGCGGAGGCTCTGTGGTGTGGAGATCGGTGCCCACGTCGGCGGCCGTGCGGCCGCCGCGCGCCGTTCGAAGGCCGGATCGGCGGATCCGGGTGGAACAAGCCGGGGCCCCGTGGGCACTCGCGCAGGCGTCGGAGGCCCCGGCTCGTACGAGGGAACTCGTCAGCTGCCGGACGAGACGTTGCCCGACAGGACCGGGATGTTGTCCAGGATGTGCGAGAGCGGCTCGTCGCCCTTGGCCTGGGTGGAGTTCTCGGTGCACTGCTGGTTCTGCGGGTTGGAGAGGACGTTGATGTCCTGGACGCCGACGTTGGCGATGAGCGCGACCAGGGACTGGGCGTTGACCTTCACCGGCAGACCGATGCAGGGCTTGTTCAGCGTGCCCTGGACCAGGCCGAGCTGCGGGCTCTGGTCGCCGTGGGTCTTCTGGTTGCCGTAGATCTGCTGGGCGCCGTTGCCGTTGACGGTGTTGATCCCGTTGTCGTTGCCGATGGCCAGGGCCGGGGCGGCCACGGCGGCGCCCGCGCCGACGATGGATGCGGTGGCGGCGGCGGTGGCCATAATCTTCTTGAGCATCAAGGGTCCTTGTGTCGCACGAGTGCATGGGGGTGAGCGTCTTGATCAACGGGCGGGGCGACGGCGGGTTCCGGTGCTTCACCCGATCGGCGGCATGCCGCCACGCTCGTCAGCTCGTCACCCTCACCCTCACCCTCCCCTGACCGCCACGTTCAGTTCGACCACGTAGTGCTCCTCCACCCAGCCGTCGGGGAAGTGCCGGATCAGCAGGGTCCGTTCGTCGGCCAGGAAACCGTCCGTCCCGGGCTCGCCGACGAGGAAGAGGGAATGGGTGGACAGTTTGGCCAGGTGCGTGTCGACCGGGACCCTGCGCGACCACGACAGGTGACGGTCGGTGAACCGCAGCCCGGCCTGCGAGCGGGCGCGTTCGTTGATGTACCAGCCGGGCCCGAACCGGGCCTCGATGCGCGCCTGCTGCTCCGCGATCCATCCGACGGTGACGTCGGGGTCGTTGTGCCAGATGGCGAGCGCGCCGCCGGGCCTCAGTACCCGCAGCGCCTCCGGAACGGCGCGGTCCGGATCGGTCCAGTGCCAGGACTGCGCGTACGTCAGCAGGTCCAGGCATCCGGAGGACAGCGGCAGCCTGTTGCCGTCCGCGCGCACCAGCGGGGTACGGGGGTTACGGCGCCGGAACTCGGCGGCCATGCCCTCACCCGGTTCCACCCCGACCACGCGGGCACCGCGCGCCTGAAGCAGGGACGTGGCGATTCCCGTACCCGCGCCCACGTCGGCGACTCGGGCGCCGGCCAGGGGAAAGCCGGCCAGTTCCGCCAGCGTGTCGAAGAGCTCGGGCGGATACGAGGGGCGGCTCGCGGCGTAGCGTGCCGCTGCGGAGCTGAATGAACGAGCACGGGATTCGGTCGTCATGCCGCCCATGATGCCGCTGGGCCGTCCTTCCGTGCAGTGGGCCGCCGGTGTGGTGGGGGGCCGCACGGCAGGGGTGACCGTACGGTCACCCTCGGTACGGGGAGAGGCGGATCGCACGTGGTGGCCGCGCGGTATGTCACGGAGCTGGTCGAGGCGTTCGAGAGGAACTCCGGGCGGCCCGCGCTCGGATCCGGCCCTGTGGTGCTGTCGTTCCGGGACGTGCTCGACGCGGCTCGGCGGCTCGCCGCGGTGCTGGCCGAGTCGGGGATCGGGCGCGGCTCGGGACTGGCCTGTGTGGCGGGCACGAACCGGCCGGAGGTGCTGCTGGTACGGATCGCCGCGCATCTGCTGGGTGCGCGGCTGACGCAGGTCGTCGCCGGACCGGCGCTGTACGGGCTGGACTTCGTCCTGCGGGACTGCCGGCCGGACCTGGTGGTGCACGACGTGCCGGTGCCCGGTACGGGCGCGCTCCGGCTGGACCTGGACGAGGCGCTCCGGCGGGCCGGTCGGCGCGCGGCCGTGCCGGTGCCGGTGGGGGCGCGGGACGACGACGTGGCGCGGGTGACGTACACCGGTGGGACGACTGGACGGCCCAAGGGGGTGGCGTCGACCTTCGGTGCGATGGCCGCGCGGAACTCCGTACGGCCTGCGGGCTGGGCGAGGACCCGCTACCTGTCGGTGACCTCGCTCGCACAGCGGTCCGGCGGCCGCTGCCTGGAGCAGTTCCGGGCCGGCGGCCGGGTGGAGATCCTCGAACCCTTCGGGACTCGGGAGTTCGCGGCGGCCTGCCGGCGGCTGGGGCCGGTGTCCACGTACCTGACGACGTCGATGGTGTACCGGCTGCTGGACGATCCGGTGACCGCCCACGGGGTGCCGGGGCTGGAGGTGGTCTCGTACGGGGACTCCCCGGTCCACCCTGAACGGCTGCGGGAGGCGGTGACGCGCTGGGGCGGCCGGTGGCGGCAGGGGTACGGCACGAACGAGGCGGGGGTGATCTGCCGGCTGACCCCGGCCGACCACGATGCCGCGGTGGGCGGGCGGCCGGAGCTGCTGGGGTCGGTCGGACGGCCCGTGGAGGGGGTGGAGGCCGAGGTCCGCGACGGGCGGGGCGGGGCGGTGCCTGCCGGACGCACTGGCGAGGTGTGGACCCGGTCGGCGGCGATGATGTCCGGCTACTGGGGCCGGCCCGGGACGACGGCCGAGGTGCTGCGGGACGGCTGGCTGCGGACCGGGGACCTCGGGCACTTCGACGCGGACGGCTACCTGTACCTCGACGACCGGGCCGTGGACGTGGTGATGGTCGACGGGGACAACGTGTACTGCGTGCCGGTCGAGGCGGCGCTGGCCCGGCATCCCGCCGTGGCGCAGGCCGCGGTGGTGGGCCGGCACAGCGACACCACCGGCGAGGAGGTGTGCGCCTTCCTGGTCCCGGCGGCGGGCTGCGCACCGGGTCCGGCGGCGGCCGACGAGGCCTGCGACCTGGCGGAACGGTCCCTGGCCCGGGCCCACCGGCCCACGACCGTGTTCTGGGTACGGGAGATCCCGCTCACCGCGCGGGGAAAACCGGACAAACGCCGGCTGCGGGCCCGCGCGGCGGCGGGCGCCCGCAGCCGGGCGAGGGGTGGTTGACTGGGCGGATGGATCTCATGGGAAACCTGCCCGGTTCCGGCTCCCGTTCCGGCTCCGCGGCGCGGTGTGCGCCGCCGTTGATCGATGCCGAACTCGCCGTGGCACTGGCGGCCTTGGGGGGCGGGCCGGTCGCGGAGCCGTTGACTCCGGAGAACCTGGCGGCACTGCAGGAGCGGGACGCCGCCGTACGGCCGCGGCCGACCGTCGGGGAGCTCCGGGACGGCGGCCGGTTCGAGGTCGACGAGTTGTGCGTGCCGGGGCCGCCCGGCGAGCCCGACGTGACCCTGCTGAGCGCGCGCCCCGCCGGGCTGGGCGGGCCGCTGCCCCTGCTGTACTACATGCACGGCGGCGGCATGATCATGGGCAACGCCCCTTCCGTGCTCCCGCGGTTGCTCCGCGAATGGGCCCTCCCGCTGGGGATGGCCGTGATCTCCGTCGAGTACCGGCTGGCACCCCGGGTACGGCATCCCGGGCCGGTGGAGGACTGCTACGCCGGTTTCACCTGGGTGGCCGCGCACGCGGCCGACCTGGGCATCGACCCGGAACGCCTCGTCATCGGCGGGAAGAGCGCCGGTGGCGGCCTCGCCGCCGCGCTCGCCCTGCTCGCCCGCGACCGGGGCGGGCCCGCACCCATCGGGCAACTGCTCCTGTGTCCCATGCTCGACGACCGCGCCGCAACCGTCTCCAGCCGGCAGATGGCCGGTGTGGACGTCTGGGACCGGACCTCCAACGCGACGGCGTGGCGGGCGCTGCTCGGCGACCTGTACGGCACCGCGGACGTGCCGCCGTACGCGGCACCCGCGCGGGCCACGGATCTGTCCGGGCTGCCCCCCGCCTATATCGACGTCGGATCGGCGGAGACGCTCAGGGACGAGGACGTGGCCTACGCCAACGCGATCTGGCAGGCGGGCGGCCGGGCCGAACTGCACGTGTGGCCCGGGGCGTTCCACGGCTTCGACACCTTCGCACCGGAGGCGGCCCTCAGCCGGGACGCCCGCGAGGCCCGCACCCGCTGGCTCCGGCGGCTCCTCACCCGGCCGGCGCGCGGCGCCGTCTGAGCAGCCCGTGCCCGCGCCTCCGACGGACCGTCGGACGGCCCGCCTGTTCCTCGCCCACTCCCTCCGGGCGGGCTCGCCGTCGGGAACGGGGCTGGCGCCCGCGTCGGCGACCAGCCACCCCCGGCCACGCTGCGGTCCCGTGGTCACCAGAAGCCAGAACGACCGGGTGTCCTGTGCGCAGAGCACGATCGACCCGTCGGAGAACACCGCGCCGGGGCGCGCCCAGTGCTGTGAGCGTTCTTAAAGGTGTGCCGGGTCGCGGTGTCCGGTGCGGTGGATCGCACGGCGGAGGGCCGCGGCTTGTACGGGACGTACGCGCGTGGTCCGACGACACGGCGAGGTGCCGTGTCCGGGCGCCGCGACCCCGTGAATCTCTGCGGTCACAGCACTAGGCTGCCGGGACCACCGAGGCCCGCACGGCCGTGGCCCATTCCTGGAGCAGTGCGGCGTGGCGGATGCGCTCGGCGTCGGAGAGGCGGCCTTCGGCGCGCGCGAAGAGACAGCGGATGTCGGCGTTGATCTCGGCGAGGGAGCGTTCGGGGGCGAAGTCGTCTGGGGTCGGGCTCACGTGATCAAGAGTAGGGCCGGGGTCCGACAACCGCGGTCCGCGTCCGCCCTGCCGCCGCGCCGCCCGCCGCGGTGCGTCCGGTTACGCTGCCCGCATGAAGATCATCGACCTGGAGTCCGGCGACGCCCGGCTCACCGCCGACCTGCTTCCCGTGCTGCTCGAACTGCGTCCCCACCTTACCGAGGAGCTCTTCCTCTCGGTCCTCGCGGAGGGGCAGGGCCAGGGGCTGCGCTTCACGGCGGCCTACGACACGGACGGGGTGTGCGTGGGCGCGGCGGGCTGGCGCGTCGTCGCCACCACGTCCATGGTCCGCAAGCTCTACGTCGACGATCTGGTCACCTCGGCCGCGTCCCGTTCCACCGGTGTGGGCCGCGCACTGCTCGCACACCTGGAACAGCACGCCAGGGCCGCCGGGTGCACCGCCCTGACCCTGGACTCCGGCACCCAGCGGACCGACGCGCACCGCTTCTACTTCCGTGAGCGGATGGCCGTGACCGCCTTCAGCTTCGAGAAGCCGCTCCTCTGAGGGCAGTCCACCGTCACCGCCGAGCCGTCATAGGGCCGCCGCGCGGGCGTCCTCCCCGACGGCGGACGCGGCGGTGCGCCAGGCCGCGGTGACGGCCTCACGGGCGCGGTCGGTCGCCTCCGGAACCCGGTCGGGGAGGTGCAGCGGCGAACCGATGTGCACGTGGAGGCAGGGCCGGCGCAGCGGCGCCGTGAAGACCCCGGCGAGTTGCTTGGCGCCACTGCCCGAGCACAGGCGGCGGGAGCCGGCCTGGCCCACCGGGACGACGGGGGCTCCGGTCGCGGCGGCGAGACGGGCCAGACCGCTGCGGAAGGGGCCGGGAGCGGACTCCCCCGCGTCGCGCCGCGCCGGCAGCCTTCCCTCGCCGTACAGCAGCACGCTGCGGCCCGAGGCGAGAGCGACCGCGGCGGCGTCCAGGGAGTCCGCGGCGCGGGCGGTCCCGCGGTGCACGGCGATGTGCCCCTCGCGCCGCAGGGCCGGACCGAGCAGCGGCACGCGCCACAGTCCGGCGGTGGCCAGGATGACCGGCTCGATCCCGTGCCGGCGCAACGCCGCGACCACGACGGCGGGGTCGGCGAGGGAGGTGTGGTTGGCCACGAGGATGGAGCCGGTGGCGGGCCGGGCACCGGGATCGGCGGTGACGGTCAGCCGCCCGAAGGCGGGGACCAGGGCGGTGGCGATTCGGCTGAGCATGGACGGCCCCGTTCGATGGTGCGGGCGGTGGTGTTGCGGTCCATCGTCCGCGGGGCGGACGGCGCGGTCATGAGTAGCCGTACTCACCGAATATGACCGAACGGTCACAAGATCGGTCCGGGGGAACGTGCGGTGCGCGGCCCGCATCTAGCAGTGTGGCGGGGCCCTCTCAGTGCCTCGCCGCACGGTATCTGCACAGTGTGAGCGGCAAGGCGGGGCTTGGATGAAGGCGGTAACGGTGACGGGCGGTTCCTCGGACGACCCGAAGAGCGAGGGAACCACCGTCACGGGGGAGGGCCCCGAGAAGACGGCGTCGCCCGCAGAGCCGGAGTCCGCGGCGGCGGACGCGGGGGCCGGCACGAAGACGGACACGGGCACGGCGACGGAGACGGAGACGGACGACTCGACGCGCTCCTCGGACTCCGCGGGCTCTTCGGAGCCCGGACCGACCGGGGCGCAGGAGCCGCAGGACACGGACGCGCGGCCCGCTGCCGAGGTTGAGGCCGAGGCGGCGCAGGACTCTCCGGCGGCCGGCACCGGGGCGGAGACGGAAAGCCGGCCGGAGGGTGCCGCCGAGGGGGCGGACGCCGGGGAATCACAGCCGCACGACACCAAGCCCGCATCCGAAGCACGGGCAGCGGAGACCCGGGCGCAGGCTCCCGCCGCACCCGCACCCGCCGCCGACGAACCGGACAGCGAGGCCGAGACCGAGGACGAGACCGACGCGGAGGAGCCGCGCAACCGGGTCCTGCGCGTACCGGACACCGCAGCACCCGACCCCAGGGCGCCCGAGACCAAGGCGTCCGCCGAGGCGGAGCCCGAGGGCGAGAACTCGCGGACCCGGGCCCCGCGCGTGCCCGGTACCGCAACGCCCGACTCCAGGAAGGCCGCCAAGCCGGAGCCCGACGACGAGGACGCGGGCGCGGGCGCGGGCGCGGGCGCCGACAAGGATTCGCGGACGCAGATCCTGCGCGTGCCCGGCACCGCGACTCCCGAAGCCAGGAAGGCCGCCAAGCCGAAACCCGAGGCCAAGGACACTGACCCGGACGCGGACGCGGACGCGGACGCGGCGAAGGATTCGCGGACGCAGGTCCTGCGCGTGCCCGAGCCCAAGGCGACCGAGCCGAAGGCCGAGGACGAGCCCGAGCCCGAGGCCGGGAACTCGCGGACCCAGGTCCTGCGCGTGCCCGGTGCCACGGCGGCCAAGCCGAAGCCCGAGGCCGCGGACGGCGCGGGGCGCGTGTCCGGTGCCGCGTCGCCCGAGCCCAGGACGACCGCCGAGGCGGAGCCCGGGCCCCGGCCCGAGGACGGCGCTCGGAAGGTGCCCTCGTGGGCCGCGGCCCGGGAGGAGGACTCCGGCCGGGCTCCGGATCCGGACCCCGAGCGGACCAGTCGGTTCGTCCCGCTCAAGGAACCCGACGCCGCGCCGCCCGTCACCGCGCACACCCGGCCCCAGGCTCACCCCCAGGCCAGGCCGCAGGCCCCCGCACCACAGCCGCTGCCCCCGCTGGACCTGCTGGCCGAGCTCACCAACACCCCTCCCCCGGCGGAGACCCCGCGCCGGACCGTGCTGCGGCGCGTCAAGGTGTGGACGCCGATCCTGCTGCTGCTCGTCGGTGCCTGCATCGGCGGCCAGATGCTGCGGCCCCTGCCCGACCCCCGGCTCGTCGCCGCCGAGACCGACCACACCGTCGACGGGCAGGTCTCCCTGGCGTGGCCCGCCAAGGGCCAGGGCGCCGTTCGCGTCGTCGGCTCCGGCGACGTCGCGACCTTCGGGGAGCAGAAGCCCGTCCCGACGGCCAGCGTCGCCAAGATCATGACGGCCTACGTGATCCTCAAGAACCACCCGCTGCGCAAGGCCGATCCGGGTCCGGACATCACGGTGGACGCGAAGGCCGTGGCGGACGGCAACTCCGAGCACGAGTCCCGGATCACCGGCCTCACGGCCGGCTCGAAGTTCAGCCAGCAGGACATGCTGAAGATGCTCATGATCCCCTCGGGCAACAACATCGCCCGCCTGCTGGCGCGCTGGGACACGGGCACCGACTCCGAGGCCGCGTTCGTCGAGAAGATGAACGCCGCCGCCCGGGAACTCGGGATGAAGGACACCACGTACACCGACCCGAGCGGGCTGGACGCGGGCACCGTCAGCACCGCCACCGACCAGTTGAAGCTCGCCGAGGCGGTGATGAAGGACGAGGCGTTCCGCGCGATCGTCGCCCTGCCCGAGGCCCCCATCAAGGGACTTGGCGAGAAGCTCGTCAACAACAACCACCTGCTCACGGAGTCGGGCCTGAGCATCCGCGGCATCAAGACCGGTTCCAGCACGCCCGCCGGCGGGACCTTCGTGTGGGCGGCGTACAAGACGGTCGGCGACAAGGACCAGTTGATCATCGGCTCGTTGATGGAGCAACGCGCGCCCGCTCCCGACAAGGACGCCCTCAACAGCCTGGCCCTGGTGAAGGCCAACAGCAAGAAGATCATCGAGTCGGTGCGGACGGCCCTCGCCTCCACCCCGCTCGTCCGCAAGGGTGATGTCGTCGGCCACGTGGACGACGGGCTCGGCGGGCGCACTGCGCTCGTGGCCGTCAAGGACCTGGACGTGATCAGCATGCCGGGCCAGCAGTTCAAGCTGTCGCTGAAGCCCGGTGCCTCGCCGCTGCCGCACACCGCGAAGGACGGCACGGAGGTCGGTGTGCTGACGGCGGGTGAGGGCGACGGCGCCCGGAGCGTCCCGGTGGCCGTCAAGGGAGCCCTGGCCGAGCCCTCGTTCGGTACCAGGCTCACCCGCCTCGGCTGAGGCGGGCCGTGCGGTGCCCGCCGGCCGGTGTCCTGGGCCGTCCGGCGGGCGGGCACGGACGCCGGCGGAAGGTGAGCGGTCGTCAGGAGGCGGCCGCTTCCGTGCCGGTGCCCGGTCGCGGCCTCCCTCTCCTTCGGACGGGGCCGGGAGGCCTTGAGGGGCCCGTCCCCGCATGGCCCAGTGCCCGCTGCCGGACGCGGCCCGCGCAGGGTGGTCACGGCCGGTGCCGTGACCACCCTGCCGCTCCCGTCGGCCGCCGGCCGTCCGCCGGGGGCGGAAGACCGGCCGGGGAGCCGGGTCAGGCGCCGGGCGGCACCCGGGAGGGGCGGCCCGTGCCGCGCGTCAGGGAGTACCCGAAGATGCCCGCGAGAGCGCCGAGCACCCCACCGGCCGCGGTCCAGAGCCAGCGGTCCGACCACCGGCCGCCGGACCAGCCGTCCTCCGGTTCGCGCAGGGAGCCGGTCACCGTCCCGGCGACCAGCGGCTCGGCCAGGGCCCCGTCCACCGCGAAGGCGCCGCCCTCCTCCTGTACGCCGGCCTCGACGGCCGCGCGCACCGGCAGACCGAGGTCCTCCTCCGGCAGGTCCACGACCGTCAGCCGGACGTAGTAGCTGCCCGGCAGCGGGTCATTGGCCCACGGCTCCGCACCGGCGCGGACCGTGCGCAGGGTGCAGGACAGTTCGACGGAGGCGGCCTCCTTGGCCGCCGCCCGGCTCTGGGCGCCGTAGGTGCAGGCCTGTCGGCGGCGGAGGCCGTCGTACACGTCGAGCTGCCACGTCGAGGTGCCGTGCCGGGCGGCGGACTCGGGCAGGGTGACCGTGGCCTTGACCGTGACCCGCTGCTGGGCGTCGACCGGAAGCGCCCAGTAGAGGTAGTCGCCGCTGGAGGCGCCCGCCGTGGCCTTCTGGCCGGGCCGGAACGGGGCGGCGGTCCGGAAGCTCGTGCCCGCCTCGGTGGGGGCGGCCTCCGTGCCGGTCCCGCCCTTGCCGGCGGTGGCGCTCGGCGACGGGGTGTCCGCGGAGGCCGGGCCGGCGGCCGTACCGGCCACCGCGAGGGCGGCGGCCGCCGCGAGCAGGCCCGCGGTCAGTGTGCGTACGGTACGCATCAGTTGGTCCTCCAGACGGAGATGCGCCAGCGCGAGATCCATCCCCACACCAGGCCTGCCAGCAGTCCGGCCAGCACCAGCACGGCCAGCGTCCACCAGCCGCGGCCGAGGCCGAAGGCCGCCGCGTCGGAGGTGCCGTCCGGGCCGTCGACCAGGTCGATGGTCAGCTCGACGGGCATGCCGGGGGTGGTCTTGACGGACGCGGGCGCGGAGAAGGAGTTGCTGACCTGGAGGCAGACGGTCTCCGCCGCGGGCTTCGCGTCGGAGTCGGAGTCGGAGTCGTCGACCTCCGCCTTGGGGTAGCGCAGGCCGGTGGAGAGGACGTCGGTACGCCCGTCGCCGGCCTCCGAGCCGCGTACGATCTCCCGCCCGTGGACGGTCGTGGCGCGCAGCAGCACGCCGTAGTCGTTGTTGACGGCCCGGTCGGCGCCGATGCTCACCGAGACGCGCAGCTCCTGGCCCGGGAGGACGTCCACCCGGTACCAGCGGTGCTCGCCGAAGGTCTCGCGGTCGCTGTAGAGGCCGGCCTTCAGCTGCGGGGCGCCCGCGCACTGCTTCGCGCCTTCGGTCGCCACCGGGTTGACGACCGGGTCTGCGGCCCGGTCGACGAGTTGGCGGACCCTGCCGGAGAGCTCGGCCTTGTGCTGGACCGAGGTGTACGTACCGCCGGTGGCCTCGGCGATGCAGGTCAGCTGGGCCCGGGTCTTGGCGTCCGGGACCAGGCCGAGGGTGTCGATGACCAGGTGGATGCCCTTGGCGGCGATGTCGCGGGCCACTTCGCACGGGTCGAGCGGGGCGCAGGTGTCCTCGCCGTCCGTGATGAGCACGATCCGCTTGGTGGCGTTGCCTCCCTCGAGGTCCTGGGCGGCGCCGAGCAGGGCCGGCCCGATCGGGGTCCAGCCGGTCGGGACGAGCGTCGCGACGGCGGTCTTGGCCTCGGTCCGGTCGAGGGGGCCGACCTTGTACAGCTGCTTGGTGTCCTTGCAGCCGAGGGTCCGGTCGTCACCCGCGTAGTCGGCGCCCAGGGTCCGTATACCGAGGCGCACTTCGGCGGGCACGGCGTCGATGACCTCGTTGAAAGCCTGCTTCGCGGCGGCCATCCGGGACCCGCCGTCGATGTCGTTGGCCCGCATGGAGCCGCTGACGTCCAGGACCAGGTCGACCTTGGGTGGTTCCTTCGCCGTCGGTTCGTCGGCGGCCGTGGCGCTCGCCGGGAAGAGGCCGACGGCCAGTGCGGCGAACAGGCCGCAGGCCCGGGCCGCAAGCCGTTTTCTTGTGATCATCGCCGGATCGTATTGAGGATCGTCGGCAATCCAAAAATCGGGCCGGGCGGACGGGGCGATATCCGGATGCGCGGGACGGAGCGTCCGGCCTAGGCTGCCCGGATGAGCACCCGTACCTTCCGCATCACCGTCCGCGGCGCGTTCGACGGCCTGACCGACGGCCAGCGGGCCGAGCTTCTCGCGGCGGCGCCCGAGCACGACATGCTGCGCGCGGAGTTCACCGCCGTGGGGCACCTCACGTACGACCTGGCGGCCCGTCCCTTCTTCACCTTCCGTTTCCTGGAATCGGGCGAGGCGGAGGAGGACATCCTCGACGCCACGGCGCGCGCGGAGCTGGCCGCGGAGAGCTGGCTGACGGAACGCGGCTACGGCTTCAAGCAGTTGCGCTCGCAGGCCCAGGACCTGTCGCTGGCTCCGCTGGGCAAGCGGCAGCGCCGGGAGGCCGCACGGGCCGGGTCGCAGGCCTGACCGGGGACCGGTACCGGCCGGGGCGTGGTACCGGCAGGGGCGCCGGGGCGTGGTGCCGGCCGGTCAGGTCCCGGCGGGCGGGGCGAAGACGGCCGCGAGGTGTGCGGCCAGCTGCCGCGGGGCCGGCGGGGAGAGGCGGGCGCCGAGGTATCCGTCGGGGCGGACGAGGAACGCGGTCGGCGCTTCGGCTGCGTACATCCGGGCGAACTCGCCGGCGGTGTCGTGGTAGGTCGGCAGTGCGGCCGGGCCCGCCGGGGTGTCGGGCGGGGTACCGGCGGGCAGAACGACGCACGTCCCGACCCGGCCGCCGGAGGACTCCCGTGCCGTCCGGGCGAGTTCGTCGAGGCCGGTCCCGTACAGCAGCAGGACGTGTTCGCGCTCGCGCAGGAGGTCACCGAGGCGCAGCGGGATGGCGGCGATCGGCGAGGTGAGGCCCGTGCAGTCCGGGGCCCGGTCGCCGGGGCGGGGTCCGGGGCCCTGGCCGGGCGGGTCGACGACGGGGCTGCCACGGTAGCCGACGAGCAGCTGGGCCTCGCGCAGGATCAGGGTGTCGGCGTCCTCGGGGTCGGACTGCACGCCCTGGGCGGAGGCGTGGCGAACCGTGCGGCCGACGACCTCCTCGCCGACCGGCCGGCGTTCGGCGTCGTAGCTGGGGAGCAGACCGGGGTGGGCGGCGCCCTCGACGGCCAGGGCGAGCTTCCACGCCAGGTTCCAGGCGTCCTGGATGCCGGTGTTCATGCCCTGCGCGCCGGTCGGCGGGTGGATGTGCGCGGCGTCGCCCGCGATGAAGACGCGGCCGTGGCCGTAGCTGTCCACGATCCGGTGGCTGATGCGGAACACTGATGACCAGCGGATGCCGGAGGCGGTCGTGGGTGTCGGCGACAGCCGGTCCAGAACGGTCTGGATGTCGGCCAGTTGCGGGGCCCGGCCGCCCTGGAGGCCGTGGGTCACACCGTCCGCGGCGGCCTCGGCCTGCACCGCGGTGGACAGTTCGGGCGGCACCTTCATGGACATGCGGTAGCGGCCGCGGCCCGGGAGCGGGATGCACACGAGTACGTCGTCGACGGCGCCCGCGCCGTCCAGGTGCATGGCGCGCAGGGAGTAGCCGTACGGCAGGTCCCAGTCGACCTCGACGTCGGCGAGCATGTACTCCTCGGGGAAGGCTCCGCCCTCGAAGGAGAGCCCGAGGCCCTTGCGGACGATGCTGTGGGCGCCGTCGCAGCCCACCAGGTACCGGGTGCGCAGTTCCTCCTCGGTACCGGAGGGGGTGTGCAGGCGGCTGGTGACGCCGTGGGCGTCCTGGCTGAACGACACCAGTTCGGTGCCGCGTTCGACGGTGGTGCCCCAGCGGCCCAGGTGCTCGTCGAGGATGCGTTCGGTCTCGTACTGGGGCAGCGCCGCGAAGCGGTAGGGCACTTCGGGCGGCAGGACGAAGTCGATGCGGGGCTGCTCGGCGCCGTTGACGTAGGTGAGCTGACCGCGCAGGGGGACGGCCGCGTCCAGGGCGGCGCGGACCATTCCCATACGGTCCCAGATCTCCAGGGTCCGCGGCTGGATGCCGACGGCCTTCGCGAAGGGCGGGCGGGCGGGGAGCCGGTCAACGATGCGGCAGGACACGCCGCGCCGGCGCAGTTCCGCGGCGGCGGTCAGCCCGATGGGGCCGGCGCCGACAACCAGTACGTCCGTCGTGTTGTTGTGCGCCACTGGCAGCTCCCGGCGTGCGGCCCCCGTCGGAGTCGGTCTCGGTCCGACTCCATGGTGGCCGCCCGCCGGGCGTCCGGCATCTCCGCCCGGTGCTCGTTACTCGACGACGAGGTCGACCTCGATGTTGCCGCGGGTGGCGCGGGAGTACGGGCAGACCTCGTGGGCCTGCTTCACCAGGAGGGCGCCCGTCTCGCCGGCCAGGGATTCCGGGAGCTCGACGCGAAGGGTGACGCCGAGGCCGAAGCCTGCGCCGTCCTTGCCGATGGAGACCTCCGCAGTCACCGAGGCGTCGCCGGTGTCGACCTTGGCCTGGCGGCCGACGAGGCCGAGCGCGCTGGCGAAGCAGGCGGCGTAGCCGGCGGCGAAGAGCTGCTCGGGGTTGGTGCCCTGCCCGTTGCCGCCCAGCGCCGGAGGCATGGCCAGGGCGAGGTCGAGCTGACCGTCGGAGCTGACGGTGCGGCCCTCGCGGCCGTTGGCGGTGGCGACAGCGGTGTAGAGCGCGTCCATGAGAGTTCCTCTCGCAGAAGTGAACCGTGGTGGCGGCCGTGGTCGACCGCACTCCACCAGTAGAGCACGCAATTGAGTTGTGCACAATTCAATGCCCTCCAAGTTCCGGCCGGGTACACTGGCCGACATGACCGAGCAGCCCACCGCGACCCACTCCGACCAGGACTTCCTGCGCCTCGACGGCCAGATCTGCTTCGCGCTGAACGCGGCGAGCCGTGCCTTCGGCGGCCTCTACCGGGTGGTCCTCAAGGACCTGGGGCTCACCTACCCGCAGTACCTGGTGATGCTGGTGCTGTGGGAGCACGGCGAGCTGCCGGTCAAGGAGATCGGACAGCACCTGCGCCTGGACTCGGGCACCCTGTCCCCCCTGCTCAAGCGGCTGGAGGCGGCCGGTCTGGTCCGCCGCGAGCGCAGCGCCGAGGACGAGCGCTCCGTGCGCGCCGGCCTGACCGAGGAGGGCGCGGCACTGCGCGCCCGCGCGGTCGAGGTGCCCCGGCGGATCGCCGCGGCCACCGGTTTCGAGCTGGCCGAGGTCGTCGACCTGCAGGCCCGCCTGAGCCGGCTCACCGCCGCGCTGGACGCGGCCGTGCCCCTGGAGGAGGCGCGGGAGGCACCGGAGGCGCGGCCGCTGTCCACGACGGACACTGGGGCCACCCCGTAGCGGCAGGAGGCGGCCGATGGACCCGGTTGCGGCGCTGGACCGGATCGCGTTCCTGCTGGAGCGCGCGCAGGCGCCCACCTACCGGGTACGGGCCTTCCGGACCGCGTCCGCCGTCGTCGTACGGATGGGCGGGGCGGAGGTGGCCGAACGGGCCGCCGCCGGATCCCTGGAGGCGGTGAGGGGCCTCGGCCCCACAACGGCGGGGGTCGTGCGGGAGGCTCTCGCCGGCGGGGTGCCGGCCTACCTGCAGGCCCTGGAGGACGAGGCGGCCGCGCTCCCGGAGGGCCCCCCGGCCTCGCCCGCCGCCGCCGCGCTGCGGGCGGCACTGCGCGGGGACTGCCACCTGCACTCGGACTGGTCGGACGGCGGCAGCCCCATCGAGGCGATGGGCCGGGCCGCCGCGGCTCTGGGCCACGAGTGGGCCGTGCTGACCGACCACTCGCCGCGGCTGACGGTCGCCCGGGGCCTCTCCGCGGACCGGCTGCGCGAACAGCTGGACGTGGTGGCCGCCCTCAACGCCGACTGGGCGCCGTTCCGGCTCCTCACCGGGATCGAGTGCGACATCCTGGACGACGGGGCGCTCGACCAGGAGCCGGACCTGCTGGAACGGCTCGATCTCGTCGTCGGCTCGGTGCACTCCAAACTGCGGATGGACGCGGCCGCGATGACGCGGCGGATGCTGGCGGCCGTACGCAATCCGCTGATGGACGTCCTGGGCCACTGCACGGGGCGGCTGGTCACCGGCCGCGGCCGGCCGGAGTCGCGGTTCGACGCCGAGGCGGTGTTCGCGGCCTGCGCGGAGGCCGGCACCGCCGTGGAGATCAACAGCCGGCCCGAACGACTGGACCCGCCGAGGCGGCTGCTGCGGCCGGCCGTGGCGGCCGGGACCTTCTTCGCGATCGACACGGACGCGCACGCCCCGGGTCAGCTGGACTGGCAGATCCTCGGCTGCGAACGGGCCGCGCAGTGCGGTGTCCCGACGGAACGCGTCATCAACACCTGGCCGGCCGAAGCACTCCTGGCCTGGACCCGCACCCGTCACGCGCCCTGAGGCCGACGGGCGGCGAAGGGTCGGGGCGTCCGCCCCGCGCGGCCCGGTGGCCGCGCGCCCTCGGCATCCCGGCCGACGTCGGCGGGACGCTCGCGCGCACGGCCGGCCCGCGCCCCGCCCGACGGGGCGGCGGCCCGGGCGGGCGAGGCCGTGAGCCGAGCGGCCCGGAGGGCTGCGCAACGGCGGCCGTCACCTTCGGGCGGGATGCGCGCCCGGCCCGGCACGCATCCCGCCCGGCCGGGCGGCCGCACGACGCGGGCGCCCGGCCGGGGTTCCGGGCCTGCCAATGCGTCCGGGACCCGCGCACCGCTCCCCGGTGGCACGGACTCAGGGACGGAGTTCGGCGACCAGCAGGATCACGTCGGCTCCGGCCACCACCATCACCGTCCGGAACGGGAGCCTTCCCGCCGGCCTGCGGGAGGCGAGGAGCAGCGCCGTGGCCGTCGCGCCCAGCAGCGCCCAGCCGTACGCGGTCACCCGCCCCGGCGGCCCCGCCACGAGGGCCGCTGCCGAGCCCAGGACGAGCAGCCCGGCCACCGCCGCCGACCGCCGGGCGCCGAGGCGCTGCGGCAGCCCGGCCACCCCGGTGGCCAGGTCGTCGTCGATGTCGGGCAGGACGTTGGCGAAGTGGGCGCCCGCACCGAGCAGGGCCGCGGCCGCCATCAGCCAGGGCGGCGGCCAGGGCGCGCCGGGCAGCCCGAGGGTGACGAAGGCCGGCAGCAGGCCGAAGGCCAGGGCGTACGGGGCCCAGGAGACGACCGTGCCCTTCAGCCGGAGGTTGTACCCCCAGGCGGCCACCACGCCCACCAGGTGCACCGCGCCGGCGGACGCGCCCACCGCCAGCGACAGCGGCACGCACAGCAGGAGCGCGAGGGCGGACGCCCACGCCACTGCGGCCGGCGAGGCCGTACCGGCGACCAGCGGCTTGTCCCGTCGGCCCGTGGCCAGGTCGCGCCGCAGGTCGGTGCGGTCGTTGCACCAGCCCACCGACAGCTGTCCGGCGGCCACCGCCCCCGCGACGAGGGCCACCCCGGGCGGACCGTGCCCCGCCGCCACCGCGAGAACAGCGGTGAAGAGGGTCACGGCCACGGCGGGCAGTGGATGACACGCCGCCAACAGTCCTGCGAGGGCACGTCCGGCGCGGGCGAGGGCGCCGCTTGCCGCACTCGCGGCACCATCGGCGCTCCCGCCGTCGTCGGCACTCTCGGCGATCGGTGTGGTTCGCACGGGCACGGCCACACGCTATGCGGCGCCGCGCCCGAATCAGGTGATTCATTACGAAGTGTCAGTTGTTTCCTATGGTGACTCAATGACACGTGTTCTGGCAGTGCGCAGCGTGTTCCCGCCCCATCACCATCCACAGGCAGAGATCACGGAGGCGCTCGCCCGCTTCCTCCCGCCCGGCGCCGACACCGCCCTGCTGCGCCGGGTCCACGCCTCGGTGCGCGTGGAGAGCCGCCACCTCGCGCTCCCGCTGGAGCGCTACGGGCCCGCGAACGACTTCGGCACGACCAACTCCCTCTTCGTGGAAACGGCCCTCGACCTCGGAGCCCGGGCCCTCGAACTCGCGCTCGCCGACGCCGGCCTGACGGCCCCCGGGGTCGATCTGATCATGTCGACCACCGTGACCGGGCTCGCGACGCCCTCGCTGGAGGCCCGCCTCGCCGATCGCGCCGGACTGCGTCCCGACGTACGGCGGGTACCGCTGTTCGGCCTCGGGTGCGCCGCCGGGGCCGCCGGCGTGGGCCATCTCCACCAGATGCTCATGGGCCGGCCCGGCCACGCGGGCGTCCTGCTGTCCACCGAACTCTGCTCGCTCACCCTCCAGTCCACCGACTCCTCGATGGCGAACCTGGTGGCCGGCGCCCTCTTCGGGGACGGTGCGGGCGCCCTGGTGGCGGTGGGCCGCGACCATCCCCTGTACGCGGCGGCCCCCGGCCCCGAGGTCGTCGCCGCACGCAGCCGCCTCTACCCGGGCACCGGGCACCTCCTGGGCTGGGACATCGGCCACTGGGGCATGCGCATGGTGCTCGGCCGTGAACTCCCCGACCTGGCACGGCTGCACGTGGCCGAGGAGGTGGAGAGCTTCCTCGCCGCACACGACCTCAAGCCCGCGGACGTCGACGCCTGGATCTGCCATCCCGGCGGCCCGAAGATCCTCGACGCACTCTCGGACGCACTGGGGCTGCCGGAGTCGGCGTTCGCCGCCAGCCGGCGTTCGCTGGCCGCCGTGGGCAACCTCTCCTCCGCCTCGGTCCTGCACATCCTGGAAGGCGTCCGCGGCGCCGGACCGCCTCCCGGGTCCGTCGGGCTGATGCTCGCCTTCGGCCCCGGCTTCGCCTCCGAACTCGTCCTCCTGCGCTGGTGAACCCATGACCCTGAGCTCCCTGACGTCCATGCCCTCCCTGACATCCATGCCCTCCCTGACCCCGTACCTGCTGCTCATCGGCCTCGTCGTCGCCGAACGCCTCGCCGAACTGGTCACCGCGCGGCGCCACACCGCCTGGAGCCTGGCGCGCGGCGGCCGCGAGTACGGCCGCGGCCACTACCCGGCCATGGTCGCCCTGCACACCGCGCTGCTCGTGGGCTGCGTGGTCGAACCCTGGGCGGCCGGACGGCAGTTCGTCCCCCTGCTCGGCTGGCCGGCCCTCGCCGTCGTCGTCGCCGCCCAAGGCCTGCGCTGGTGGTGCATCGCCACCCTGGGGCCGCGCTGGAACACCCGGGTGCTGGTCGTTCCCGGACTCCCGCTGGTGGAGCGGGGCCCGTACCGGGTGCTGCGTCACCCCAACTACGTGGCGGTGGTCGCGGAAGGCGCCGCCCTGCCGCTGGTGCACTCCGCCTGGGTGACCGCCCTCGGCTTCACCGTGCTCAACCTGGTGCTGCTGCGCGTGCGGATCGGCTGCGAGGACGCCGCGCTGACGGACGTCGGACGACTGCGGGCACCCGCCTCCGTCCCGTCGGCGGGCACGCCCTCATGATCGACCTGCTGATCGCGGGCGGCGGTCCGGCCGGCCTGGCGACCGCCATCCACGGAGCCCTCGCCGGTCTGGAGACCGTGGTGCTGGAACCCCGGCCCACCCCCATCGACAAGGCCTGCGGCGAGGGCCTGATGCCGGGGGCGGTACGCCGCCTCGACGAGCTGGGCGTGTCCGTCACCGGGCAGCCGTTCCGCGGGATCCGCTACGTCGACGGCGGGAGCGGCCTGCGGGCCGAGGGGCTCTTCCGCTCCGGGCCGGGCCTCGGCGTCCGCCGCACGGCCCTCCAGGCCGCACTCGCCGAACGCGCCGCGCAGCTCGGCGTGCGGGTCCTGCCGCAGCGCGTCGACCAGGTGCGCCAGGGCGTCGACCACGTCTCCGCGGCCGGCCTCACCGCCCGCTACCTCGTCGCCGCGGACGGCCTGCACTCCCCCGTCCGGCGCGGACTCGGCCTGTCGGCGCCCGCCACCCCGCGCCGGCCGGCCCGCTACGGACTGCGCCGCCACTACGCCGTCGCACCCTGGAGCGACCTGGTCGAGGTCCACTGGTCGGCACGGTGCGAGGCCTACGTCACCCCGCTGGCACCCGACCGGATCGGCGTGGCGGTCCTCACCACCGACCAGGCGCCCTTCGACGAACAGCTCGCCCACTTCCCGCATCTCGCGGACCGGCTGGCCGGGCGCGCCGACACCCCGGTGCGCGGCGCCGGACCGCTCCGCCAGGGAGCACGCGTACGCGTCGCGGGGCGGGTGCTGTTCGTCGGGGACGCCGCGGGATACGTGGACGCCCTGACCGGTGAGGGGCTCACCCTGGCCGTGACCGCCGCGGGCGAACTGGTGCGCTGCGTACGGGCGGGCCGGCCGCAGGCCTACGAGCAGGCCTGGCGGGACCTGTCGCGCAGCTACCGCGCCCTCACCGAGTCGCTGCTGTGGGCACGGCGACGGCCGCGCCTCGCGCCCCGGATCGTCCCGCTGGCCGCCCGGCTGCCCCGCGTGTTCACCGGGGCGGTCAACCTGCTCGCCTGAGGGACACGCGGGAACGGAGCGGCACCCCGCGCGCGGTGCGCGGGGTGCCGCTCCGGCGGTCGCGGCCGCGGGTCGGACCGCGGGTCAGGCCGCACCCTCCTGACGGTTCCTCAGTGCCAGTCCGGCGAGGACCGCACCGGCCGCCGCGCACAGCATCACGGCGGCACCCGCCCAGGCCGGGGAGTCACCCACGGTGCCGGCCAGCGGGTCGAGGGCCAGTGAGCCGCCGACGACGTGCAGGGCGACCACGCCCAGGGCCGCGGCCGCGCCGGCCCGCCACACGGCCGTGGTGTCGCGCAGCGCCACCAACGCCCCGACGCCCAGGCACACCAAGGTGACCAGGAGGGGCAGGAGACCGAGGGCGTTCCCGGACGGCAGGGCCGTCAGGTCCTGCGGCAGGTGCAGGACGCCGCTGACCAGCAGGGCGATCGCCGCGGGCCAGCGCAGCACGTGCCGCAGCGCCGCGGTGCGGTCCGGCTTCTCCACGGGAGCGGACCTGCGGGGCTCCGGCCGGTGGGGCGTGTCGTACAGCTCCCGGTACGCGGGCTCGTGCCGCTCCCGGGGCGGCTGCGGGTGCGACTGCGCGGCCGGCGTGGCCGGCGCGTCCGGTGCGGCGGGCCGGGGGCGGCTCTGCTGCTCCGGCTCGCCGGGCGCGTCCTTGCCGAGGATGTTCACCAGCAGGGCGACGTCCTCGATGGACCGTCCGACGGCGGCGGCGCGCAGCGTGATGTCCGCCTCGCCCACCTCGTGGGGGGCCTCACCCAGCAGGGTGACCATCCGTTGTACGTCCTGCACGGGCCGGGTCACGGCGGCCGCGCGCAGCGCCTCCTGGCCGGCGTCGGGCAGTCGGCCGTCCTCCTTCAGGAGGCTCACCAGCGCGGTGACCTCCTCCACCGGACGGCAGGTGGCGGCCGTCTCCAGGAGGGTCCGCATGCGCAGGGTGTTCGGCGCGTCACCGTCGTCCGGAAGGGCGGAATCGGCCGGGGTGGCCGACTCGTCCGGGGCGTCGGCGGCTGCGGGGGCGTCGGGGGCGATGTCGTCGGGAGTCCCGTGGCGATGTGCGTGGTGCGTCGCCGCGAGAGTGATGGGGTCATTCATGGAAAGCTCCGTTCGCCGACGCGCGGGTCTACGCAATCGCACGCCGGTCATCGTGCGTCATGGGAAGCGCACGCTTTGTTACATTGAGTGCCACTTTCACCCACTGCGCCATTCGGGGCGGGCAAACGGGGGTCCCCGCCCGGGCCCCTTGGGGAGAGGCGAGGGCCGTGCCCGACATGCGAGGGGTCCGACGCCGGTGCGCCCTGCTGCTGCCACTCGTGCTGCTGCTCGTGGGGACGGCGGCCGGTCCGCGGGGGCCGGTCGTGGACACCGACCGCGGGCCGGTGCGCGGCCGGACGCACGGTGCGTACAGCACCTTCGGGGGCATTCCCTTCGCGGCTCCCCCGACCGGTCCGCGGCGCTGGCGGCCGCCGGAGCCGGCGCCCGCGTGGGAGGGCGTACGGGACGCCGGGGCGCCCGGTTCCCGTTTGTGTGCGGCTGCCCGTGCTCGGGTCCGGCGGGCCGGTCGGGTCCGAGGACTGCCTGTACCTCAACGTGACCGCTCCGGCGGGCCCGCCTCGTCCGCCACCACCGTGGGGTCAGTACGTCCTCCCCGCCTCCCGACGGGCAGGGTTACCGTGAGCGCATGACCCGCTCCACGGCCCTTCCCCATCACCGGCGCCGACCGGGCCCGGGTGGCCGAACACCACCAGGGCCCGGCCCTGTTGCACCGCGTCGACCCGGGCCGGGGCCTGAGCGTCGGGGACTTCACGGCACTGCGGGAGTGGCTCCGCTCGGTGTAGCCGTCGCCCACGAGGCGGCGACCAGGAAACGCTCCGCCGCCGCCAGGTGGGTGGCCGCGGCCAGCCAGGCCCAGGCGTAGCCGTCGGGCGAGGGGTCGGCGAGCCGGCCGAAGGCGTCCCGCGGGCGCCGGTCGGCCTCGGCCGCCAGGGCGGCGGCCAGGTCGGCCGCCGCGGTGAGCCCGGCCCGGCGCAGCGGGCCGTACGCGGTCTGCGGCGCACTACCGCGGGCCGCTTCGGCGACCGCGCGGCGGCCGCCGGCGACACCGGTTTCCAGCAGACGGCGCACCCGCCACAGCGGGGAGTCGGCGAGCGGGTCCGGGGTGTCGGACACCGGTACCGAGCCGGGCGCGGAGGGCGGCGCAGCGGCGTCCGGCGGCGGGAAGTGCTCGCCCTGGAGCCGCTCGTAGCCGAGGTCGGCCCGGCCCAGCCACTCCTCGGGCAGCCGCAGCGTGTACGGCTCGCCCGCCACCGGGCCGACGGCCACCGGGCGCAGCGTGGCGGCGCGGTCGAGGTCGGGGCGGCCCAGGACGCGCAGGTGCAGTCCGGGGTACGAGGCGATGCGCCGCAGGTTCTCGGTGTGGGGCAGCTCCGGGTGCGGATGCGCGGGCCGCAGCCGGAGCAGGGGTGCGTCCGGGCGTGCCTCGCGGACGAGGAGGTGATCGCCGGCCGCGCCGACGACCACGACGTCGCAGCCGATCAGGGCGGTTTCGGTGTCGGCCGCATCGGCCGGGCCCGTCAGCAGCGCGGCGACGGCCTCCGCCGCGGGCCGCGCGAAGAGCGGGGCCGCGGGCCCGTCGGTCCATGCGGCTCCGGGCAGCGGGGTCGCCCTGACCCCGCGTCCGGCACCGAGCCGGCCCTCCGCGGAGACCGTCGCGCCCACGATGCGCAGGCCGCCCCGCGCGAGCCCGGCGTGGTCGAGGGTGGCGCCGCCGAGGGCGACGGAGGCCCGTCCGGCGCCGCGGGCGCGGGCCAGGCCTCCCGGCCGGACGTCCGAGATCGAGTAGCGCGCGCCGTCGGGGGCCAGCAGGTGGGTGACGACCCCGCCGTAGCCGGTGGCGGAGAGCACGGGTTCACGGCACAGGCCGTGCACCCGGAGGCTGCCGCCGGCCGTGTAGGCGCGCCGGGAGGTGCCGGTCAGGGCGGGGTCGGCCGCGCCGGAGGCCAGTGCCCCGGCGACGTGCAGGAGTTCGCGGAAGGATCCGGTGAGGTCGCCGAGGCGGTGTGCGGTGCGGCGTTCACGGGCGGCGCGCAGCCCGCGTACGACCCGTAGGGCGGCCGCTTCCGCGCGGGGCAGTCCGGCCAGGCGGGCGGTGTGCGCGGCGCGCAGCAGTTCGGCCTGGACGACGGCTCCCCCGGCGGTGACACCCGCCGCGAGGGCCTCGGCCGCGGCGTGCCAGAGCGCGGCCGCGGCGCCGCCCTGGGCAGCGGTGAGCGCCGAAGCGGGCTCTGCGGGGGCGGGGGATGCCGCCGGCGCGACTCCGGCCTCGGCTCCGGCTCCGGCTCCGGCTCCGACCGGTGCCGTCCGTTGCGTCTCCCCCGGCACGGCCGCGGTCGGCTCCGGCTCCGGCTCCGGCTCCGGCTCCGGCTCCGGCGGGGCCATGTCCGCGAGCGGGGCCGCGCCCAGGGCCGCGGCCCGGTGCAGGCATCGGGGTGCCAGCAGGCAGGTGCACGTGGCCTGTGCGGCTTCGGTGACCGTCCCCGCCGGACCGGGCCGCAGGGTGACGAGGGCGTCCTCGCCGAACCGGAAGGTGACCTTTCCGTCGGCTTCGTGGACCGCGGTGGCCGCGCAGCCGGCGGTGGCGTCGTCCAGCTTCTTGCGCAGCCGTGCGGTGAGGCTCTCGACCGCCTCGGCGAGCACCTCGGGTGCGACGGGCGGCAGTTCGGTGCTCAACGGGACTCCCCACGGAGGCGGTCGCCCACCCAGCGGGCGAGGGCGAGTGGACTGAGGGCGGCCACGGGCATCCCGGCCGCGACGAGTTGCCGCGCGACCGGGACCGAGTACCGGGGGTTGCCCGTGTCGTCGAGCGCGGCGCAGCCCAGCAGATGGGCGCCGGAGGCGGCCAGAGCGCGGACCTCGCCGAGCAGTCCGGCGATCGGGCCGCCCTCTTCGAAGTCGCTGACCACGACGACGAGGGTGCGGCTCGGGACGGTGATCAGGGAGCGGGCGTGGGCGAGACCGGCGGCGATGTGCGTGCCGCCGCCCACGCGCACCTCCAGCAGCAGCGAGAGCGGGTCGTCGACGCGGTCGGTGAGGTCCACGACCTGGGTGGAGAACGCGAGGAAGTGGGTGGACAGGGTGGGGACGCCGCCCAGCACGGCCGCGGTCAGGGCCGACCAGATGACGGAGGCCTCCATGGAGCCGGACACGTCGACGACCAGGACGAGCCGCCAGTCCGCCTCGCGGCTCGCCCGGGTGCTGAAGACGGGCCGCTGCGGTACGACGACGACCGTGCCGTCGGACCGTCGGCGGGCGTGCGCGAGGTTCGCCCGCAGGGTCCGGGCGAGGTCGAGCGGACCGCCCGGGCGCCGGGTGGGACGCGGGGTGCTGAGGCCGGACAGCGCAGGGCGCAGCCGGGTGGCGAGCTCCTTGGCGAGTTCGTCGACCAGCCTCCGCACCAGGGGGCGCAGCCGGGCGAGTTGTGCCTCCGGCAGCCCGCCGGCGAGGGACAGTACGGAGCTCAGCAGTTCCACGGAGGGCCGCACGGCCTCCGGGTCGAGCTGGGCGAGCACGTCGGAGCGTCCGGCTTCGGCCGCACCGGCCAGCACCTCCTCCCGTACGTCGGCGCCGAACAGCGCTTCGAGCTCCTGCGACCATGCGCGGGCGGTGGGGAAGGAGGCCTCCCGGCCGCCGCCGCGGCCCGGTCCCTGACCGGTGCCGATGTCGCCGGCCCCTTCGCCCTGCCCCGCGCCGTACAGCTCGTCGAGGGCGTGGGCGTAGCGGCGGGCGCCGGCCGGGAGCCGGTCGCGTTCGCGGCCGAGCAGCAGCCGCCAGCGGTCGGCCGGGGCGAGCCGGCGCTCCCCGGACCTGTCCGTCCGCGCGGGCGGTGCGCCGGGGGCGGCCGGAGCCGGGTCCGCGGCCCGGTCCGCGGCCCGGTCCGCGGCGGGTTCCCGCTGCTGGGGCAGCGGGAGGGCCTTGAGTGCGCAGAGCCCGGCGGCGTCGGCGGCGGCCCAGAGGGCGAGCAGGGCGGGCGGGGCGTCGAGGGCGAGGTCGATGCGGTCGCCGAGGCGTTCGGTGACGGTGTCCAGCAGCCGGTCGCGGGCGGCCGGCGCGAGGGCGTCGAAACCGCCGCGCAGGGCGGGGAGACGGTCGAGGAAGTCCTGGTCGGCGAGGTGCTCCACGCGGTCGAGGAGTGGGGTGAGGGCGGCCGGGGAGGACTGCAGCAACGGGCCCGCGGCGGTGAGGAGTCCGGCGAGCCGTCGGGTCAGGCCGCGTCGGCTGTCGGGGGTGGCCGCGCTGTCGATCCATCCGGCGGCGCGATCCCCGAGCGCCTCGGCCGGATCGAGGTCGAGCAGCACCCGTACGGCCAGGGCCGCGCCCTGCATCAGCGGGGACGCCGAGGCGGCCAGGGCCGCGAGGGCGTCGTCCGTGCGCAGGCCCAGGTGGTGGGCGGCGGCGCGGTCGGCGAGGGCCACGAGGGCGGCGGCGTCGGCCGGGTCGTCGCTGCCGGCGAGGCCGGGCAGGGCGCGTACGGCGGCCTCAAGGAGATCTCCCGTGAGCGCGGCGCAGGCGGCGCGGGACTCGGCGGAGGTACCGGGGAGGTGACCGCGGTGCAGGGCCTCCAGGAGGTCGAGGGCGTCGAGGAGTTCGGGCAGGGTCGCGGTCCGGGGCAGAGCGGTGGCCGCCTCGTGGAGGCGTACGTCGACCAGTTCGGGCAGGTCGCAGCGTGCGGCGGCGGCCAGCCCGGCGAGGATCTGCGCCGGGGTCGGGCCGCCGTCGGCGGCGGCACGTCGGGCGGTCTCGCTGAGCGTCCCGGCCGCCGCCTGGGCGGCGGTGACGCCGCGTACGCCCATGAGGTCGAGCCGGGCCGGGACGGAAGGCGTCCAGGACAGCCGCCACTTGGTGCCGAGGGCGGTGCCGTCGCCGGTGGCGGCGACGGTGAGGGGCTCGCCGTAGGAGGCGCCGCAGACCAGAAGGCGCTGCAGGAGGGCCTCACGGCGGCCGTCGAGGGGGGAGCGGAGCGGATCGAGGCGGACCTCGCGCGGCGCGGGGTCCTGCGGGCACGGCAGGCGGAGCTCGGCGAGTTCGGCCTCGACGGAGGGACCGAGGCCGGAGCGGGGGGCGTGCGGGGTGATCCGCCCGCGGGCGGTCCCGACCAGCACCGCTTCGAGGGCCTGGGCCAGGGCCCGGCCCCGGCCGAGGGGTTCGCCCTGGCCGAGGACGGTGGCGACGGCCTCCAGGAGTTCGCCGCGGCCGGGCGCGGGGAGACCGCGCAGGACGGCGAGGTCGCAGGCGAGCCGCAGGGTCTCGGCGGCCTCGCCGGTCCCGGCGGTGTGTCCGGCCCGGCGCAGTTCCCGGCAGAGCCCGGTGACGGCCACGGAGGCGGCCTCGCGGAGCCGCTCGGGGTCGCCGCCGGCTTCGAGGACGGCCTGCTGCCAGAGCGGGTCCCGGATGCCGGCGGGGTAGCCGGAGCGGGAGTCGAGCAGATCGAAGGAGTACGGCACGAAGGAGGTGACGGCCCTGTCCCCGGGCGGGACCGTCCCGGGGCCGGCGCCCTTGCCGGTGCGCCGGGCCGACGGCGTCGCCGGGGCCGGCCCGGCAGCGGCGGCCTCGGCCGGGCCCGGCACGGCGGCCACCGCGTCGGCCTTCGGCCCGGCCGGAACCGCGGGACCGGATGCGGCACCGCCTGTGGCGCCCGCCGTTCTGGCCGGGTCCGTCCCGTCGGGACCGGGCAGGGTGCCCGCGCCCTCGGCGGAGCCGGACACCGCGTCGGCCGTCCCGTCGTGAACGGCCGTGCCGGGCAGGCCCGGACTTCCGTGCGGAGCACGGCCGTCGGCGGCGCCCTGCGGGAGAACGGGATCGGCGTCGCCGGTCCCGGCCGGGATGGCCGTGACGGCGGCGTCGCCCGACGGCGTGACGAGGACCGGGGCGTGGAAGGAGCCGATGACGGCGGCCACGCGGTGGCCGCCTGCGGCGGCGTCGGTGATCACGGCGCGCATGTGGGCCTCGCGGGCGAGATCCCGGTCCGGGACGGGCCCGTCCTCGCGCAGCGCCCAGCCGACGCCGAGCGCGGCGCGGCGTACGGCCTCCGGGGTACAGCCCGGTGCGAGGACCTCGACGGCGCGGTCCCACAGGTCGTCGCCGTCACGGCCCGTACCGGCGGCGGTGAGGCCGTCGGCGAAGCTGCCGGCGCGCCGCGGGGCGGTGGTCGCTTCCGGAGCGGCCGGGGTGCTTGCCGCAGCCGAGCCCGTACCGGAGGCGGAGTTCGCCGTGGCGTCCCCGGCCGGCGGCGGGCCGTCGGTGCCGTCCGTGGGCGGGGACGGGTGGGGGACGAGGGGGCCGGGGGTCCAGCCGGGGTCGGACAGCGGGAGGTCACAGCACAGGACGGCCGCACCCGACCGGCGGGCCCAGCGGATGGCCGCCAGTTCCGGGGAGAAGTCCGCGAACGGGTAGAACGCCAGGCGGCCGTCCTCGCCGGTGCCCGCGAGGGCGACCGGGGCGACGGTCTCCGGGTCGGCCAGGTGCTCCAGCCACGGCTGGAAGTCCGCCGGGAGCTCGACGCAGACCACGTCGGCGCCGGAGGCATCCAGCAGGGCGGGCACCACCGCGGCCAGCGCGGGGCTGTGGTGCCGTACCCCGATCAGGTAGGGCTCGCGGGCCGCGGCGAGCGCGTCGACCGCGGCCCGCGGGTCGGTGTGCGTCAACGCAGGCTCCCGCGCAGGTCCCAGAGGCGGCGCCACATCGCCGAGCCGTCCTCGGCGCGGCGTCGGACCGGGCCGTCCCAGTACCCCAGCAGCCGCCCGTGATCGGCCGGGTCGTCCTTGCGTACGACGCCCAGCAGGTGCCCCGGCAGCAGGTCCAGCACGTCGCCGTCCGGGAGGTATGCGGCGGCGACCCCCAGCGAGGCCGCGACCTGCACCGCTTCGGCGGTGGACATGACCGTGCCGGGGCGTTCGACGTCCCAGCCCTCGGCGGAACGGCCCGAGCGCAGGTCGCGGAAGACGGTGACGAGCGCGTCGAGCACGGCGTCGTCCACGCCGAAGGCGGCGCCGGCCCGCTGGACGGCGGCGACGGCCTGGCGGCGGATCAGCGTGGCCTCCGCGTCCGCGTCGGCGATCGGGGCGACGGTCTCGAAGTTGAAGCGCCGCTTGAGGGCGGCGGACATCTCGGAGACGCCGCGGTCGCGCAGGTTCGCGGTGGCGATGACGGTGAAGCCGGGGGCCGCGGAGACCACCGCGTCCTCGGTGGCGGTCAGTTCGGGCACGCTGACCCGCCGGTCCGAGAGGATCGACACCAGCGCGTCCTGCACCTCGGGCAGGCAGCGGGTGATCTCCTCCACGCGGACGACCCGGCCGGTGCGCATGGCGGAGAGTACCGGGGAGTCGACCAGGGCCTGCGGGGTGGGGCCCTGCGCGAGGAGGAGGGCGTAGTTCCAGCCGTAGCGGAAGGCGTCCTCGGTCGTGCCGGCGGTGCCCTGCACGGTGAGGGAGCTGGTGCCGCAGACGGCGGCGGCCAGCAGTTCGGACAGCATCGACTTGGCGGTGCCGGGCTCGCCCGTCAGGAGCAGGCCGCGCTCCCCGGCGAGAGTGACGACGCAGCGTTCCACCAGGGCGCGTTCGCCGACGAACTTGGGGGCGATGGCCAGCTTCGCCGGAAGGCCGGCGCGGCGCTTGGGCAGGGCCAGTTCGGTTCCGTCGCTGCCGCAGACGAAGGTGACGACGGCCCGCGGGGTCAGCGCCCAGCCGGGCGGCCGGGGGCCGGTGTCGTGGGCGGCGAGGAAGGCGAGTTCGGCGGCGTACCGTTCCTCGGCGGGCAGCACCTGCCGGGCGGCGGCGGGTGCGGATGGTGCGGTGGCGGTCATCTGGTTCCTCTGTGCGTGTACGAAGTGGTGGTGGGCGGGGGCGGCGCGGGCCACCGTGTCAGGTGGGCCGCGCCGCCCCCGCGTCGGGGTACCGGTCGGCAGGGTCAGCGGCGGCGGGCGCGGGTGCGCTTCACCTTGAGCTCCTGGAAGCGCGGGACGTCGCCCTCGCGGACCCGCTGCCAGGCCCGGCGGTAGAGGTCGGCGGCCGGTTCGGCCGGTGCCAGGACGCCCAGCAGCGGCCGGCTGCCGGGGGTGAGGCCGTACATCGGCAGTTTCCACTGCTCCACCGGCAGCGCCGGGGCGGGCATGTCGGCCCACCCGCCGGGCAGGAAGAGCGAGCGCCCCGCCCGGCTGCGGTCGGCCGACACCACCAGTTCGGTGGCGGCCAGTTCGGCGCGGGCGGCCTTGAGCCGGGCCGGCTTCCAGCCCGTCCACCGGGCGGTGTTGCGGTCGGTGGGGTCGGGCATGGCCAGCAGGGCCAGGTAGAGGGCGGCCGCGTCGGCGCCCAGCCCGTGCTCGGCGCGGACCTCCTCCACCAGGTCGGGGACCGAACGGCTCGGGTCCTGCGGCCACCACGTGCCGGCCGCGTCGGCCTCGCCGGCCGTGGGGGCGCCCGGGTCGGCGAGCAGCGCGGCGAACCGCGGGTCGTGGGCGGTCCGCAGGGCCGTCTCGGCCACGAGGGGCTGCTGGTCGTCGCCGCGCAGCGCCGGCAGGTAGGGGTCGGAGCCGGTGGAGTCGAGGAGCGCCGTGCGCACCGCGGGCCGGGGCTGGTCGTCGTGCGTGGCCATGACGACCGCGCCGTAGCGCTCGTAGCCCTCGCCGGTCTCGGTGGGGGTGCCGGCCACCTTCCGGAAGTTCGGGAGGCTGGTGTAGTGGGCGATCTCCAGGAGCAGTTCGGGCGCGGCGAGCCGCTGCCGTACGGCGGTGAGCGCGGGCGGCAGGGCCGCTCGTACGGGGTCACCGGCCGGCAACCGGTGGGCCAGCCATGCGCTCATGGCCAGGGCCGAGATCATGACCTGTGCGGTGAAGGGGCCAGTGGCGGGCTCGCCGGGCTCCACGTGGTCGCCCTTGACCGTCCACGGCACGTCGACCGAGAGTTCGTTCGAGGCGGCGGGGTCGAGCAGTGCGGCCAGTACCCGGTGCGCGGGCCATCCGCCGCGGACGGCGCGCGCGGCCTCCGAGGCCAGCCAGTCGGGTACGGGCGTACGCCGGCCGACGCGCCGGTTCCACACCTCCGCGGCGGCCACCACGTCCGGTCCCTCGCTCCACAGGCGGGCCGGGTCGGCGGGCAGCAGGGCCGCCACCACGGCGCGCCGGACCTCCGAGGCGAGGCTCCTGAGCTCGTCACGGGCGTGGGCGGCGTCGGTGGCCTTGACCCCGAGGGCGGTCCGCACCTGCGCGGGCAGGAAGTTGCGCCCGTAGTCGTCGATGTGCGGGAGTCCCGCGATCAGCAGGCGGGCGAGGGCGCCGGAGACCCCGGTGAGCCGGGAGAACTCCTCCGCGGCCTCCGGGCGGAAGGGAACCGGCCCGTGCTCCGCGGCCGCGCCCAGGAAGGCGGTCAGCCAGCCCGGGTCGCGGTCGGGGTCGCCGAGGGGGGTCGCGCGGCGCACCGTGTAGGGGCCGGGGACGGTGAAGCGGCCGGTCGGGTCGTGCAGGAGGGCGCCGAACTCGTGGCCGTCGGGCATGGAGTCGCCCTGCTCGGTCACGGCGAGGACGGCTCCGCCGCCCAGCGGCAGGAGGCTGCGGTGGTAGCGGTTGCGGTCGAGTCCCTCGGGGCCGGTCAGATGGGCGTGTGCGAGGTGGACCACGACCTGGCGCCAGCTGTCGGCCGAGCCCCGTGCCGAGGCCATGCCCAGGGTGTTCACCTCGCCGAGCACGGTGAGGAGGGCCGCCCGCTGGTCGTCGCCGGTGGTCGCGGCGACGGCCCGGTAGGCGGCGGCCGCGGGCTGGTCGAGCAGCGGTGTCCAGGTGAGGGTGAAGTACGGCAGGGCGGGGGTGTCGAAGTGGAGCTGCCCGGGGACGCCGGTGGCACCGGTCGCGGTGCGGGCGGCGCCGAGGAGGCTCAGGGTGCGGTGCGTCCCGTCGCTGTCGTCGTGGTAGCCGTAGTGGTTGTGGTCGAGGAGGCCGCTCAGGGCGGCGCCCAGCAGCCGGTCGGCGGGGCCGAGTTCGCGCTCCTCGGCGGGTGCGGTGTCGGCGTCGAGGCGGGCCGAGATCCTGTCCAGCGCCTTCTGCTGGACGAGGGCGAACCGCAGGACCTCGACGATGCCGCCGATCAGCCGCGCGTCGGTGACCTGGGGCAGGGCCGCGCTCACGACGTCCGGCAGATCGGCGGCCTTCGCCACGGCCGCGGCGGCCTTGAGGAGCGCCCCGACGGTCTCGCGGTCGGCCGTGCGCAGCGCGGCCGAGCCCCGGGGGTCACGGGGGCGCAGCGCGTACCAGTGGGACAGCGGCGGAAGGTCGACGCTGCCGGTGCTGAAGGGGGTGTCGTGGCGGTCGTTGCGGGTCTGCGTCGTGACGACGCCGTCCGGGTCGGTGAGGGTCAGTTCGCGCCAGCTGTGCGAGAGGGCGCGCGGGCGGTCGTCGCCGGGGAAGGCGAGGGCCGCGACCGGCTTGTCCCCGCCTTCGGGGACGGTGACGGTGCGTCCGCCGGTGTCGGTGCCGACCCAGCCGTTGTCGGGGCGGCGTACGGCGTGCCAGCCGAGGAGGCCGTCGACGGGTGCGCCGAGCACGGAGCCTTCCACGGTGGGCGTGGGCATGAGACGGCTGGCCCACCCGGAGTGGGGGGTCCCGCCGTACTCCTTGAGGGCGTCGGTGAAGAACGCGGGCACGGAGGGGCGTCCGTGGGCCCCGCTCGCCGGGTCGTACTCCAGCCAGCCGCTGTCGTTGTCCTGGTCGCGCTGGCGCCACACCCAGTAGGAGGTGCCGTCGGACAGCACCGGGCGCTCGTCGGGCAGCCGGGTGTCGCCGCTGTGCAGGACACCGCCGCCGGTGGTGCGCCCGCCGCCGGGGAGCTGCAGGGAGAGGTTGTCGCTGCGCAGGGACCAGTGGTTGCGGTCGGTGTCCAGGGTGAAGACGGTGCCGGGCGAGGAGTGCCAGTAGCCCTCGACGCGGCCCGCGCTCCAGTCGGACCAGAAGACGAGCAGCTCTTCGTCGACGTAGTGGAACCCCAGGCGGCGGTGCGAGCCGGCCGGCACGCGCAGGTCGTGCGTGAGGAGGGTGGAGTCGGCGTCGAGGACGCGGACCTCGGTGCTGTTGGCGACGATCAGGTAGGGCCAGGCTTCGACGACGGTGAGGCCGCCCCGGTCCTTGCCGGGGGTCAGTTCGGCGACCGCCTTCTCCCAGGCGGGCCAGGTCAGTTCCTCGAAGAGGCCGCCGCGCAGCGTGCGGGCGAGGGTCTCTCCGAGGTCGGCGGCGGCCGCGGCGGCGACGTCCTCGGGGGCGAGCGCGAGGGCTTCGACGGGCAGCCAGGTCAGC
This sequence comes from Streptomyces sp. NPDC090021, assembly GCF_044748225.1. Classification (NCBI taxonomy): domain Bacteria; kingdom Bacillati; phylum Actinomycetota; class Actinomycetes; order Kitasatosporales; family Streptomycetaceae; genus Streptomyces; species Streptomyces sp. NPDC090021. Next base: position 64,556 of record NZ_JBIVFO010000025.1, on the reverse strand, counting down.
CGCTCGATGGCGTCGGGGACGCCGGGCAGGCCGGCGGTGACGGAGGCGCGGGCGACCTCGCCCATCCACTCGGTGAGCAGCGGGCGGGCGCCGGGCGAGGCCGCGACGTGGCGGACGATGTCGGCCCCGCCGCTGCCGATGGCGTTCAGCGCCCGGCGGAAGGCGGGCTTGAACCGGGGGTCCGCGGCGACCGCGGCCAGGTCACGGCGCTCTTCGCGGCCGGACCAGTCGGACAGGTTCAACGTGTCGTGGCGGTAGCGCGTCTTGTCTTCCTCGGGCGTGACGACCGGGATGTCGAGGGAGAGCAGCAGATCGAGGAGGTCGGCGTCCTGGACGCCGACCCTCAGTGCGGTCTCCCGCTCGGGCCGGGCGAGTTCGGTGCGCAGTTGCGGGGCGCAGCGCTCGACGACGTCGAGGAGGACGGGGAGGGTGGGGCGCCGGCCCCAGCCGGAGTGGCGGGCGGTGTGGAAGCGTTCGAGCCAGCCGGCGGTGCCGTCGGCGCAGCGCTCTTCGCCGGGCAGGCTCCCGTCGACCAGTCCGGCGGTCGCGCCGGACTCCTCCAGGACCTCCAGCCACAGGTCGGTGAGGTCGCCGTCGCCGCCGGGCGGGGTCAGCCCGAGGAGGGTGCCGCGTACGGCGGGGACGCGGCGGGCGAGCGCGACGAGGGCGCCGCGGTGGGCCTTCCACCAGCCGAGCGCGGCGCGCAGGGTGGCGGGCAGGGGCAGCAGTTCGGCGAGGTAGTCCTGCTCGGGTTCGGTGCCGGTCAGCCCCGCGGTGCGGGCGAGGCGGCGCAGTTCGACGGCGGCCTGCGCGGAGGGCGGCAGGCCGCCGGCGGTGCGGCGTACGCACAGGCGGCGGAAGCGCTCGTAGGCCTCGGCGGGGCTGACGCGCAGGGCCAGTGCCTTGCCGTAGCCGGCGAGAACCTTGACCGGCAGCGCGCCGGCCAGTGCGAATTCGAGGAAGACGGCGTCGAGGCGGTCCTCGTCGACGGGCAGGCCGTGCTGGGCCTCGGCGGTACGGGCGCGGCCGAACAGCTGGGCGGCGTAGGTGGTGTTCTCCACGGCGAGGAAGATGCGTGCGGCCTGCTCGTGGAAGAGGGGCAGGAAGTGCGGCACGGAGGCGGCGAGGCGGTCGGCCAGTTCGAGGCAGGCGTCCAGCGCGGCCTTGGGCTTGGTCTTGGCCTGGCGGGCGATCCGGTCGAGTTCGGGGACGACGGCGAGGGCGTGGTGGCCGTCCTCGGGGTGGTGCACGAGGACCCATTCCGGGAAGCCGAGTGCCTGGCGGCGGCTCAGGCCGACGACGGGCGGCTCGCCCTCGTCGCGCACGAGGCCCAGGAAGCCGGCGGCGAGGTCCTCGGCAGCGCCGAGTTCGGCGGCGGCGAGCCGGACGACGACGCGGTCCTCGTCGAGGCCCGGGTGCCGGTAGGTGCGGGCGGTCAGGTCGACGGCGTCGGCTCCCGCGCCGGTGGTGCCGACCGGCAGGACGGCGCCGGCCTGCAGCAGCAGTGCGGTCTCGGTCGTCCCGGTGTTTCTCAGGTTCTCGCTCATGCGTCCCCGCCCTCCTCGATCTTGCGCCCGGCGTAGAGCGCCGCGGCCATTCGCATTCCTTCGGACCAGGCCACGGGGCCGACGTTCGCCAGCCGCACCGTCCGGCCGTCCTCGTCGTGCCAGCTCAGGGCGCCGGTGGTGGTCTCGCCGTCGTAGTAGGGCTCGCCGATCCACACCGCTGCCTCGGTGCCGGAGCCGGTTCCCGCGTCGCGGACCTTGCAGGTGGCGTAGCCGCCGGAGACCCGGTAGCCGAGCGCGGTCGCGCGGGCGGCGAGGCCGAAGCGGGTGGGGAAGACCCCGCCCGCGTAGTCGCGGACCTCGGTGGCGGACGCGGCGACCTCGCCGGGCCCCGGCCAGGTGGCGCGGTGGATCTGCTCGACCTGCTGCACGATGCCCAGCTCGGCAGCGAACTCCCGTACGTCGTCCAGGTCGGGCAGCAGTACGGGGTGGGGCAGGGTCACCGTGCGCGGGGAGAGCCGTACGGTCTCGCCGTCGAGGTTGACCACCTTCAGCTCGCCGTCGGCGGTGGCGTCCCGCAGGAAGCCGACCTCGTCGGGGTCGTCGCCGACGACGGCCAGGTCGCGCAGGGCGTTCTGCCAGGCCTCGTCGGGCCAGACCCGGGCGAGCAGTTCGGTCGGCACGGGAAGCGAGGACACCATCCAGCTGTCGACCTGGGCGACGCAGGCCGCCGCGTGCCGGTCGAGCCATTCGGCGAGCCGGCGCAGCCGGTCCACCTCGGGATGGTCCTTCAGTGCCTTGGGCAGCGTCTTCAGCTGCCGTCCCGCTGCCCGGCCGGTGACGGACCTCGCCGCCACCCGCCCCTCCACCAGGGCGATCTCGTACCCCTCGCCCGCCGCCAGCCATGCCATCAGACTGTGCCCCTCCGCCTGTCCGTGCGTGTTTCCGCGCAGCCCTGACAGGGGGAGCGAACCCCCTTGAGCTGCGGTATGCCGGGAGACTAGCGAGAGCCACTGACAACGCCCGCCGGAGGGGCCTTCGTAGGTCGATTGTCCGGTTCTGGATAGTCTTTGGCGGACAGTGACGGAGCGGTACCGGCTCGGGGTGGGGTTATGGGACGTCAGATACGCGTACGAGGTGTGCTGCTGGCAGCGCTGCTGCTGGCGGCCGGGGCCGGGTGTTCCGATCCGGAGGGTCCGGGCGGGCCGCGCCCGACGGGCGGCGGGGACGCGAAGCCGCAGCCGTCGGTCTCGCAGGCCGCGCCCCCGGCCGGGGCGCCCGCCGCCGGGGACGTGCTGCCCGGCATGGTCACCACCGCCGTGGCCCGCACGCAGTTGGCCGCGCTGAAGGTGGCTCCGGTGGGCACGATGGCCGGCTACAGCCGGGCGAAGTTCACGCACTGGGCCGAGCAGGGCAACAAGTGCGACACCCGCGAGACGGTCCTGAAGCGGGACGGCACCGACGTCACGCAGGACGGCGAGTGCCGGGCCGTGTCCGGTACCTGGAAGAGCCTGTACGACGGGGTGGCCGTCACCGACGCGGCGAAGATGGACATCGACCACATGGTGCCGCTCGCCGAGGGCTGGCGCTCCGGCGCGGCCGGCTGGGACGCCGCCCGGCGCAAGGCCTTCGCCAACGACCTGACCCACCCCCAACTGCTGGCGGTCACCGCGTCCACCAACCGGTCCAAGGGCGACCAGAGCCCCGACCTGTGGCAGCCGCCGGACCGTTCGAGCTGGTGCCAGTACGGGCGGGCCTGGACCACCGTCAAATCCGCGTACGAGCTGACCGTCACCGAACCGGAGAAGAAGATGCTCACGACGATGCTGGACACCTGCGCCTCATGACCGGGGCGGACCAGTGGCAGGACGAGGTGCTCGCCGGTCCGGGCGGCGCCATGACCGACGAGGTCGGCGTCATCACCGGCCCGCTGACCCTGCGCACCACCGCGACCGCCGACGGGCTGGTCCGCTTCGACGTCCAGTACGAGGACGCCGACGAGTGGTACACGCTCACCGGCAGCCCCCGGCCCCACCACGGGGCCCCGGCCGCCCTGCACGCGGCGGCCCTCGCCGCGGTCCGGGCCGGCGGCGCGGCCGAGGCCCCCGCCCCCGGAACCGCCCCCGGGCCCGGACCCGGACCCCGACCCGCCTGAGGCCGGACCTGCCGGCGCCGCGCGACCGGCCCGAGGAACTGCGGCACGCGCCGGCACGATGCTCGCCGGGCCGCGGCCCGTGGCCGGTCCGCCCGGTGGACGGACCGGGCGGTGGACGGACCAGGCGGTGGACGGACCGGGCGGGCGGTCCGGACGACCTCCGGGTCGTCCGATCGGCCGATGCGGGACGGCCGTCCGGTCAGGCCTCGTACTGCGTGAGGTCGATGCCGTGGACGTGTACGGCGTGGCCGTACCGGGGGTCGGTGGTCTCGCGTTCCCGCGCCATGTCCAGCTTGCGGATCACGTTCTCGGAGGCGGTGTCGCCGAGCCGGCTGACGGCGACGACGCGGTCCAGGCCGCGGTCCTGGAGGGCGAACTCCAAGGTGGCGTGGGCGGCTTCGGAGGCGTAGCCCTGGCCCCAGTACTGGCGGCCGAGGCGCCAGCTGATCTGGACGTCGGCCCGGGCGTCCGGCAGGTCCTCAAGGACCGAGAGGCCGACGGCCCCGATGAGTTCTCCGGAGCCGAGGAGTTCGACGGCGAAGAGCCCGAAGCCCTCCTCGTCCCACTCCTCCTCCCAGCGCTCGATCTCCTCGGCCGTCTCGTCGAGGCCGAGGGTGGAGCCGTCGCCGATCCAGCGCATCACCTCCGGGTCGGCGTTGATCTCCGAGAGGGGAACGAGGTCGTCGTCGGTCCAGAGGCGGAGGAGGAGTCGGGGGGTACGGATCTCGGTCATGCCGCACATCCTGCCGAAATTCGCCGGACCAGCGGTAATCGGCCGTTGCGGTGGTGTTGCGGGTTCGTGGCCGTCCGCAGGGGAAGGCGGTGCCCACGCTCTCGTACGCGGGGTCGACCGCGGCGACGACGTACCCGCGGGAGGCCAGGTCCTCGGCGAGCGCGGTGAGCGTGACGCGGTGGACGGTGAAGCCCGGTGAGAGGACGACCAGCGGGTGGCATCCGGCCGCGGGACCGTCGGTTCATGGAGGCGACGCCAGGCACTGGGGCCCGGCGGGACTTCACCTTGCCGGTGGATCCGGCCGTACGCCCGGGGCAGGACTGCGGGCCCGGTCTCACTCCGAAGGACGAGTACCCGCGGGGACGCTGATGGCCCGGAGCTTCTCCCGCAGGTACGTGTGGGAGTCGACGGGATCGTGCGCCACCGTGCCGATGGGGGCGGGGAGGGATGCCACCCGGGTGTGCGCGTCGCACTCGTAGAAGTAGACGAGCGAGATCAGTTCCTCGGCGGGGGCGTCGGCGGGCGGGGGCAGCACGCGGTGGCGGCCGGCCCGCCAGCGGTCGCCGGTCCAGCGGGCCATCAGGTCGCCGATGTTGACGGTGAGCGCGGCCGGGTCGTAGGGGGCGTCCTGCCAGCCGTCGGCGTCGGTGTGGATCTGGAGGCCGCCCGAGCCGAGCTGGCGGTCGAGGACGGTGACCGTGCCGAAGTCGGTGTGGGCGCCGATGCGGAACTGGCCCGGCAGGGGTGTGCCGACGGTCTCGGTGCCGGGGTACCAGTTGAGGTTGAACCCCCAGGTGGGATGTCCGGTGTGGCGTGTGAAGTGGTCGTGGTCGAGTCCGAGGGCGCTGGCGAGGAGTTCCAGCAGTTCGTCGGAGAGGGCCCGCATCCGCGCCAGGTACTCCGTCACCGGCGGTCGCAGCGCGGGCACCTCGGCCGGCCAGCTGTTGGGGCGGAACCACTCGGCGTCCACGGACGGGTCCCCGGTCGGCTCGTCGGCCGCGAAGGACCAGGACTCCTTGAGGTCGGGCGGCGAGGCCGCGCCCTCCGCGTAGCTGTTGGCCTCCGCCCCGGGGCCCAGCCAGCCCCGGCCGCCGACGGTGACCGCGTACGGCTCCTTCAGGGCGGCCGGCAGCCGGAAGAAGTCACGGGCCGTCTCCCGGATCCGGGCCGGCAGCGCGGGATCCACGCCGTGGCCGGTCACGAGCAGGAATCCGGCCGCGCGCAGCGCCTCGTCGACGCGGGCCGCCGTACGGGCCCGTTCCCGGGGTCCACCGGAGCGCCACGGCTCGAGATCGATCACGGGAACCTGGGATCCGGCCATGGGAGACCTGCCTTCCGACGCTGCGCGGTGGTGTCCGGGACCGAGGCTAGCGCCGTACCCGACCGGACGGGATCGACACGGAACGTGATTCCCGGCCACTTTGTGTCCCCATCGGTGGGTGCGGCTCGCGTGGATCGTCACGATAAGGACCAGAATGGAACGACGGGTGCCTCAGGGACGGAGCGTGCGGTGGAGATTTCGACACGGGAGGTTTTCGGCGCGCCGTGCTGGGTGAGCCTGATGACGCGCGACCTGGAGACGGCCCAGCGGTTCTACCGCGCCGTGGCCGGCTGGCGGTTCCGGCCGGCCCGCCTCGGGGATGCCTTCTCGGTGGCCTTCCTCGACCGGGTCCCGGTGGCGGGCATCGGTGCGCTGGCCGCGGATCTGGGCGTCGCCGCGGCGTGGACCCCGTACTTCGCCGTGGACGACGCCGACGTGGCGGTGGACCGCATCCGGGAGCGGACGGGCACCATCGCGGTCGGGCCGGTCTCCTTCGGGTCCTGGGGCCGCGCGGCGCTCGTCGCCGACCCCGACGGAGCGGTCTTCGGGATCTGGGAGGGCGACGTGGCCGCGGACTGGCGGGCCGGCAAGGGTCCGCTGCCGGCCTGGCTGGAACTGCGTACCCGCAACGCCCTCGACGCGGCGATGTTCTACGGAGCGGTCCTGGAATGGGCCACCGACCGGCCGGGCTGCTGCACGGTCTCCTACGAGGAGGACCAGGTCGTGCTGCGGCAGAACGGCGAGCCGGTGGCCCGCCTGAACAGCGGTCCCGTCGAACTCGCCGCCTACTCCCCGCACACCCGGCCGCGCTGGCACGTCCACTTCCGGGTGCCCAGGCTCCGGCCCGCGATCGAGGCGGCCGTCATGCTGGGCGGACGCATGGTCTCGGACATCACCTCGAACGCCGCGGAGCGCTGGGTGACGCTCCGCGACCCCGACGGGGCGCTCTTCACCCTCACCACCGCACTCGGGGCGGACTCGGAGGAGGACCTGGCCCGGCCTGGCCTGCACTGACCGGGGGCGGGGCGGTGACGGGGCTGCCGGTGGCGGGCGCGGCGTCCTCGGCGGGGTCGGTGCGGCTCACCACCACAGGTTCTCCGAGGACCCGTGGACCGGCATCCGCGGGAGGCCATTCGCGGCGGATCACCTTCGGTGACGGTTCGAGATGCGGGTGTACGGCAGTGCTGGTTCGCTGAATCCGCCCGCTCTCCCCCACAGATCCAAGGAGCGATCATGAGCGTTTCAGGCGAGTCCCGGGGCCGGTCCCAGCAGATGCGCACGAAGGCCAAGGAGCTGAACGAGGCCGCCGAACGGTCCACCGACCCGGAGGAGCGCCGCCGGCTGAAGGAGAAGGCCCGCCGCCTGCAGGAGCAGAGCGAGCAGGAGAGCCGCATGGACGACCGGGGCATGGACCCCATGTAGCCCACACCCTCCCGCGTTTCGGCGCGCGCACCGGCCGGTGTCCGCCGCGATCCCCGTCGCGGCGGCCACCGGCCGCCGTGCGGTGCCGCGGGGGAGCTACCGGTACCAGTCGTCCCCGCCGCCGGCCAGGGCCCGTTCGAGGTAGTCCCGCAGGTCCCGGGCGACCCACCGCCGGCTGTCGTCCTCGTGCTCCCACACGAAGACGTCCTCGCGTTCGGGAGTGCGGACGAAGGCGAACTGGTCGCCGCCCCCGTTGTCGCCGAAGAAGAGCAGGGCGTCGAACGGCATGTACAGCCGGGCGAAGTCGGGATCCGACCGGAAGAAGAGGTTCTGCTCGACGATCTGCTCCAGCGGCCAGACCGTGTCGGTCCCGTCGTGTCCGACGATGCCGTCGCATTCCCCGAGCAGGCTCACCAGTACGGCGGGCAGCGGCTCCCCCAGCCGTCGCTCCGCGCGGGCCACCGCGTCCGCGCCGACGGGCCCACCGAAGCCTGCCTCTTCGTCCGCCTCATGGGCGGCCTCTTTCCACATACGGGCAGCCTACGGCCGCGTAGACCTTGTGGCAGGCCCGGCCGGCCCCGGCCCCGGCCCCGGTCCCTGTCCTGGTCCCGTTCCTGGGTCGCGGTCCCGGTGGACGAGTTCGGCCATCATCCGCAGCTGGTCGACGCGCGCTGCCGGCCTGCTCCCCGCCCGTTCGCCCCGGGTACGTGCTGCGGCCTCGCGCAGCCGGTCAGCGGGGGCGGGGTGCAGCAGCGGCGGCCGCCGCGACGAAGGCCCCGGAGGCTTCGTCGGCCGCACGCCGCAGCGTGTCCGGCGCGCTGTCCGGCACGTGCGGTGTGCGCCGCGCTGCGCCGGAGGAGTCCGGCTCGGCTCAGAGCCGGACCTTCCATTCCACCGTGGAGCGGAGGGTGCGCACGGTCTTCGGGTCGCGGACCGAGGGGGTGCGGTCCTCGGCCGTCACCGACAGGCGGTGGGTCCGCAGGTCGAACAGCCACAGCTCCGCCACCGACACCTCGGTGCGCCCCTCCAGCCGCCTGAGCTCACGGCCGTCCAGGTACCAGCGGACCACGAGCTGCCGGCCGTCCGCCCCGGACAGCCTGGGGACGGCCACCTTCGCCGTGTCGCGCAGCCGCAGGGTCCGGTCCGTCGGAGTGAGCGCGGTGGCGATCCGCGCGTGCTGGTAGAAGCCCGCGATCATCGATTCCACGCCGGGCAGGTTGAAGGGCTTGCCCAGGACGCGCATGAGGGAGTTGTCGGTGGGCCGGTACAGCCCCCTCACGTAGTAGTTGCCGCCCTCGTAGGCCCCGACCGTACCGCCGTCGGGCGACTCCTCGCCGAGCCACCGGTACCACTTGGCCCGCTGCGCGGCCATCCGCTCGGCGGTCAGTGCGGAGCTGTTGGACTCGGCGGGTTCGGGGCCGGTGTACTGCTCGTAGTCCGGCACGCCCGGGTAGAAGTACTCGTCGGCGAGCTTGCCCAGCGAGTGGCCGGTCTCGTGGATGGCGACCTGGCCGGACTTCGGGTGACCGGCCGAGGCGGTCGATATCCCCTCGTAGCCGAGGGTGACGCTGGGCTCGTTGTAGCCCGCTCCCCCGTACTTGGCGCTGTTGGCGAGGACGATGACCAGGTCGGCCTCCGGCGCCTTCGCGACGTACGCGTCGACCTTGGGCTGGTCGATGCAGAGCAGACGCTCGATGTCCCCGCACCAGAAGTACGAGCCGAGGGCGGTGTCGCGCACGGTCGCCGGGTCCGGGTCGCCGGACACGCCCGATTCGCGCGAGACCGCGTCGACCGTCCACACGTTGAAGAGGCCGCGGTAGGTGGTGTACGGCTCGACGGCCGCCACCTCGGCCCATTTCTGCTCGGCGTCCGCGCGGAACCGGGGCAGTTCGGCCGCGGTGTAGCCGTCGCCGATGACGACGACGTCGAGGCGGTCCGCGGTGGAGCCGTTGTCGATCATCTTGGTGACCTCACCGTCGGCCCAGCGCTCGGCCTCGGTGAGCCGGCCCGCGTGCTTCGCCGGGCTGCCGGCCGTCGGCACCAGGGCGTGCCCGGACCCGGCCTCGCCGCCGTGTTCGGGCCCGGGGATCTCCACCTCCACCCGGTCCCTGGAGGGGGTGTTGGCCGCGTCGGCCGGACCCGCGGCGACCAGCGCGGCAGCCGCGCAGACCATCGCGAGCACCGCTCGCGCCGCCGGACGTGCCCCCTTCCGCCGCGCCGACCGCCGTGCCGAACGTCTGGCCGCGCCTCTGACCGGATCCATGAAGTCCTCCCCCGGGAAAGGAAGTTAAGCGGTTTGATAAACGCATTGAACCGGCTGCTTAAACTAGGCGTCGCGCGAGAGGTGCGCAATGGCGTACTCCGGTTGAATACTGGGGAGTTCGAGCAACCAGGGGGATTCGATGGACGAACCGGGCGAGATCGGCCGCAGGGTCCAGCGCATGCGGGTCGAACGCGGTCTGACCCAGAAGCAGCTGGCGCACCCTTCCTACACCTCGGCCTACGTCTCCACCCTGGAGTCGGGCAAGGTGCGTCCCTCCGAGACGGCGCTGCGCTTCCTCGCCGCCCGCCTGGGCACGTCGTACGAGGAGCTGACCACCGGCCGCCCCGCCCATCTGGCCACCGAGCTGCGGCTCGCCCTCACCGACGCGCAGCGCACGCTCGCCACGGGCGCCGCCGAGGAGGCCGCCTCGCACTACCGGCGCCTGCTCGCCGAGGCGGAGGAGCTCGGGCTCGTCCCCGAGCAGGCACAGGCCCGCCTCGGGCTCGGCGAGTGCGCGCTGGAGGCCGGTGAACTGCCGGACGCGATCGGCCACTTCGAGGAGGCGGAGCGGCTCCTGGCCGACGAGCCGCTGACGCGCCGGGCCCGGCCCGTGCGCGGCCGGGCGGTGGCGCACCTGCTCGCCGGCGAGCTGCGCTACGCCTGCTACCTGCTGGAGTCCGCCATCGACGAGCTCGGGGCGGGCGGGCTGACCGACCCGGACGCGCTGGTCCTCCTGCACGCCGCGGTGATCGGCCCCTACATGGACATGGGCGCGCACGCGCGCGCCGCCCATTCGGCCGAGCTCGCGCTCGCCCTGGCGCCGCAGGTCAGCGATCCGGCACTGGTGGCGGGGATGCACCGGCAGGTGGCCCGGACCTTCCTCGCCGAGGGGCGGATGGCCGACGCCGACGCCTCCCTGGCCAAGGCGCAGGCCATCTACGCCCACTTGCAGCTGAGCACGGATCTGGCGCACTGCCACTGGATGCGCGGCTACGTACTGGCGCAGAACGGGGAACTCGGGTCGGCCGAACGGGAGCTGCGCACGGCCCGGGACATGCTGTCGGCCCGGCGGGCCGGTCTCTACACCGCCCAGGTGGAGGTCGAGCTGGCGGACGTGCTGCGCCGGCTGGGCCGGCAGGAGGAGGCCGCGGGGCTGCTCGCGGCGCTGCTGGAGCTGGGCAACAGCCACGGCGCCGTGCACGCGGGCGGCGCGCACCGGCTCCTCGGCCTGATGGCCGAGGAGCGCGGTGAGACGGAATCCGCCGAGGAGCACTACGTCCAGGCGCTGGCTCTGCTGGAGCGCAGCGGGGCCAGGGGCGATGTCGCCGACCTGTGCCGGCTGCTGGGCGATCTGCTGCGGCGTACGGGCCGGGTGGAGGCGGCCATGGACGCGTACCGCACGGGCCTGGGGCACCGGGCGGCGCCGGGCACCACCACACTGGGCCCGGCGCCCGCCGCCGGGGTGCGGCCCGCCGGGGTCAGTGGTTCTCGGTGGGCCTCAGGTCGCGCGGAATGAGCGTCCAGGTCGTGGCCGCCGCGGCGACGGCCAGGCCGCCGGCCATGAGGAACGCCGGGGTGATGGCGAGGGTGTACGCGTGCGAGGCGGTGTCGAGGAGGGCCTGGCCGACGGCGCCGCCCAGCCGCTCGGCGATGTGCGCGGCCTCCCCGACGGAGTCCCGGGCGGCGGCCGCGGTGGGGCCGTCCAGGTCGAGTGCGGGCAGGTTGCCCCGGTAGAGCGCGGCCGCGGTGGAGCCGAGGACGGCTACGCCCATGGCGGAGCCGAGCTCGTAGCAGGTCTCCTCGATGGCGGCGGCGCTGGAGACCTCGGCGGCGGGCGCGGCGGAGACCAGCGTCACCGAGGCGACGGTGGTCGCGATGCCCGCACCGAGGCCCATCACGGTCAGGGCGGCCGCGAAGGCCGGGTAGCCGAGGTCGGTGAACTGCTGGAGGGTCCACGGCAGCGCCATGCCCGCGGCCAGCACGACGAGTCCGGCGCCGAGCACGTGGCGGATCGCGAAGCGCTGCATCAGCGAGGGGGCGACCATGGAGGCGGCGATCAGGGCCAGCGGGGCCGGCAGCAGGCGCAGTCCGGCCTCCAGCGGGGTGTAGCCCTCGCCGTACTGGAACCACTGGGTGACCAGGAACAGAATCGCGCCCATGCCCACCATCGGCAGGAAGATCGCGGTGGCCGCGACACTGAACGCGGGCTCGGCGAACAGCCGCACCTGGAGCAGGGGGTTGTCCAGCCGGGCCTGACGGCGGACGAAGACGGTCAGGGCGACGGCCGCGACGAGGAGCAGCCCCCAGGGCAGGGGGTCCGCCACGCCGCTCTTGCCGAGCTGCTTGATGCCGCCCGCGAGGGCGAGCATGCCCACGATGGACTGTCCGACGCCCCACCAGTCCCAGCTGCCGGCGCCGCGCGGGGAGCGTGATTCGGGCAGGTAGCGCAGGCCGGCCGCGACGATGACGGCGGCGACGGGCAGGTTGAGGAGGAAGGCGGAGTGCCAGCCGTGGTCCTGGACCAGGAGGCCGCCGACGACCGGCCCGAAGGCCATGCCGCCGCCGAAGACCGCCGCCCAGACGGCGAGGGCGAAGGCGCGCTCCTTGGCGTCGGTGAAGACGGTGCGCAGGATCGACACGGTGGCCGGCATGATGGCCGCGCCGCCGATGCCGAGCAGGGCGCGGGCCGCGATCAGGTGCCAGGCATCGGTGGCGAACACGGCTATGAGCGAGGCCGCCGAGAAGATGCCGAAGCCCGCCATCAGCAGCCGCTTGCGCCCCCATCGGTCGCCGAGCGCAGCTGCGGTGACCAGCAGTCCGGACAGGGCGAGGGCGTAGATGTCGATGATCCACAGCTGCTGTACGGCGCCGGGCTGCAGGTCGCCGACGAGGGAGGGAAAGGCCACGTTGAGGATCGTGGTGTCCATGGAGATGAGCAGGAGGCTGCCGGAGAGGATCGCCAGGACGATCCACCGTCGGGGGTCCGGCGTGGGGGTGTGCATGGGGTTCCGTTCGAGGTCTGTGCGCGGTGACGGGTGGTTCAGGGTTCGGGGGTGCCGGCGGGGGGCCGCACGGGGGGCCGCGCTCCGTCGAGGAAGGAGCTCAGGACCAGGTGCCCGGTCTGGCGGGGGGCGAGGTGTCCGTCCCGTACGCCTTCGGCGGCGGCGTCGAGGAGTCCCCAGAGGGAGTACCAGATCCAGTACGGCGGGAGGTCGGCGCGCAGCCGTCCCAGCCGCTGGCCGAGGGCGAGGAAGGCGAGGGCCCGCTGGTCCTGGCGGTCCACTCCGGCCCGGAACGCGGGGTCCGCGAGCACGGTGGCGTCGCGTGAGGTGAAGCCGTAGAGGTGGGCGGCGGGCATCAGGGCGACGACCAGTTCCTCGAGCGCCGCGTCGAAGGCGTCGGCGTCGGCGTTCCGGGCCGGGTCCAGCGGGGCCAGGCAGCCGTCGACGACCTCGATGGCCCGGACCGCGACGGCTTTCAGCAGGGCTTCCCGGGTCGCGTAGCGGCGGCTGAGCGTGGCGCGGCTGGTCCCGATTCCGGCGGCGATCTGCACCATCGAGGCGCTGTGGTCTCCGGCGAGGACGCGGGCCGCGCCGTCGAGCAGTTCTTCCTCGTGCACCATGGCGAGCCTCCTTCGCCTCGAACGATACAAGAATGTCTCATCCGAGGCAAAGATGCCCCACCAGAGACGGGGTGGGGTCGAACAGCCCGCGACAGCCCGCGACAGCCGCGCAGCGGTATGGGGGCGCGGCGATGCCGCGCCGGATCTCACCGGGCGGCGGGCGTCAGCTCTCGCCGTTGGTGCGGGCCCGGGCGCCCGAGCGGGTGCGGGAGGCGGTCTGGGCGCGCTGCGGATGACGGCGCACGTACTCGTGCTCCAGCTCGTTCATCCGCTTCGTGTGGGTGACCAGGGCGTCGTCGGACCCGTGCAGCAGGGTCTCGTGGCGCGTGCGGTGGATGGCCTCCAGCTCCTTGAGCAGCCGGCCCTCCTCCAGCTTCCGCGCGGACGGGCCGCCGTCGTGCTCCGTCATGGCACGCACCTCCTCCTCGGGCCCCCGCCCGTCCATCATCCTCCGCCCCGCGCCGCACGTCCTCACCAGCGGCGGCGCCCCCGGTCAGGGCGAGTGGACACGGTCTACGCCTGCTGGTGGACCGGGCCGCGTGGACCACGACGGACCACTGCGGGAACGGCTGACCGACATCGGTGCGGAACGCGTCATGAGCGAGGGCACCGCCGTCGGCCTGGCCGCGGCGTCACTGCTGTACGGCGGCGCGCGCCCGGCAGCTGCGGGCGACCTCGTCGGCGAAGGCCAGGGCCGGCGGGGAGAGGGCGGCCCAGCGGCGGACGGCCCAGCCGACGGCGAGCGGCGGCAGGGCGGGGACGGGTACGAGGCGCAGCGGGCCGTCGGTGCCGGGGACCTGCCAGCCGGGCAGCGCGGGCACGACGGCGTGCCCCAGGCCCAGTTCGGCGAGCAGCAGGGCGGTGTCCCAGTCGGCCACGCTGGTGTCGGAACGCACGTGGATGCCGGACTCGGCGAGGGCGGCGTCGAGGTGGGCCCGGGATGCGGAGTTCTGCGGCAGCCGGATGTGGCGGATGTCGGCGAGTTCGTCGGGCGTGAGACCGGTCCGGCCGGCGAGGGGGTCGTCGGCGCCGACCGCGAGCACCCAGGGCAGTTCCATGACCGGGCGCTGCTCGATGCCCCGCACGGGGGCGCCGATGGTGATCCAGGCGAGGTCGAGGTCGCCTGCGGCGAGGGCGCCGAAGCAGCTGCGGCTGGAGTTCTCGGTCTGGAACTCCAGGCTCACCCCGGGGTGGCCGCGGCGGAAGGAGACGACCGCCTCGGACATGAAGTGCCGCACGGTCGTCGCACCGGTGGTGATGCGCACGGTGCCGCCCCCGCCCCGTACGAGGTCCGCCACGCGGCGCAGGGCCCCGTCCAGGCCGGCGAGGCCGTCGGCGGCGGCCGCCTGGAGGATGCGGCCGGCCTCGGTCGGCACGACGCCGCGGGCGTGGCGCTCCAGAAGGCCGGTGCCGGTCTGCTTCTCGAGACGGCGGACGTGCTGGCTGACGGCGGACTGGGTGCAGCCGAGGTCGCGGGCGACGGCGCTGAGGCTGCCGGCGCGGCAGACGGCCACGAACACGCGGAGATCGTCGAGAGTCATGAGGCCCAAGGTATTCCTTGGATGCGGGGAGCAAACCAGAGGATTGACTTGGGTTTTGCGGTGGATCAAGATCGATGCAGGGCCCGGGCGGCAACCCGTCCCCACCTTCGCCACGGGGTCCGGACCCCCGGCGACAGGGGTGGACGGGTGCCGACCCACCACCTTCGACCCCCGGGAGGTTCCGTGTCGGACCGCGCCGTCGCACGACTGCGGGAACTCGGTGCGCAGGAGGTTCCCCACCCGGGCGGAACGCTCCTGCTGCACCTGGAGCGCGTACGGGACCTGCTCGCGTCCTGGGGTGCGCGGCCGGCCCTGCAACGGGCGGGGCTGTGCCACGCGTTCTACGGCACCGACGGGTTCGCCACCGCCCTTCTGCCGCTCGCCCGGCGCGGGCACCTGGCCGAGGTGATCGGTGACGAGGCCGAGTCGATCGTGTATCTCTACGCGGCCTGCGACCGGGCGGCAACGTATCCGACGCTCCACCACACCGGGGCGGCCTTCCGGGACCGGTTCACGGGCCGGGTCCACCGCCCCGCGGAGCGGGCACGGCGGGACCTGGCCGAGGTGTCGGCGGCCAACGAACTCGACCTGGCGCGGATCGATCCGGTCTTCCGGGAGGCGTGGGGCGGCGAACTGCGGTCGCTGTTCGGGCGGTGGCGGGGGTTGCTGAGCGAGCCGGCCCGGCGGGAGTGCCGGGCCGTGCTCGGCGACGGGTGGGAATCAGCGGCCGGCAGTGCCCCGTGCCGGGGGAACGGCGGTCGGGGCTGAGGGCAGTGGTTCGGCGGCGTGCGGGCCACGCGGGGAACATCAAGAACCGCAGCCTCACGAAGACGGGCGTCGCGGTCGACGGCGACCGGATCGTGCAGGTGTTCACCAGCTGACCGGTCACGCCGGCGCCGGCTCAGCCGGCGTCGGCGTGGCCGTGCGCCCGTGGCGGGGTGACCGCGAGGACGGGCGGTGCGGGGGTGCTCCAACGGTGGCCGCAGGGCTCGAAGACCAACAGCACGGCCTGTCCCGGGCGCTGCCGCCAGGAGATGCGTTCCGGCATCCGGGCGCACAGCGGGCAGCAGGGCAACGGGCCGGGCTCCGGCGGGCACGCGGGGGTGGCCGCGAGCGGCGTGACGTGCGGATCGCGCATGGAGGCTCCCTCATCGTGCGGTTGGACCGATCGCACTCTGTCATGGCCGGGGCCTCGACCGCACGGGCGAATCATCCAGTGTTCCGGCTGGTCAGAGGTACGGTCACCAGGAGGATTCCGGTCCTCTTGCGGGCACTTTGTGACCAACCGCTCCCGCGACCGGCTTCCACCAGGCCCGATGCGCAGGCCGCGATCACCGCCCGCAGCCGGGACGGGCCGCTGCGACCGAGGTCCCGGGGCGCTTGGGGGATCCGCTTCACACGGGGACGCGGTGGTTCGGCCTAGCCGATGTGGAACGCGGCGGTGGCGGGGTGACGGCGGTCACGGTGGAAGGTCAGGTGGTCCCAGGTGGGGAAGGCCAGGTCGGTGACGGTCAGCAGGAGACCGGACGGGGCGTGCACGGTGCGGCGTACGGTCAGGCCGCAGGCGGGGGCGGAGGCGGGCGGGTGGGTGGTGCGGGTCATGGTGATGGTCTCGGCGACCCGCCCACACGCCGCGGCCCGCTCCAGCCAGTCCTGGAGGGGGTTCAGATCCTGGTCCTGGGCCCGCCCGGCGCGGCTGCGGCAGGCGGCGAGTTCGGGGCTCCGGTCGACGACCTCCGGGCTGAAGTAGGTGACGGCGTGCCGGAGGGTCTCCCCGGTCCGTCCCCGCTCACGCTGGTGATGGACCAGGGTGCGGTCCCCGCCGGACATGCCGAGCGGCACGGCGAGCGAGGGCGGGACGGTGACCACCGTGACCCAGCTCCGGGTGACGGCGGGAGCCGGGGACGCCGGCCCGAAGGCGACCGGATCGGCGGCGGTGGGCACGACCTCGGCCGTCACGGCGGGGCGGGAGCCACGGCGCCCGGTCACGACCAGGCCGTCCTCGCGCAGGTGCTGAAGGGCGGCCCTGATGGTCTGCCGGTTGACTTGGTAGCGGGCGGCCAGGCTGCGTTCGGAGGGCAGTCTCCCGCCGGGGGTGTGCGCGGCGCGCTCGAGATCGCGGCGCAGCGCTGCGGCGATCCGCTGGTACTTGGGCATGGCGGCCGGGCCGCCGCCCCGCGAAGGGGAGGGCATGGCTTCTCCTCTGACGGGTGGTCAAGGACTGCGCGGTCTGCCCGACCAACCTAGCATTGGTCTATACCTGTGAGTGAGAGGAGATCGGGGCGGCCCGCCCACCTTGGCCGGTTCCCGACCCCGGGCCCCGACGGGACGGCCCCGCCTACTTGCGCAGGGGGTTCGGCAGCGGACGGTAGCGGGCGTCCGCGCCGTCGGCCCGGGTCCAGCGCAGCAGCAGGTTGGTCTTCGCGGGCAGTGCGGGCGCGGACAGGAGCGCGGCGATCTCGGGGAGCCCGCGCCGTGCCTCGTAGCGCAGCAGCTCCTCCCGTACGGCCGGCCACAGGAGCGGCGAGATGTCCGGATACCGATCGGCCAGCGCGCCCGCGATCTCGGACAGGTTGTTGACCACCAGGCAGTACACCAGGCGCTCCCAGGCGTCCGTGCGCGACACGTCCGGCAGGAGCTTGACCCCTTCCGCGTCCCGGAAGAGGGCCTGCACGGGTATGCCCGCCGCGTCGACCGCGACCAGGGTGTTCTGCAGGTGGGCCTCCAGCACGACGCCGTGCCGGGCGAAGAGTTCCAGGACCGGCGGGACGACCTGGCGCAGGTACGCCCGCCACCACGCGAGGGGGTCTGCGGCGCCGGGCGGAGGGCTCCCGGGAGCACCCTCGGCGAGCGCGGCGGCGAGCAACGGGGTGGCCCCGGGCAGGGTGTGGGCGCGCAGTCCGTCCCGGACCAGGACCGCGAGTTCCTCGAACGCGAAGGCGGCGGTGCGGTAGCCGCGGTCGGCGAGCCAGGCCGCGTCCGAGCCGGTCGCGCGCAGCGCGGCGAAACCGGCCTCGACGGCCGCGTCGGCGCGGCGCAGCGCGAGCAGGTCGTGCCGCCACAGGCGGCGCACGTCGTTGGTGATCCGCACGTCGAGACTGAACTTCACGAAGAGGTCCGCCGCCGGAGCGGGAGCCGGAGCGGGAGCCGGAGCCGGAGCGGGAGCGGCCCCGGGAACGTGGACGGTCCGGATGGACGCGGTGGGCCAGACCGGACGCCGGCTCCGGCCGAGCCGCAGCAGCCGCCCGTCGGCGAACGCCTCGCGCACCGCAGGCCGGTCCGCCACCAGGTCGAGCTGCCAGGGGTGGGCGGGCAGCAGCCGGTAGCCCGCGGGCGGGCGCGGCCCGTCGAGGAGGTCGGCGAGCGAGTCGATCGCCTCGGTGACCGCCCGCCCGCCCTCCTCCACACCCTGGTCCTCGCGCAGCCCCAGGAAGACCAGCGGGAACCGGGCGTGCGCCTCGGGCGCGTACGGCAGCCAGCTGCCGGCCGGCGCCCCGCCGCGCGCCTTGGGGGCGGGGTGGTGCGGGTGGCCCGTCACGAGGGACTGCTCGGAGAGCAGGTACGGGTCCGCGGGGGGCTCGGCGGCGGCGCGGGCGCCGAGCAGCGCGACGAGCGCGTCACGGCTGTCGGCGATCTCGACGGGGAGTTCGTCGTTGGTGACGCCGGTGAACCGGCCGAGCTCGTCGGAGACGAGTTTGACCAGTTCGGTGTGGCTGAGGGGCTGCCAGCCGTTCCCGGTCCGCAGTTCGGGGCATGCGGGCCGGCGTCCGCCGCGCACCCGGAGCAGCCGCCCGCTGCCCCGCAGCCGGTGGACGGCCTCTCCCGCGGGGCCGGACGGCCCGGTGGGCTCGGCCGCCTCCCGGAGCAGGCAGTTCAGGAGCGGGGCTGCGGCGTACGCGTCTGCGGCGGCGTTGAGGTCCACTGGTTCCATTCGGTCCATCCGGTGGGCGGGAGGTCCGCGGGGCGGAACCACCGGCCGTGATCGTCGGTATCCGCAATGATTACTTGATCATCCCGTGAAGCGACATTCGAAGCGGAACTCGAAGCGACATTCCGAAGGCGGAGCCCAGCATGCACATTCCCCCCTCCGCGGCCGAAGAAGCCGTCGCCGCCGAACTGGCCGCCGTACGGCCCGCGCTCGCCACCCCGTACGCCGCCGCGCTGAACGGATCCCGGGCGGCCGTGCTCACCCGGCTGTGGCGGGCCCTGGCCTTCGAACCCCTGCCGTGGGTCGTGGGCCGGGAGGCGAGGCCGGACGGTCTGGCGCTGCGGCTGGCGGGCGGCGGGCGGCTGGAGGGTCCGCCCGCGGACCCGTACGCGACCCGGCCGTACGTGGACGAACTGCTGCTCGACGGCAGGGCCCATCGCCGGGCCGGGCAGCTCCTCAGGGCCCTCGGCGTGCCGCACGGCGAGGACTTCGCCGTCGAGCTGGACTCCAGTACGGCCTCCCTCGCCCTCTCCCGCGCCGGACAGCCGCCCGCCGGGGAGGACCCCCCGGCGCAGGTCCCCTGGGAATGGGAGCAGCGGGTGGTCGACGGCCATCCGTACCACCCCGGCTGCCGCTCCCGGCCCGGTTTCTCGGTCGTCGAGGAGCTGGCGTACGCGCCCGAGCACCGCCCGGTGGTGGAGCTCGGCCTGGTGTCGCTGCGCACCGAGGAGTGCCTGGTCACCGGCGACTGGCCGGCGCGGCTGCGCGACGCCGGGCGGATCCTGGTCCCCGTGCACCCGTGGCAGGCGGCGCATGTCCTGGGGCACAAACGGGTGCGGACCGGTTTCGCGGCGCATCCGCTGATGGCCCTGCGCACGCTGGCGCCCGCCGACGGCGGCGCCCACGTGAAGACCGCGCTCAGCGCCCGGCTGACCTCCTCCGTCCGGGACATCTCGGTCTACTCCATCGAGACGGCGGCGGCCGTGTCCGCCTTCGCCCAGGGCCTCGCCGAACGGCTCGACGGACGGCTGCACGTCACCCGCACCCTGGGGGCCGCCACCGCGCACAGCCCGGACCTCGCCGCCGTGCTGCGCGAGCCGCCGGAGGCGTACGCGGACGCCGCCGCGGGTGAGCGGGTGCTGCCGGTGGCGGCGCTGGCCTCGTACCCGCCGGCGCGTTCGGCGGCCTGGCGGGCGCGGTTCGCCCGCCTCGCGCTGTCGGTGTGCCTGCGGGTACTGGAGCTCGGGGTGGCCCTGGAGGCCCACGGACAGAACCTCCTGGTCGTCCTCTCCCCCGCCGGCGAGCCGCTGCGGCTGGTCTACCGCGACCTCGCCGACATCCGGATCAGCCCGGCCAGGCTGCGGGCGCACGGGCTGCCGGTGCCGCCGCTGTCGGGCAGGCTCGTCACGGACGACGTGACGGTCCTGCGCCGCAAGCTCTTCGGGTCCCTGCTGACGGGTGCGCTCGGCGCCACGGCGGGATCGGCCGGAGCCTTCGCCGAGGCGCTCGCGGAGGTGACCGCCCTGCCGTCCACCACCGACACCGAGGCCCTGCTGACCGGCGGGCTGCCCACGAAGGCGCTCACCCTCATGCGGCTGAGCCCGGGCGTGCCGGGCGACCAGTGGGCGGAACTGCACAATCCGCTGGCCGGAGGATGATCCGGAGCGCCGGGCGGGCTACTGTTCAGGGGCATGACAGCTTCCTCGTACCTGCACTCCGTCCGGGCTTCCTACGACGCCGTCGCCGTCGACTGCGCGCGGCTGCTGGGCACGGATCTGGCCGGGAAGCCGCTGGACCGGGCCATGCTGGGCGCCTTCGCCGAGTGCGTGCGCGGGGAGCAGGGCGGGCCCGGCAGGGCGGTCGCCGACCTGGGCTGCGGGCCGGGCCGGGTGACGGCGCATCTGGACGGGCTGGGGGTACGGGCCTTCGGGGTGGACCTGTCCCCGGCCATGGTGGCGGTGGCCCGCCGGACGTATCCGGGGCTGCGGTTCGAGGTGGGGTCGATGGCCGCGCTGGACGTGGCCGACGGGGTGCTGGGCGGGGTCCTCGCCTGGTACTCGACCGTGCACACGCCTCCGCCGGAACTGCCCGCCGCGTTCACGGAGTTCGCCCGGGTACTGGCGCCGGGCGGTCACGCCCTGGTCGCCTTCGAGGCCGGGGACGAGCGGGTCCGGCTGGACCACGCCTACGGGCACCCCGTGAGCCTCGACGTGTACCGGACACCGCCCGACCGGATCGCCGCCCTGCTGGCCGGGGCCGGACTGGCCGAGGCGGCCCGTCTGGTCCGCGAACCGACCCCGCACGAGGGCTCGCGGCAGGGCTTCCTGCTGGCCCGCAAGGGCTGACACGGGCGTACGGGACCGAACCGGGCCGTCACCGGTCGGGCGGCGCAGGACCCGGCCGGGTGGGCGGCGCAGGACCCGGCAGGGTGGGCGGGTCGGCTCCGTAGACTGCCCGGTATGGCATGCCGCATCAGTGAGCTGGTCCTGGACTGCGCCGAGCCCGAACGGCTCGCCGAGTTCTGGAGCAAGGTCCTCGGCTACGTCGAACTCGGCCGCGAGGACGACGGCAGCATCGAGATCGGGCCGCCGGGCGTGGGCTTCGGCGGCCCGCAGCCCACGCTCGTCCTCAGCCCCGGCTGCGCCCCGCGGACCGGCAAGCTGCGTCTGCACATCGACGTCAACGCCACCGACCGCGACCAGGCCGCCGAGCTGGAACGGCTGCTCGCCCTCGGCGCCCGGCCCGTAGACATCGGCCAGGACGGGACGGAGAACTGGCACGTCCTGTCCGACCCGGAGGGCCATGAGTTCTGCCTCCTCCACCGCCGCCTCGACCCCGTGGCCCCACCGGAGCCCTGACGTCGGACCTCCGGCTGTGCACCGGCGGACGGGCGGCGCCCGCCGTAGGAGAGCACCCGTTCGTCCGCCCTCCCCCCTCGCGGTGCGCCTGCCGGCCGAGGACCCGCCGGCTGATTGCGCCGCTCGGGGTCACCAGCGCAGCGGGAGCCTCGTCACGCCGCGCATCAGGGTGCCGGGGAGCCAGTCGGGCGGGCCCGCGGCCGGGTCCTCGGCCAGGGTGGGGAAACGTTCCAGCAGGGAGCGGATGGCGATGCGGCCCTCCACCCGGGCGAGGGGCGCGCCGAGGCAGTAGTGGATGCCGTGGCCGAAGGCCAGATGGCCCGGGCCGGTGCGGCGGATGTCGAACGCCTCGGGCCCGGGGCCCGGCCCGGTGAAGCGCGCCGGATCACGGTCGGCCGCGGCGAGGGCGACCATGACGGAGGATCCGGCCTCGATGGGGACACCGCCCAGTTCCAGATCGGTGTCGGCGAAGCGGTACGTGGCGTGCTGCACGGGACCGTCGTAGCGCAGCATCTCCTCCACCGCGCCGCCGATCAGCCCGTCGGGGTCGGCGCGCAGCGCGGCGAGCTGGTCGGGGTGCCCGAGCAGGGCCCGTACGCCGTTGCCGATCAGGTTGACGGTGGTCTCGTGGCCCGCGACCAGCAGCAGGAAGGCCATGCCGATCAGTTCGTCCGGGGAGAGCCGGTCGCCGTCCTCGTCGCGGGTCCGGATGAGGGCGCTGAGCAGGTCGTCGCCCGGTTCCCCGGCCTTGGCGTCGACGAGTTCGCGGAGGTACCCGGTCATCTCGTCCAGGGCCCGGGGGTCCGCGGCGACTCCGTCGAGCGGGGCGACGATCTCGCCCGACCAGTAGCGGAACCGGGCCCGGTCCAGGTCGGGCACCCCCAGCAGCTCGCAGATCAGGGTCATGGGCAGCGGTACGGCGAAGGACCGGATCAGGTCGGCCCGGCGTTCGGGCAGGGCCTCCATCGTGTCCAGCAGCCCGTCGGTGATCTGCTGTATGCGGGGGCGCAGGGACTCGACGCGGCGGGTGGTGAACTCACGGGCCACCAGGCGCCGCAGCCGGGTGTGGTGCGGCGGGTCCGTGTCCAGCATGTTCGTGGCGACGGCGTGGACCTGCGCGACTTCGAACAGCTCCGATCCCAGCCAGTTCTTCGACAGGCCCGGGTGGCTCAGCGCCTCTCTGGCCTCCTGGTGGCCGACGACGAGCCATGCGCGTTCGCCGCCCAGCACCAGCCGGTGGACGGGGCCGGCGGCGCGCAGGGCCTCGTAGAAGGGATACGGGTCGGCGTTGAACTCCTCGGCGTGCGCGGTGAGATCCACAAGAGTCATGGGGGCAGCGTACGGCGGCGGTTCACCGGGCGGGAGATGGTTCGGGGGTGGTCGCGGGACCGGATCCGCCGCCGCGCGGCGGTCGTTCCATATGACGAGTCGAACCGTTTCGGCGATGCGCCGTTCGGGGGTCACCGCGGTGCGCGTGGGACCCGCCTGCGCGGGGATCCGGACGGACGGTGGCAGGAAGGAGGTATGAGCCTCGATCGGCGCCGGGTCCTCGGCGGTGCGGCCGCGGCCGTCCTCGCCACCGTCGGCGCGACGGCCCGGGTCCCGGACTTCGGCGCGCTGGCGCGCCGGATCGACGGGCGGCTGGTGCTTCCCGGAGACCGCGAGCACCCGGAGGCCCGGCGGCTGTTCCAGCCCCGCTACGACGCCGTCGTACCGGCCGCGGTCGCCTATCCCGCGCACGCGGGGGACGTCGCCGTCTGCCTGGAGTTCGCCCGGCGCGAAGCCGTGGCCGTGGTGCCGCGCGGCGGCGGGCACAGCTACGCGGGCTGGTCCACGCGGGCCGGCGCCCTGGTCGTCGACACCGGAGCGATGGCCGCGGTGACGGTCGAGGGGGACGGCGTACGGATCGGCGCGGGCGCCCGGCTCGGTGACGTGCACGCGGCCCTGGCCGGGCGGGGCCTGTCCGTCCCCACCGGGCTGTGCCCCTCCGTCGGCATCGCGGGCCTCACGCTGGGCGGCGGCCTCGGTCTGGCCTCGCGGGCGTACGGCACCACCGCGGACCGGCTGACCGGGGCGCGGGTGGTCACCGCCGACGGGACCGTGCGTGAGGTGTCCGCCGACCGGAACGGGGACCCGGATCTCTTCTGGGCCCTGCGCGGCGGTGGCGGCGGCAACTTCGGTGTGGTGACGGAGTTCCGCTTCCGGACGCACACGGTCGGCGACTGCGCCTTCGCGGAACTCCACTGGCCGGCCGCCGGTTCCGCGGACGTCCTGCGCGGCTGGCAGCGCTGGCTCACCGGGCTGCCGGACCCGTTCTGGAGCCAGGTGGAGTTCACCGTGGACGCCGGGCCCGGCCCCGGCCCGGGGTCCGGGTCCGGGGACGCGGCCGCCACGGTGCCTTCGCTCCGGGTGGTGTGCCTCGACGGACGCCCGGAACTGGAAAGGCAGTTGACACGGCTGTCCGACCTGGTCGGCGCCGCGCCCCGGGACAGCTGGATCGTCGTGCGCAGCCACGGCGACACCCTGCGGGCCATGTCCGGGTGCCTGGACCTGAGCGCCGCGGAGTGCCGGCTGCCGGGCACACTGCCCGGCCGGGACCCGCGGGGACGGCTCGGCAGGAACTCCTACGCCGCCCGCTCCGATTTCTGGGCCGGTGCGGGACTGCCGGACGCGGCGGTCGGGGCCGTCCTGGACGCCGTCCGGCGGTACGCGGCCGAGGCACCCCGGGGCGGGCTCGGCGTGGTGCAGTTCGACGGGGTCTGCGGCGGCGCCGTCAACCGGGTCCCGGTCGGCGCCACCGCCTTCGCGCACCGCGACAGCGCCTTCCTCGGCCAGTACCTCGTCCACTGGCCCGAATCCGCCCCGGCGGCCGACGTGGCCCGGCACGAGGCCTGGCTCGACGGGCTGTGGCGGGACCTGCGTCCCTGGGCGAGCGGCCGGGCGTACCAGAACTACATCGACCCCAAGCTCAGCGGCTGGCGCGAGGCCTACTACGGCCCGAACCTCGCCCGGCTGGAGGAGGTCCGGCGTACCCACGATCCGGACCGGCTCTTCCGTTTCCCCCAGGCCGTTTAGGGAGTGTCCGGCATGCGACGTACGTTGACGGTGGCCGCGGCGGCGGCCGCCCTGCTGGTGTCCGCGGGGCCGCTGCCCGCGGCCGAGGCGGGGGGCGCGGTCGCGGTGGCCGCGGGCCGCTGGGGCACGCACGAGGCGGAGTCCTTCTGGACGCCCGAGCGGATGGCATCGGCCCGCCCGCTGCCGCCCGGCCCTGCGGAGCCGCGGGCCGGGGCTGCGCAGGACGCGGTCGCCCCGGAACCGCCCGTGGATCCCGTGGCTCCGGCGGCTCCCTCGGATGCCTCGGATGCCTCGGATGCCTCGGCTCCGGGGGTGCCCGGGCCGATGGTGCCCGTCGCGCCCGCCCCGCCGTTCCCACCGCTCCCCCCGGGTGAGCCGGGTGAGCCGGGTGAGTCGGACGAGCCGGTCCGCCCTGTGGACCCGGGCCCGGTCACGACGCCCTCTCCGTCCGCGTCTCCCACCGCACCGATGCCGAGGCCGAAGCCCACGCCGACGCCCGTCACCCTTCCCGCGCCCGCCCCCGTACGCCCGGCCCTCCCCCGGATTCCCGCCGCCGGCCCGGGCGTCGGGCAGGACTTCGGCGGCCTCCCGGTCGTCGGCCGGATGTTCCTCGTCAAGGGCGGCGGCTCCTACTTCTGCACCGCGAGCGTGGTCGCCTCCCCCGGCCGCAACCTCATCATCAGCGCCGCCCACTGCCTGACCGGGTCCGACACCCAGCAGGTGGCCTTCGTCCCGCAGTACACGCGGGCCAAGCCACGGCCGTTCGGCATGTTCCCGGTCCTGCGCACCGCGGCCGGACGCTCCAGGATCTGGATCGACCAGCGCTACCGCACCCAGGGCGTGAACCGCGCGGCAGCCCTCGACGTGGCCTTCGCCCAGGTCGGGCCCGGCCCGAAGGGGTTCCGCGTCCAGGACGTGGTGGGCGGCAACCGGCTGGTCACCGGCGCCGGTTACGCACATGCGCGGGTCGCGCTGATCGGGCACCCGTCCGCCGCCGCACGGCCCCGCCTGTGCGTGAACCGGACGACGAAGTACACCAGCGCCGACTCCCGGATCCCCGGCTCGTTCCTGCGCATCGCCTGCACCGGCTACCCGGGCGGCACCAGCGGCGGCCCGTTCCTGCTCCGTCTGGACGGCCGCACCGGGACCGGCGACGTGGTGGGCGTGATCGGCGGCTGGAAGACGGGCGGCGACCGGCCCGACGTCTCCTACAGCTCGTACTTCGGCGCGGACATCAGGAAGTTGTACGAGAAGGCGGTTGCCGGGGCGAAGGCGCCGTGAGGGCCCGTACCCACCGGGTCCGGCGCGGGTTGCCCACCGTACGCGGGGTCGCCGGGAGCCCGTCGCCGGTCAGTGGCTCGGCGGGGGCGAGGCCGAGGCGGCGGCGCAGGTCGGCCAGGGCCGCGTGGACGGGCGCCAGGACGACCTCGGCGCCCGGTGCCGCGGTCGCGAGGGCGTACGCGGTGGTCTCGATCGCCTCCGCGGCGTCCTCGGCGGCGGTCCGGCTCCACCCTCCGGGGGCTCCGGGCCCCCAGGGTGCGACGGTGTCGTAGAGGTGGCAGGCGGCATCGGCCGCGGCGTCGGCCCGTTCCCCGACGCCCGGTGCCGCGATGGTCGGCAGTTCCATACCCGTTCAACGAGCCGGTCCTGCCCGGGGGTACGTGAGCGTTGGTGCGGGTCTCCGCGCCCGCCGGGCGGGCGCGGTGCGGCGTGCGGTGGCGGGACTGCTGGCGGTGGGCTTCGGGGCGTTCGCGCTGGGCCTGGCGTAGCCGGGGGTGCCCCCGCGGGGGCCGTACATGCCGAGAGCGCCGCTCCGTCAGGGGAGCGGCGCTCTCGGCATGTACGGGTGCTGGGGCGGGTCCGCGAAGTGGCGCCGGCCGCCCGGAAGGCTCTCCCCGCGGCGTCCGGGGCCAGGGGGCCTCCCCGGACCCGCAGGGCCGAGGAGAAACATCGCGAGGCGGAGGAGCGCCCGAGCACGGACGCCGGACGTACCCGGGCGCCCCGACAACACGGCGAGGTGCGGTGCCGAACGCCGCGGGACAGGCGGGGCTTCGCGGACACGCCCCGGCGCGTCAGGCGATCGAGGCGGCGACGATCGCGGCGACGGCGAGGTTGCAGGCGCAGGAGACCCAGACCGCCGGGTGGGGCTGCGGGTCGACCACTATGGCGCCGAGCTTGCCCGGGGTCACCAGGTCGAGCACCAGGAAGGCCAGCGCCATCACGACCAGGCCGAGGAGGCCGAAGGCCGCCGTCGACGCCAGGCCCTTGCCGAAGTCGTCGTAGGTGGTCCAGATCGACGTGAAGACGATGCCGCCGATGCCCAGGAGCGCGGAGCTGAGGAAGAGGGCCGCGTTGCGGTTGCGCTCCTCCCAGATCAGCTTCGGGAGCTTCCCGGGCGTCAGCACGTCCACGAGGACGATGCCGAGGATCAGCAGGACCAGGCCCAGGGCGCCGTAGGCGCTGGTGCGGCCAAGTCCGTCGATGATGTCGCTCATTGAGAAGCCTGTCTCCGATGGGTGGGAAAATACCTGCCGTAGGGAGGCCGAATGTATCGCACGGCCCTCCCGCAGACCACGGGGAGGTCAGCGAATGGTAAAGGTCAGGGCCGCGCGGGCGGCCGAGGCGGAGGCCCTGACCGGGCTGGTGATGCGGTCCAAGGCGCACTGGGGTTACGACGCCGCGTTCCTGGCCGCGTGCGCTCCGGAACTGCGGATCCGGCCCGACGAGGTGACGGCGCGCAGGATCGTGGTCGCCGAGGACCCGCTGGGGGCGGTCCTCGGGGTCGCCTCACTGGAGGGCGCCGCCCCGCTGGCGACGCTGGGGCTGCTCTTCGTGGAACCCTCCGCCATCGGGACGGGCGTGGGACGGCTGCTGTACCGGGACGTGCTGCGCCGGGCCGTGGAGCAGGGGGTGCACAGGCTGGTCATCGACTCGGATCCGCACGCGACCGGCTTCTACCGGGCGATGGGCGCGGTCGCGGTGCCGGCAGCCGGGCAGGGCAGGGGGTCCGGGCCGGCCGCACCGGTGGCCGGGCGGTCGGGGTCCCTGGTGCGGTTCGAGGCGGCCCCGGCCCCGCTCGCCGACTGGGCACGGGCCTGGACGGGCGGCGGGCGGGCCGTGCACGTGGGGAACGTCGCCGAGTTCAACGCGCAGTTCGGCGATTCCTCCCTCGACCGCGAGCAGTCGGCGGCGCACCACTACGCCTGCCTGGCCGCCTTCTACAGCCCCCTCCCGTCCGCCCTGGTCCTGCCCCGGGCGGTACCGGCCGGCTGGACCGACCTGGTCGGCCGGCAGCTGGGCTGGACCGGGGTGGAGGTGTACGACGGCCTGGTGGAACGGGGGTCCGGGCTCGCCGACGCGGTACGGGCCCGGCCGGCGCTCGCCGCGCGGCTGACGGGGGCCGGGGAGCCGCTCGTACCGTGGGGGCTCACCCGGCCGTTCGGTCTGCTGACGGGCCGGCCGTGGCGGTCCGCAGAGCTGCGCTACGAGTCGAAGGCCGCGGCGCACGGCCTGTTCGAGCGGATCCTCGCGGACGGCGGGCATCCCGGGATCGTGCTCCCCTCGCAGGTGCGGGCCGCCACCCGGTGGGCGGCCGCTCGGCTGCTGGCCGCACGGGCGGGGGCGGGGAAGGCAACGGTTCTGAAATCGGAGCACGGGGTCGGGGGTTCGGGCACCACCGTGGTCACGGCCGGGCAGGTCCGGGCGGCGGGCGGTGCCCGCGCCGTCCTGCGGCGGCTGCCGCGGGGGCCGCTGCTGGTGGAGGAGTTCGTCGACGGGCCGACGGATCCGGGTGGCGTCCGGGACCTGACGTACGACGGTTTCGTGGACCGGGGCGGTGCGGTGCACGAGGTCGGCGCGGCGCTGATGGACGTGGTGGAGGGCGCCTACCGGGGGGCCACGGTGGGCCCCGGAGCGGTGCCGGCGTGGGCGGAGAAGCCGCTGCTCGCCTTCGGTGCGGCGGTGGGCCGGGAGCTGGCGGCGTCCGGCTACCGGGGCTGGTTCGACGTGGACTTCGTGGTGGACGCCGAGGGGCGGCTCGCGCCGACCGAGACGAACCTGCGGCTGACCGGGCCGGCGATCGCCTTCATGGTGGCGGCCCGGCTCGACGCGCTGCGGGGCGCGGGTCACCTCGTACGGATCGCCGACCGGGTGGAGCTCGGCGCGCGGCTGCCCGAGGCGCAGGTGGACGAGCTGTGCGCGGACCTGGCCCGGGCGTGCGCGGAGATCGGGGCGGTGTTCGTGCCCGCGATCCCGACGGGCGCCTTCGAACCGGCGCCCTGGATGGGTGTCCTGGTGGCCGCGCACCGCCCGGAGACACTGGACGCGGCCGAGGCCCTGGTCCGGTCCGGCGCGGCGGCCGTCGGCGCCATGTTCGACGCCCCGGAGGCCGCCGCCCGTTGACCGGACCGCCCCATCGTCGCCTCCGGCGGCGGGGTCGGGTCAGGTCAGGTCCTGTCCTCGTAGTCGAAGGGTGAGTCCGGCCTGCGGGCCAGGTGGACGGCCACGACGAGGCCCGCGATCATCAGCGGGATGTTGAAGGTGTAGACGAGAAGGGCCTGGAGGGGCCAGTCCTGCTTGGCCGCCAGCCGGTAGGCGTTGTCCTGCGGCCACCAGGCGAGCAGCAGGTAGCTCACGGCGAGGTGGACGGCCCTGATGCGGCCCGCGGGCCGGCCGCGTTCCCGGCGTGCCATCAGCCGGTATCCGGTGAAGAGGAACGCGAGGCCCGCCCCGAAGGACAGGCTTTCGGCGAGGTAGAGCAGGAAGAACAGGGCCGCCCACGGGCCGGGAACGGCGGAGAGATCGGTGGAGCCGGGCCACACGACGTCGGTGAGGGCGAAGGCGAGGAAGGAGAGGACGACGGTCAGGCAGCCGGCGGCGGCGACGCGCCCGCCGTCCGGGTCGCCGATGCCTGCTGCGGCCCGGGCGAACTTGCTCCCGTATACGGCGGGCCGTTCGGAGACAGGTTGCGTGGGCAGCGGCAGGGCCGAGCGGTCCTCCTGTCCGCCCCGCCCCCGCGGCAGGGCCCGGAGCCGGACGAGGATGGTGGGCGACTCCTCCTTCAGGACGGTGCCGGCCAGGTGGTCGCGCAGGCCGCGGATCGCGGGCAGTGGCGCGGAGGCGTCCCAGGCCGGGTCGCCGGGCGGCGGCGACACGTAGGCGACAAGCCGCTGTTCCCCGTCCTTGTCGACCGCGGCGACGAGGGCGGCGCCGATGCCCGGGTGGGTGCGGATGGCCGACTCGACGGAGTGGGGGTCGAAGGAGCCGCCCGGGAGGGCAATGCGGTCCCGGAGCCGGCCCGCGTACTCCAGCAGACCGTCGGGCCGGAGCACGCCGAGGTCGCCGGTGGGAATCGCGTCACCGCCGCCGGGCGGGGTGAGGTGTATCTCCCCGTCCCGCACGTGGACCTGGCATCCGGCGAAGGGGGTGCCCAGCAGGGAGAGCCGTTCCGGTTCGGCGACGGGGGCGGGCAGCTGCGGGAGTTCGAAGCAGGTGCCCGCTCCGGCGGTCTCGGTGAGACCGTAGACGTCGAGGATCCGTACGCCGGGGCGCAACCGGGTGTGCAGGGCGTCCAGTTCGTCGAGGTGGAGGCGGTCGCCGGTGACGGTGGCGAGCCGCAGCGAGCGCAGTGGCCGGGGGCCGGTCCTGCGGTCGGCCGCGGCGGCGGGCCGGGGGCCGTCGACCACCAGCGTGGCGACACCGGCGGGGTCGGTGTGCAGGACGGTGACCTTCTGGGCCTCGACGGCGGTGCGGATCCGGTGCGGGTGCCCGGTGCGCCAGGAGTCGTCCGGGGGCAGGACGAGGGCGCCGCCGGTGCACAGGACCCGGGTCCAGCCGGCGGCGAAGGCGGTGACGTCCGGGCGGGCGGTGATGAGGTGCCGGTCCTGCGGGGTCGGCCGGGCCAGCTCGCACCATCCCGTGTGGGCGGCGAGCAGCACGGCGTGGCCCACGGGCACGGGGCGCGGTTCTGCGCTCGCCGTGAACAGGACGGCCGCGCCACCGGCGGCCGGCGCGGCGCGGCCGTCCGCGGCTTCCGTGACGTCCGGTGCGTAGCCGGGCCGGGCGGCGATCTCGGTGGCGTCGTCGTCGGTGCGGATCGTGCGCAGGCCCGTCGCGGTGTCGAGGGCGGCCCGGTGGGGCGAGTGGGTGAGCAGGGCGAAGGGGTCCAAGGGCTGGAGTGCGGTGAGCTGTTGCCGTCCGGTGCGGGGCGTCTCGGCGTCGACGACGGCGTAGACCCCGCCGGCTTTGAGGACGGCGAGGATCCCGACGAGGCGTTCGTCGTGCCGGGTGGTGCCGATGGCGACGAGACCGCCGGGCGGCAGGCCGCGGGCCAGCAGGTGGTGCGCCAGCCGGTTGGCGCGGGCGTCGAGCACCCCGTACGGGAGTCGGTACTTCGGGGCGGCGATGAGGGCGGGCGCCTCGGGTGTGTCCCGCGCCCGGCGTTCGAAGTGGAGCAGGACGGTATCGGTGGTGTCCTCGGCGAGCCGAACGGACTCGGATCCCTGCGTCATGGACCGATGGTGCCACCGCGTACCGACACTGGAGGAGTCCCGAAGTCACTTCCCGTCCCGCGCAGTTGCTCCGGTAGAGGGGTCCGGAGCCGAACCCTTGACCTCAAGCTTGGTCGAGGTCCTAGCGTTCGGGTCATGGACATGGAAGTCACCGCTTGGACATCGCTGCACAGCGCGATCAACGCCCAGCAGGACCGCCGCCCGCTCTCCCGGGCCGGTCTGCGCCGCGTGGCCGCCTTCGCCCGCCCGCACCGCCGCGGGCTTGTCTCCTTCCTGCTGCTGAGCGTGGTGACCGCCCTGCTGGCGGTGGCCACGCCGGTGCTCGCCAGCCGGGTCGTCACCGCCATCGTGGACGGCCGGGACGGCGCGGTGGTGACCCGGCTCGCCCTGCTGATCGCGCTGATCGCACTCGCGGAGGCCGGGCTCGGGCTGCTGGCCCGCCGGCTCTCCGCCACCCTCGGCGAGGGGCTGATCCTGGATCTGCGGACGGCGGTCTTCGACCACGTGCAGCGGATGCCGGTCGCCTTCTTCACCCGGACCCGGACCGGCGCCCTCGTCAGCCGACTCAACAACGACGTCATCGGCGCGCAGCGGGCCTTCGCCAACACCCTGTCGGGCGTGGTCGCGAACACCGTGACGCTGTTGCTGACCCTCACCGTGATGCTGAGCATCTCCTGGCAGATCACCCTGCTGGCGCTGGTGCTGCTGCCCGTGTTCGTCCTGCCGGCCCGCCGGATGGGTGCGCGGATGGCGGCGATGCAGCGGGAGGCCTCGGCGCTGAACGCCGCGATGGGCACGCAGATGACGGAGCGGTTCTCGGCGCCCGGCGCGACGCTGGTCAAGCTGTTCGGGCGGCCCGCCGAGGAGTCCGCGGAGTTCGCGGTCCGGGCGGCGCGGGTCCGGGACATCGGGATCCGTACGGCGATGGCCCAGTCGGCCTTCATCACGGCCCTCACCCTGGTCTCGGCGCTGGCCCTCGCGCTGGTCTACGGCCTCGGCGGGTACTACGCGCTGCGCGGGACCCTGGACGCCGGTTCCGTCGTCGCCCTCGCCCTGCTCCTGACCCGGCTGTACGCCCCGCTGACGGCGCTCGCCGGTGCCCGCGTCGAGGTGATGAGTGCACTGGTGAGCTTCGAACGGGTCTTCGAGATCCTCGACCTGAAGCCCCTCATCGCGCAGAAGCCGGACGCGCGCCGGGTGCCGGAGGGGCCGGTGACCGTGGAGTTCGACCGGGTGTCCTTCGGCTACCCGGCCGCCGACAAGGTCTCGCTCGCCTCCCTGGAGGAGGTCGCGGCCCTCGACGCCCGGGGCGGTACGCAGGTCCTGCACGAGGTGTCCTTCCGCGCCGAACCGGGGCAGATGATCGCCCTGGTGGGCTCGTCCGGCGCCGGCAAGTCGACCATCGCGCAGCTGCTGCCGCGACTGTACGACGCCGACGCGGGCGCGGTCCGGCTCGGCGGGATCGACGTGCGCGACCTGACGGCCGACTCGATCCGCGAGACGCTCGGCATGGTCACGCAGGACGGACACCTCTTCCACGAGTCGGTACGGGCCAACCTGCTGCTGGCGCGGCCGGACGCCGCCGAGGAGGAGATCTGGGAGGCCCTGCGCCGGTCGCGGCTGGACGGCCTGGTCGCCTCGCTGCCGGACGGTCTGGACACGGTGGTCGGGGAGCGAGGTTACCGGCTGTCGGGCGGTGAGCGGCAGCGGCTGACGATCGCCCGGCTGCTGCTGGCCCGGCAGCGGGTCGTGGTCCTCGACGAGGCCACCGCTCACCTGGACTCGACCTCGGAGGCGGCGGTGCAGGAGGCCCTGGGCGAGGCGCTGGCGGGCCGGACGGCGGTGGTGATCGCGCACCGGCTGTCGACGGTGCAGGCGGCCGACCTGATCCTGGTGGTCGAGGACGGCCGGATCGTGGAACGGGGCACGCACACGGCCCTGCTGGCGGCGGGCGGCCGCTACGAGGAGCTGTACCGCACGCAGTTCGCCCCGGCGGACACGCCCGCCGACGCGGAATCCGACGGTGCGGCACCGGTGCGGGGCGCATGATGCTGTGATGGACATCAAACTGGAACTCGTCGCCGTCCCCGTCACCGATGTCGACCGGGCCAAGGCCTTCTACGAGAAGATCGGCTTCAACGCCGACCACGACGTCACCGTCAGCGAGGACATCCGCTTCGTGCAGCTGACCCCGCCGGGCTCGGCCTGCTCGATCGCGATCGGCCGGGGCCTCACCCGGATGACCCCGGGATCCCTCGACAACATGCAGGTCGTCGTGACCGACATCGAGGAGGCGTACGAGGACCTGCGCGGCCGGGGAGTCGAGGTGACGGAGATCCAGGACCTGCCGTGGGGCTCCTTCGTCCACTTCTCGGACCCGGACGGCAACGGCTGGGCGGTCCAGCAGACGACGCCGCGCAAGTCGGCGGAGTAGGGGCCCCGACCGGCGGCGCGGCTGCGGTCAGGCCGTGGGGCTCAGACCTCCGCCGCGGCGTGGTGGTGGTCGAGCTCCCAGGCGTGGTGCTTGAACTCGTGGCGGAAGTCGGCGTGGTCCTCCCACTGGCGGGCGATGCCGCGCAGCACGTCCCAGTTGTGCTCCACGGACTGGTCGATGACGCGGCGCGTGGCCGGTTCGGCGGATTCCCGCTTCTTGATGAGGCCCTTGACGGCCGAGGCCTCCAGGACGGAGTTGCGCAGTGCGCGCAGCGCACGGGAGGTGTCGTCCATCGCGAAGCCGTGCTCGCTGCCCGTCGCCTCGTCGAACAGCGGGGTGAGCCGCGCCTCGATGAAAGCGGTGATCCGCTCGAAGTGCTGCACGTCCATCGGGGGCTCCCTCTCCTGCCGGACCACCGTGTGCCCCGGCGTCTCCACTGCTTCTGCCGTTCGCGGTCATTATGCCGAAGCGGCTTGCTCGTGATCCATTCTGAAGATCCACTACGCGGAGGGGACGCGGTCCACGCAGTCGGCGCCGGACGGACGACGCGGGCGGACGCACGGTGGCTCCGCCCGGACGGCTGCTGCCGGTACTGGAGTTCGCCCCCGAGGACGGCCTGATCGCCGGGGTCGACGTCGTGGTGGACCCGGACCGCCTCGCCGGACGGACCCGGCCTTACTCGACATCCGAGCCCGTGCCCGCGCAAGCGGCCGTAGCGGTTCCGTGCCGCGGTCCCGCCGGCCGCGGTCCGGCAGCCGTCACGGGTCCTGGAGTTGGGCGGCGGCGAGGGCGAGGCCGCCCGCCGCCGTCGCACAGCGCGCCGCGAGGTTCTCGACCTCGGCGCGCAGGGCCGCGGTCTCCCGGCCCTGCCACCCCGGCGACCAGGCCGCTGCCCCGCGCAGCCGGACCGCGTGCGCGCGCAGCGCGGCGGCGTGGTCGCGCAGGTTCCCGCCCGCGGGCCGTGGCGCGGGCCGGAGCGGGCGGGGTCGCTGGGGCGGCCTGGCCACGGCACGGCGCCGGACGGGACCCCGGTCGGGTGCCGGTCCGGCCGGGGGCCGTACGGGCAGGCCGGGGCCGCGGTCGCAGAAGGCCCGCAGGGCGGCGCCGAGGCCGATCAGCGGTGGTGCCGTCTCGGCCCGGCCGGTGGCGACCTGCCAGCCGGCGTGGTCGTTGAAGGGGTTCGCGTCGGTCAGGGCGTTCCAGGCGAGGATGTCGGCGAATGACGGCGTGAGCAGGGAGAACGCGTGCTCGTCGCCCCGCTCGCGCGCGATGGCGCGGAACAGCCGGACGGCCTCGGCCTGGCGGCCGTCCTCGGCGGCCCTCAGCACCGCCGCGGAGCCGGGGTCCGCCAGGAGTTCGGGGCGGCCGGCGCTCGCGGCCCGGATCCGGGCCTTCAGCCCGCAGACGGCGATGCTGATGGCGAGGCTCTCCCGGCCGGCCAGTACCCCGGCGAACCGGCCGGCCCGGGCCGCGCCGCGCCCGCGCGCCGCCCAGCCGAGGCCCGCCGGGTCGGTGAGGGTGCGCAGCAGGGTGCGCCAGCCGCGTCTGCTGCGGCCGCCCCGGGTGAGCGCCGCCGCGGGCAGGCGGGCGCCGAAGGCCAGGCCGGAGGCGTAGCGGGCGGCCTCGCCGACCGCGTCGGCGGCCTCGGCGAGTGCGCGGCACGGGGCGTCGAGCTGGTCGGCGTCCGGGGCGGTGGACGCGGAGGTCGCGGCGTCGGACATGGGCTCCTCGTGGGTTTCGGCAGGGATCTGACGGCGTACGGGGCAAGGCGGGTCGAGTGGGTCGGGTGGGCCGGGCGGGGGACGGAGCCGTCGGCGCGGCCCCGGCGGCGTGATGTCGTCAGCGGCGGGTGAGGGTGAGCCGGACGCTGTGCGGGTCGCACGTCACGGGCAGGGGGCCCACGGGGTCCAGCACCGGCCGGGTGCCGGTGATCCGGTGACCGCGCAGTACCTCGGCGCAGAAGGCGGCGGTGATCATCAGCCCGAGCTGGTCTCCGGGGCAGCGGCCACCGCCGTGGCTGAAGGGCGCCATCCGGATGTCCTGGTCGGCACCCGGGTTCTTCCAGCGGCCCGGTACGAAGACGTGGGCGGCCGGTACCCGTTCGGGGTCGCGCTGGTGGAACGCGGCGGGCAGGAGCACCGAGGTGCCGGCCGGGTGGCGCACGCCCCGCCATTCGGTCTCGGCGCGGGTGACGCGGACCAGGTCGGGCACCACCGGGTACAGGCGCAGCGACTCCCGGACACAGGCCCGCAGCCTGGGCAGTTCTCCCCGGGCCGGACCGGCGGCGACCTCGGCGGCCGCTTCGGCCGCGGCGGCGTCCTGTTCGCAGGGGTGCGCGCCGAGCAGGAGCAGGGTGCGCAGCAGGATGTCGGGCACCGCGTCCATGGCCAGGAGCCAGAGGCGGGCCTCGTCGACGAGGTCGACGGCGCCGTCGGTACCGGCGGGGTCGGCCAGGCGGGCGGCACGGCCGGCGAGGGTGTCCTCGCCCGCGCGGCGGACGTACTCCCGGATGCGGGCGCGCGTCTTGTCGTGGGCCGAGCGCGCGGCGCGCCTCGGGCCGCCGCGCAGGCGCTTGTCCTCGGCGCGCAGTTGGGTGAGCCATCCGGCGAGTTCGTCGTCCTCGGCGGCCGGGCCGCCGAGGACGATACGGCGGGCGGCCCGGCTCGCGGCGTGCCGCGCGCGGGCGAGTTCGAGGGTCCCGGCGGCGGTGAGGTACCGGGCCTCGTCCGACACGACGGTGAGGATCGGCCCGGCCGCGGGGTGCACGGGCTGTCCCGGGGCCAGCGCGTCGGCGCTCATCCGCCGCCGCTCGGCGCGCTGTTCACCGCGGGCGCAGCCGGTGCCGTCCCCGTCGGGGCCGGGCTCGTGCGTGCTCAGGCCGCGGCACTTGCGCGGCGGGTCCGCCGCCAGGACGGTGACGGGTTCGGCGTAGAAGCGGCGCAGGTCGCGCGGGTCGAGAAGGACCAGGAGCCTCTTCCCGGAACGGGTGCGTACGAGGGCTGGCGCGTCCCCGTGGCGTGCGCGCAGGGCGCGCAGGGCGGCGGCGGAGGCGCTCACCCCGTCGAACCGCCGACGGATGGTGCGCGGCCGTCCGGTGCCGGAGAGCAGGGCGCCGAGGGCGGCGAACACGGTGGTCGCGGCCGTGGGGGACACGGCGGGCGCCATGAGTGCGGCGGTACGGGCGGGCGCGGGGGGCTGTCGTCGGAGCGGGGTGCTCACGGATGCCCGCCGGGCGGGGGTGTGCGTGCCCGGCGGCGGCTCGGCCGGTCCGGGGTCCGCGAGCCGCGCTCCGCCCCGGTGCGTGCGGACCGGTCGCTCCGCGGGACGTGGCGGGACGGCCGGTCCACCGGGCGTCCGCGGTTCGCCCCGCGTGGACCGCACCGGCAGCCCGGTCCGTTCCGCGAGGGCCCGTACCCGGGCCTTGAGCCCGTCGAGGGCGGCCCCTTGGACCGTACGCATCCGTGTACCTCCGCGACGGGAACGACGACAACGGCCGGTGACATCGGCATCACCGTACGTCCCGCCCGCGGAGTGCGCGCTCCGAGCGCTACGCCCGGGGGATGCCGTCCGGCCGGCTACTCCGCGCGGATGCGTCCGGGGTGAAGACGGCCTCGCGGAAGGTGGTCCGCAGCGGGCTGCGGGCGGCGGGGAGGAGGACGGCCCAGCGGTGGTGGCGCGGGGAGATCCAGACGGCGGGGCCCGGATCGGCCGGGGCGTGGTGCGTCCAGACGCCGTGGGGCGCGGGGTACCAGAGGAGACCGCGGGCGGGGGTGAGTTCGCCCGTGCGGATGCGGAGGGACTCGGCCGTCCAGGCGCGGGTGAGGGGTGCGGGGCGGGACGTGTCGCCGCGATCGGCGGGCACACCCGGGCCGGCCGAGTCGGTGGGATCGGCGGGGCCGGTGGGGCCGGCCGGGCCGGTGGGGTCGTCGCTGCTCGGTCCACCCGGGTGCAGGAGGCTCCGCAGGAAGAGGACGAGGTCGGTGAGGGGCGCGTGGAGGGTGCCGTCGGCGAGGCGGGTGCGGGTCATGCCCAGCGGGCTCCAGACGCGTACGGCCGCGAGTTCGGCGAGCGTGCCGCCGGAGAGGTGTTCGACGAGGCGGGTGAGGGCGGCCGTGCCACCAGGCCGGGTCAGGAGCTGGTGGGCGGTGGTTCCGGCGGGGGTGCCCGCCGCGGCCCGGTCCCCGTACGCGGCCAGCGGGGTGTGCAGGCTCAGCGCGCCCTCCTCGACGAGGGTCCCGACCGCCGGCCACAGCGCGAGGACGGCGGTGAGGCCGCCGACGTCGAGGACGCCGTCCCCCCGGTCCGAACCGGCGTGCGGGCCGTGCGGTCCGCCGACGGCCCACACCGCCCCGGGATCGGCCGACTCCACGAGGGCCCGGACGGCGTCTGCCTGGTCGCTCAGGAGCGTCATGGTCGTTCACGCTAACCACCGGCGCCACGGGCCCGTGGCAGGTCGCGCGGATCCGTCGCGCCCGCCACCCGAATGGGCCGGAGGACGCCGGGCCCGGACCGGAGGGAACCGGGCCCGGTCCGGGAGGAGGGGGCGGGGCCGGTGGGCGCCCCGCCCCCTCGCGGTGTCGGCCGGTCAGCCCTGGTCGGGCCGGTCGGTCACCCGGAGGGTGTTCAGCAGGGGCTTGCCGAATCCGGAGTGCGTCACGAAGCGGACGTTGAGCACCCCGTCCGTGACCGTGACCGTGTACGTGCGGGTCAGGGCCTGGTAGGTGCCCGCCTCCAGCGCGATGTCGAGGGAGGGCAGGACCTGTGTGCCCTCGGCCAGGACGTCGAAGACGCGCTTGTTCGGCTTGGTGGAGGAGAGCTCCGCGAAGCCGAGCTCCACCGTGTAGGTGCCGTTCGGCACGTTGTCGAAGCGGTACTCGTACATGCCCTCACGGGCGCTGCGGAAGAGCCGCTGCTCGTCCGTGCCGGCGATGGTGCGGCCGGTGGCTTTCACCGTGGCGTTGCCCTGGTATCCGTACGAGCCCGCCGTGTACTTGCGGTCCGGGGACCAGGCGTCGCCGAGGGCGTCGGTGGTGCCGTAGCCGGACCCCGCGTCGAGGGCGACCTGGTAGCGGGGGACGACGACCTTGACCGGGACGGTGAGGACCGGGGTGCGGCCGCTCGCCGAGGCGATCTTCAGGTCGGCGGTGAGGACCGTGCCGGGAGCCAGCCCGCTCGTGTCGACCGTGAGGGTGAGCGGGACCTTCCCGCCGGTCGGCAGGTCACCGCCCGCCGGTGTGGCGGTCAGCCAGGCCGCGTCCTCGGACAGCGTGAACGCCGTGCCGAGGCCCGGGTTGGTGAGGTCCAGAGTCCGCGTGCGCTGCTGGTCGGCCGGGAGCACGACCTCCAGCGCCGTCCGGGACGCCGTCACCCGGCCGGTACGCAGGGACTGCGTCAGCGTCGTGACGTCGGCGGCCTTGACGTCCACCGTCGCCGTGGCGGACTCGTACTGCGACGCCGCGAGGGAGACGCTCCGCGAGCCGGAGGGGCTCTGGACGACGTAGCCGCCGTCGGCGGCGGTGGTCGCCGACACCGCGCTGTCGCCGGTGCCGACGGTCACCGTGGCGCCCGCGACACCGCCTCCGTCGTTGGCGTCGAGCACGCGGCCCGCCACGACGCCGCTCCTGGTGGTGCGGAAGGCGATGGACAGGCCGTCGGTGATGACCGGGGTGTTGAAGGAGTACGTGAAGGCGTCGGTTCCGGTGGCGTTCTCCACGCCGACGGTGGCCGTGGAGCCGCCCTTGATGCCGGTGCCGCCTGTGCCCTTGTAGAAGTAGGTGACGGTGCCGTCCTCGCCGATCGCCGCGGAGAAGGAGAACGTGTCGGCCTGCGCCGACCAGTGGGACACCTGGCGCCACTCGATCACGTAACTGCGGTGCGGGGCGGTGCCGGTGACGGCGGTGAAGACGCCCGAGCCGCTGCCCGCCGCGCCGACGACCAGGTCGTCCCAGAAGGGGTAGAGGGCCGCGTTGGGCGTGGCCGTGCTCGGCAGGTCGCCGTTGATGTCGCCGGTGTGGTTGCCGCCGAAGCTGACGGTGCCGTTCGTGCCGATCCAGGCCTGGGCGTACGTCTTGCCGTACAGCGGCAGCGGGAAGGGCAGGTCGACCCGTTCGGTGGTGTTGTCGCCGGTCAGCGCGAGCTGCCGGCTGCCCGCCGCGTACGGCCGGTCGCCGGCGGTGGCGCAGGCGTAGCCGTAGCCGTCGGTGCGCTCGGGCAGGTTCACCGCGACGGTGGTGTCACCGCCGACGGTGACCTCGGCGGTGCCGGGGCTGAGGCAGCGGGAGGCGTGGGTGGCGTTCACCCGGTAGGTGCCGTGCGGCAGGGTGACCTCGAAGCGGCCCTGGGCGTCGGCGGTCGCGGTCACGGGGGTGTCCGCGATGGTGACGGCGGCCCCCGCGGCCGGGCCGGCGGCCGAGACCACGGTGCCGGTGACCTTGCCGGAGGCGGCCTGAGTGAGGGTGAAGTCCCCGGTGGCGGTGGCGTTCTCGGTCACGGTGACGGTCGCGGTCTGCTGCCCGTAGCCGAACTTGGCCGCGGTCAGGGTGTACTCGCCCACGGAGAGCGCCGGGAAGGCGTAGCTGCCGTCGGCGGCCGTGGTGGCGGTACGGTCGATCGGGCCGTCGGCGGTGACCTTCACGCCCGCGAGGGGCTCGCCACCGGAGCGTACGGTGCCGCTCAGGGCGCCGAGCGCGCCGCGCGGGGCGGCGCTGACGGCTGCGAGGACGTCGAGCCGGCCCTCGCCGAAGACGTTGTTGTCGGCGGCGTTGCCGCCGCACTGGCCGCTGTCGGTGTCCAGGGCGGTGCCGTCGAGGAGGGACTCGGTCTGCGCGATGTCGCCCTCGAGGGCCGGTGCGGCGGACCACAGCAGGGCCACGGCGGCCGCGGTGTGCGGCGAGGCCATGGAGGTGCCGGAGAATGCCTCGTACGCGCCGCCCGGGACGGAGGAGCGGACGTTCACGCCGGGGGCGGAGATGTTCGGCTTGACGATGCCCCCGGGACCGGCTCCGCGCGAGGAGAAGGACGCGATGGCGTTGTTGATGTCGAAGGCGCCGGAGCTGTAGGAGCTCGCGTAGTCACCGGGTGAACCGCTGGTGTTGCAGCCGGGTCCGGCGTTGCCGTTGGAGAAGGCCGGGAAGATGCCGGCGGCGCGCCAGGTGTCGACGATCTGCTGGTACCAGGTGTCGCCGCCGGTGCCGCCCCAGGAGTTGTTGACGATGTGCGGGGCGAGGTCAGGTCGCGGGTTCTGGCCGTTGAGGTCCGTCGGGGCGACGATCCACTGGCCGGAGGCGAGCAGCGAGGCCTCGGAGCAGGAGTTGGACTCGCACCCCTTGGCCGCGATCCACCGGGCACCGGGGGCGACGCCGATCTTGTTGGCGCCGCCGTCGTCGCCCACCATCGTGCCCATGGTGTGGGTGCCGTGGTCGTTGTTGTCGCACGGTGCGGCGCCGGCGCACACGCCCGCCGGGTCGAACCAGTTGTAGGCGTGGGTGTGGCTGCCGTCCGCGTTCCTGCCGCGGTACTGGTCGGCCACGGCCGGGTGCGTGAAGTCGACGCCGCTGTCGATGTTGGCGACGACGATGCCCTCGCCGCGGACCCCGATCCGGTCCCACAC
This sequence comes from Streptomyces sp. NPDC090021, assembly GCF_044748225.1. NCBI lineage: Bacteria > Bacillati > Actinomycetota > Actinomycetes > Kitasatosporales > Streptomycetaceae > Streptomyces > Streptomyces sp. NPDC090021. Next base: position 23,581 of record NZ_JBIVFO010000025.1, on the reverse strand, counting down.
CTGCGGGGCCTTGATCCGGTCGATGTTCCACTCGACCGCGTCGGCGGCGGCCTTCTCGCGCTTGCCCTCGGCGGGCTTCGGCAGGTCGACCTTGTCGTCGGCGTCGATCCGGGCCACCTCGGGGCGCTGCGCGAGGGTCCCGGCGAGCTTCTCGCTGCCGACGACGCGGACGGTGTTGACGATCCAGTACGAGGTGTACTCGGCCCCGGCGCCTTCCAGGGCCTTGATGACATCGGCCTGGCTGCGTGCGGCGTGGTCCTTCTTGGTCCTCAGCACGGTCTCGGCCTTGGCGGCGCGGGTCTGCTGCTTCCCCGCGGCGGTGAGGTCGGCGGCGCTGTCGAGGTAGACCCAGAAGACGGCCTTGGCGGAGCTGTCGAGCTGGGCGCGGAGCTTGGGTTCGATCTTGCGCTCGGCCGCGCTCGGAGTGCTGGGGCCGGGATCCGGGGCGGCCGCGGCGACGCCCGCGCCGAGCGGGAGCAGCAGGACCGAGGTGAGGGCGGCGAGCGCCGTGCGTAAGGACCGTGCGGGCCGGCCCGGCCTGGTGGGCCGTAGGGCTCGTTGGGACCGCTTGTCGCGTTGGGCCACGTGTTGTCTCCTCGTACGCCGTGTGCTGGATGTGCGGGAAGGGTGCGCGTGACGTGCGCGGGTCATGGTGAACGAGACGTCATGTCCACTACAAGAGGGCCTTATGAGCCGTCCAGCCGCCGCGGACCGGGGCGCGCCCCACTGGCCCTTGGGCGCGCGGCAAGCCAGCCTGAAGGCATGACCGTGCCCGCCGAGTCGCCCGACGTGCCGCCCGACGCGCCGCCCGAGCCCGCCGTAGCCCTCGCCTCGGCGCGCGGCCGGTGGATCCTGCTGGCCACCGTGCTCGGGTCGACCATGGCCATGCTGGACTCCACGGTGGTGAACGTGGCCCTCCCCCGCATCGGGGAGGACCTCGACGCCGATCTGGCGGCGCTGCAGTGGACGGTGAACGCCTACCTGCTCACCCTGGCCGGCCTGATCCTCGTAGGCGGGGCCCTGGGCGACCGCTTCGGCCGCCGCCGGATCTTCGTACTGGGCACGGTGTGGTTCGCGGTGGGCTCTCTGCTGTGCGGGATCGCGCCGAACGCCGGGGTGCTGGTGGCCGCCCGGGCCCTGCAGGGCGTCGGCGGGGCACTGCTGACGCCCGGCTCGCTCGCCCTGATCCAGGGCTCGATCCGGGCCGGGGACCGGGGCCGCGCCGTGGGTTTGTGGTCGGGGCTGGGCGGCGTCGGCGCGGCGGTGGGACCGTTCCTCGGCGGCTGGCTGGTGGACGGGCCGGGCTGGCGGTGGGTGTTCCTGCTGAACGTGCCGGTGGCCGCGCTGTGCGTACCGGTGGCGCTGCGGCACGTGCCGGAGTCGCGGGACCCGCAGGCGCACGGACGCTTCGACGTGGCCGGGGCGGTGCTCGGCGCGGGCGCCCTGGGCCTGGTCACCTACGCACTGATCGAGGCCTCGTCGGGTACCGCCCCGGTGATCGCCGCGGCGGTGGGCGGTGTACTGCTCGGCGCCGCCTTCGTGTGGGTGGAGCGGCACCGGGCCGATCCGATGGTGCCGCCGGACATCTTCGCCTCCCGGCAGTTCACGGCCGTCAACCTCGTCACCCTGTGCGTGTACGCGGCCTTCGGCGGCTTCTTCTTCCTCGTCGTGCTCCAGCTCCAGGTGGTCGCCGGGTACTCGGCGCTGGCCGCCGGGGCCGCCCTGCTGCCGACCACCCTGCTCATGCTGCTGTTGTCGGCCCGCTCGGGGGAGATCGGCGAGCGGACCGGGCCGCGCGTCCCGCTCACTGTGGGGCCGCTGCTGTGCGCGGCGGGGACCCTGCTGACGCTGCGGATCGGCCCGGGGGCCTCCTACGCGGGGGACGTGCTGCCGGCGATGGTGGTGATGGGTCTCGGGATGGTGACTCTGGTGGCTCCGCTGACGGCGACCGTGCTGTCCTCGGTGGACCCGGGGCGGGCGGGTCTGGCCAGTGGCATCAACAACGCCGCGGCGCGCGCGGCCGGGCTGCTCGCGGTGGCGGCGCTGCCGCTGCTGGCCGGGATGGGGCCGGAGTCGTACCTCTCGGTCACGCAGTTCGACGCCGCCTTCGGGCGGGCGATGCCGTGGTGCGCGGGCGCCCTCGCGGCCGGCGCGGCCGTGGCCTGGGCGACCGTACGCTCCCCCGCGCCCGGGGTGCGCCACCCGAAGTGCCACACGCACTGCGCGCTGTCCTCCCCGCCGCTCGAACCCCGCGAGCGGGGTGACCGTACGGCGCCGGACTGATCCCGTGTGCTGGAGCGCGACGGCCGATCTGGTGGCGGGCACGGCCGTCGCCGCCGTCGGACTCGTCTGCCTGGCACGGGTACGGCGGGCCCGCGACCTGCCCGTCGCGGCGCTTCCCCTGCTGCTGGGCGGGCACCAGCTGGTGGAGGCCGCGGTCTGGGGCACGGGCGGCGGGTGCTCCCCCGCCGCCACCGCCTGGGCGGTGATCGCCCTGCCTCTGCTGGCGGTGTGGGTACCGGTCGGGGTGCTGGCCACGGCGGCGCCCGCGGCGCGGCGCCGCCTGTGGGGGCCGGTGGCGGTGGGTCTCGCGACCGCCGGGGTGCTCGCGCACGGCCTCGCGAGCGGGCCGGTGGCCGCCGAGATCCGGGGCCGCACGATCGGCTACGGCGTGAATGTTCCGTGGACGCCACTGGTCCTGACGGGCTACCTGTTCGCCACCCTGGGCGCGCTGCTGCTCGCCGGGGACCGGCGGCTGCGGACCCTCGGCATGGTGCTCGCGGCGGGGGCACTGGCCTGCTCAGCGCTGTGGCGGCTGGAATTCGCCTCCACCTGGTGCGCCTTCGCCGCGGTCGCCTCGCTGCTCGTCCTGGGCTGGGTCCGGGGCCGGGAACCGGCCGCCGGGGGCGGCTGATCGACCGAAAGTTACCTAGACGTATGTAGTGACTTCACACGCGGGCAGCAGTAGAACTCGTTCCCATTCTATCGAGAGTGAGGAACGTCACATGAGTGACAATGCCCTGCCCAGAAGAGGCTCCAAGGGAATCTCACGCCGCGGCTTCCTGGGTAGAACAGGTTCCCTCATCGGGGCCGTGACACTGGCCGGCCACCTCACCCCTGCCACCGCCGCCGCGACGGCCGGGGCCGCGAACCCCATCGCCGACGGCGCCCGGGTACCCGTCCTGATCATCGGCACCGGCTACGGCGGCTCGGTCGCGGCGCTGCGACTGGCCCAGGCCGGAATGGACGTACAGATGGTCGAGATGGGCATGAACTGGGACACCCCCGGTCCCGACGGCAAGATCTTCCCGAAGGTGACCAGCCCGGACTACCGCTCCTTCTGGCTCCGCACCCGGACCAAGGCCCCGCTCAGCAACTTCCTCGGCTTCCCCATCGACAAGGACGTCCCCCCGTACACGGGGATCCTGGACGCCGAGGACTTCGCCGGCATCACGGTCTACCAGGGCCGCGGCGTCGGCGGCGGCTCGCTCGTCAACGGCGGCATGGCCGTCACCCCCAAGCGCGCGAACTTCGCCACCGTCCTCCCGTCGGTGAACGCCGACGAGATGTACGACACCTACTACCCGAGGGCCAACGCCGGGCTCGGCGTCGGGATGGTCGACCCGGCCTGGTTCGACACCGCGGACTGCTACCAGTTCTCCCGCGTCGGCCGCAAGCACGCCCAGCGCTCGGGCTTCGCCTGGACCTTCGTGCCCGACGTGTACGACTGGGACTACATGAAGAAGGAGGCCGCAGGCACAGCCACCCGGTCCGCCCTGGCCGGGGAGATCCTCTACGGCAACAACCACGGCAAGAAGTCGCTGGTGCAGACGTACCTCGCGCAGGCCAGGGCCACGGGCAGGGTCACCATCTCCCCCCTCCACAAGGTCACCACGGTCTCCCCCGCCGCGGGCGGCGGCTACACGGTCGCCATCGACCGGATCAACACCACCGGGGACACCGTGGCCACCAAGACCGTCACCGCCGACCGGGTGTTCTTCGCGGCCGGCAGCGTCGGGACAGCCAAGCTCCTGGTCAAGCTGAAGGCGACCGGGGCGCTGGCGAACCTCAACGGCGAGGTGGGCAAGGGCTGGGGTGAGAACGGCAACGTCATGTGCGCCCGCGCCAACCACATGTGGGACCCGACCGGCAAGCTCCAGTCGACCATCCCCTGCTCCGGCATCGACAACTGGGACGCCGGCGGCGCCTTCGCCGAGGTCGCCCCGCTCCCCACCGGGATCGAGACGTACGCCTCCTTCTACCTGTCGATCACGAAGAACCCCCACCGCGCCGAGTTCACCTGGAACGCCGCGACGGGCAGGGCCGACCTGAGCTGGCAGACGGCCTGGAAGCAGCCGTCCATCAGCATGGCCAGGACCATCTTCGACAAGATCAACTCCCGGGAGGGGACGATCTACCGGACCGACCTGTTCGGCGGCAACAGGATCTGGCACGACACCCTCACCTACCACCCGCTCGGCGGCGCCGTCCTCGACAGGGCCACCGACAACTACGGCCGTCTGCACGGCTACACCGGCCTGTACGTGATCGACGGCGCGCTGATCCCCGGAAACGCCAGCGTGAACCCGTTCGTCACCATCACCGCGCTCGCCGAGCGCAACATCGAGAAGATCATCGCCACCGACCTCCCGTAGGGCCGCGTCCTCCCCCCAGCGGCCGGGGCCGTTCGGATGCGCCGAACGGCCCCTTTTTCACGCCCGGACCCCGTCCGGGGCCCCGCTCACTGCCCGGGCAGCACGCAGACGCTGTCGAGGCCCAGCACGTGGTTGAGCCTGCCGAAGGCCAGCCAGGACCCGATGCTCATGGTGAGCTCCACGATCTCCAACTGGCTGTAGTGCGCGGTCATCCGGTCCCAGAACTCCTCGTCGAGCCCGTGGTGGTCGAGGGTGTACCGCTCCGCGTACTCCGCCGCCAGCCGGGTGCGCTCGTCGAACGCCTCGGTGGTGCGCCACTCGGTGACCGCGTCGGCGAACTCCTCCTCGACCTTCCGCCCGTCCCGCTCGGTCCGCCAGTCCAGACAGAACACGCACCCGTTGATCTGCGCGACGCGCAGCCGCGCCGCCTCGAACTCGCGCAGCCCCAGGGTCGTGTGGGCGTACACCGACAGGGAGAAGTTGGCGGCGGCCATGCCGATCCCGGGCACCATGTCGCCCCACACGTACTCGATGGGGTGCTGGCCTTCGGGGATGTCGATCCTCATGACGGTTTCCTTCCGAGTCTGCCGGTGGCGGGGCGCAGCGGGACGTCGAGGGCGTCGTACAGTCCGGGCTCGGCCTCGGTGAGCCAGTCGATGGCGCCGACGAGACGGCCGACGGCGGTGGCGTTGCCCCCGGCCGAGCGGTTCTCTGCCTCGTCGGTGGCCTCGACGGTGACCTCGATGCGGGGGCGGCCCTCGATGACGACCCGGTGGGCGCCGTCGCCGCCGTCCGGCGGCACGGGCCAGTCCGGGGCGCACGAGGCGTGGATGCGGGTGACGTGCTCGATGACGATGCGGGGCTCGCCGCCGACGATGCCCTGGACCTCGAAGCGGATGGCGCCCTGGGTGCCCGCTTCGAAGGTGCCCATGGTGCGGGTGGTCACGGTGGTGTCGAGGGCGCGGCGCTCCGACGTCTCGCGGATCTCGTCGAGTTCGACGCCGAGCGCACGGGCCATCATCCGTATCTGGCCGCCCCAGACCATGGTGGGGATCGAGGGCATGAGCATCATCGGCTCGAAGTCCATGGGGTGGCCCATGCCGACGAGGTCGCGGACGGAGTCCGGCTGGTCGTAGGTGGAGTAGTCGAAGATCTCCTGGCAGCGGATGGCGTCGATGGTGGTGCCGAGTCCGCTGAGCAGGAGCGGGAGGACGTCGTTGCCCCAGCCGGGGTCGACGCCGGAGGCGAAGAGCGAGCCGCCGCCCTCCGCCACGGCCGCCAGCACCGGGTCGCGGAACTCCGGCGGGGCGCTGCGGTGGTCGTAGAGCGGGTAGAGGGCCGGGCTGACGACGACCGCGCCCGCCCGGACGGCACGGGTGATGTCGGCGAGGGCCTCGTCGGGCCGGACGTCCCCGGACGCGGCGTACACCACGGCGCGGGGGCGGCCGGCCAGGACGGCTTCGGCGTCGTCGGTGGCCTCGATGCCCAACAGGTGGTCGAGGCCGCCGAGTTCGCCGGCGTCGCGGCCGACCTTGGCTGGATTGTGGACGATGACGGCGGAGAGCTTCAGCGCGGGATGGGCCGCGACGGCGCGGATGGCCAGACGGCCGACGTTGCCGGTACCCCAGACAACCGTGGGAATCATGCGCGGAGGGTAGCCACCGGCCCCGCACCTTTCCATAGCCGCGCGGCCCGAACTCGCGTGCTCGGGGCGGCTACTGGTTCTGGCCGCCCAGGACGAAGAGGAGGTAGACGAAGAAGGCGAAGAGGTGGCCGACGAAGAGGTAGGCGATCAGCCGGATGATCAGGCCGCGCGGGAACTTGGCCTCGAAACGGGCGCGGACGCCGACGGGCTTGTCCGCGGGGGGCACGGGGGTCATGGGTGGCTCCTCGCCTATCGGTGGTGCGTGGTGGTCGGGGCCCCGCCGAGGCACAGCCCGGCGAGGCTGCTCTGGAGCAGGGTGTGCACGAACAGCAGGTCGGCCCCGCCGGAGGAGGCCGCGCCGATCCGGTGCGGGGTGAGGGAGTCGAAATGCGCGCTGTCCCCCGGTTCCAGCAGGTGCTCGGCCTCGCCGAGGTGCAGCCGCAGCCGCCCCTGGAGGACGTACAGCCATTCCTCGCCGGGGTGGACGCGGACCAGCTCGTCCGGGCCGCGGCCGTGGGGGACGTGCACGCGCAGCGCCTGCATCCCGCGGCCGGCGGCGCCCGCCTGCCAGTACGTCCAGCCGTCGGCCTCGCGGGCGCCGGGACCGCCGGCCCGTACGATGGGATCGGCGACGGGGGAGGTCTCGCCGAGCAGTTCGGAGACCGTCGTACCGTAGGTGCGGGCGAGCCCCAGCAGGAGCGGCAGCGAGGGCTGTCGCCTCCCGGTCTCCAGCCGCGACAGGTGGGCGGGCGAGAGCCGGGCCCGGGCGGCGGCGGCCTCCAGGGTGAGACCGGCGCGACGGCGCAGTTCGCGCAGCTGCGGTGCCACGGCGGGCAGCTCGTCGGCGGTGTCGTCGCAGCGGTCGGGGGCGGGACCGGGGTTCATGCCCCTGATTGAGCCAGAGCCTTGTCTCTGTGGCAAACCCTCTTGCCTCTGAGGCAAACCATCCGGGTGTGCGTCCACCGCGACCGCCGGCTACCACCAGCGGACGGGGTACGGGGGCGCCGACCGGTGCGGGCGCCCCGTCTCCCCCGGCGGGGGCACGTCGTCGCGGGGCGCATCGGTGCCGGGCAGGGCCTGGGGGGACAGCACGGAGTCAACGTCCACGACGGCGGCTCCCGGCACGGCGGGTCACGGTCACGGGTCGCGGAGCGACGGGGCGGGCGACCTCGGCCGGCGGCATGCGGCCGTCCTCCCGCCCGGCGGTGCGGTGCGCGGGTCGGACGGACGTACCGCAGGTGCGGTACGCGCCGGCGGCGGACTACTCCCTGAGAAGGTCGGGAGTTCCGCCTGTGGGTGCTCCGAGGCCGGGTAGCGGCCGTTTAGGGTGCCCGTATGAAGCTCCGAATGCCCCGGCGGCGCCGAGACCGACTGCTCGCGGGTGCCGCCGCGCTGGCCGTCGTGGCGGGTGCCGGTACGTGGACGGCCGCGTCCGCGTCCGGCGACACGCCCGCCGTGCACCGCGAGGACCAGGTCCTGAACATGCCCGGTGCCGACATCGACACCTCCTACTTCGTCTCGGGCGGCGGGCAGGACGGTGGGGCGAGACGTCCCGCCGTGCTCCTCGGGCACGGCTTCGGGGGCAGCAAGGACGACGTCCGCGAACAGGCCGAACGGCTGGCCCGCGACGGCTACGCCGTCATGACCTGGTCGGCGCGCGGCTTCGGCCGCTCCGGCGGCCGGATCGGGCTGAACGATCCCGAGCACGAGGTCAAGGACGTCTCGCGGCTCATCGACTGGCTCGCGACACGGCCCGAGGTGCGGCTCGACGCCGCCGGCGACCCGCGCGTCGGGGTGTCCGGGGCCTCCTACGGCGGGGCCGTCTCGCTGCTGGCCGCCGGTCACGACCGGCGCGTGGACGCGATCGCCCCGGAGATCACCTACTGGAACCTCGCGGACTCCCTCTTCCCCGGCGGCGTCTTCAAGAAGCTGTGGTCCGGGATCTTCTTCACCACCGGGTCTGCCGGAGGGATGCAGCAGGCCGGGGCGCCGCCGCAGGACGCCGGGGCCGGACGGCCCCAGGACGCGGGCGCGGGTTCGCGAGCGTCCGCGACCGGGTCCGCGCCCGGGGCCGGTCCCCAGGACGGCGCGGTGGCCGGACCCGGCTGCGGGAGGTTCACTCCGGAGCTGTGCGCGATGTACGAACGCGTCGCCGTGGCCGGGAAGCCCGACGCGGAGGCCCGCACCCTGCTGGAACGGCGCAGCCCGTCGGCGGTCGCCGACCGGATCAAGGTGCCGGCCCTCATCGTCCAGGGCCAGGACGATTCCCTCTTCCCGCTGGACCAGGCCGACGCCATGGCCACTGCCATCGCGGCGAACGGCGCGCCGGTCTCGGTGGACTGGGCGGCGGGCGGGCACGACGGCGGCATGCGCGAGGCGGACCGGGTGCAGGCCCGGGTGGCCGCCTGGTTCGACCGTCACCTCAAGGGCGACGAGGGCGTGGACACCGGCCCGGCGTTCCGGGTCTCGCGTACCGGCGGCATCGACTCCACCGACGGCGAGGTGATACTGCGCGGCGCGAGCGGCGACCGCTACCCGGGGCTGGCTTCCGGCCCGCGGGAGTTCGCCCTGACCGGACGGGAGCAGACCTTCACCAACCCGGCGGGCGGCGCACCGCCCGCACTGTCCTCCCTGCCCGGCATCGGCGGGCAGTTGGCCTCCTTCGGGGCCGGGCTCTCGCTGGACTTCCCCGGGCAGAACGCCCGCTTCGAGTCCGCGCCGCTGGGCGAGGACCTGCAGATCACCGGGGCACCGACCGTCACCCTGAAGCTGAGGTCGACGGCCGCGGACGGGTCGGCCGTGCTGTTCGGCAAGGTGTACGACGTGGGGCCCGACGGGCGGCAGCAGGTGCTGCCCTCCCAACTGGTCGCCCCGCTGCGGATCGAGAACGCTCAACAGGGTGCGACCGTGCGGCTGAGACTGCCCGCGATCGACCACTCCTTCGCGGCCGGACACCGTCTGAGGCTGGTGGTCGCGGCCACGGACCTCGGCTACGCGAGCCCGGCCGCGTCGGCCGCCTACACGGTCTCGGTGGACGGCCCCCTGGCCGTGCCCGTCGCCCCGCAGGTGCGGACCGCCACGGCGGGACTGCCCGCGTGGACCTGGGGACTGCCGCTGGGTGCGCTGGTCCTGGCCGCTGCCCTGCTGGGTGTCCGCCGGACCGGGAAGGGCTCCGCCGGGACGCGGGCCGGCGTACCGCAGCCGGACCCGGCGCTGGCCGACGTACCGCTCCAGATCACGGGACTGACGAAGCGGTACGCGAAGTCGCAGGACCGGTACGCGGTGCGGGACCTGTCGTTCCGGGTCGAGAAGGGGCAGGTGCTGGGGCTGCTCGGACCCAACGGGGCCGGGAAGACCACCACCCTGCGCATGCTGATGGGGCTGATCTCGCCGGACGCCGGGGAGATCCGGGTGTTCGGGCACGCGGTGCGGGCCGGAGCGCCGGTCCTGTCGCGGGTCGGGGCCTTCGTGGAGGGCGCGGGCTTCCTGCCGCACCTGACGGGCCGCGCCAACCTGGAGCTGTACTGGCAGGCCACCGGCCGCCCGGACGAGGACTCGCACATGGCGGAGGCCCTGGAGATCGCGGGGCTCGGCGACGCGCTGGAGCGCGCGGTGCGCACGTACTCGCAGGGCATGCGGCAGCGGCTCGCGATCGCGCAGGCCATGCTCGGGATGCCGGACCTGCTGATCCTCGACGAGCCGACGAACGGTCTGGACCCGCCGCAGATCCGCGAGATGCGCGACGTGATGATCCGCTACGCGGCCGGCGGGCGGACCGTCATCGTCTCCAGCCACCTGCTGTCGGAGGTCGAGCAGTCCTGCACACACCTGGTGGTCATGGACCGCGGGCAGCGGGTGGCGGCGGGCGAGGTCGCCGAGATCACCGGGGGCGGCGACACGCTGCTGGTGACCCTGGCCGAGCCGGTGGACGAGGTGGCCGTCGAGAAGGTGGCGGCACTGGAGGGCGTGGGTTCGGTGGTGGCCGCGGACGACGGTCTGCTCGTACGGCTGGAGGGCGCGACGGCGGCCGGGCTGATCGCCGAACTCGTGCGGCTGGAGGTGCCGGTGACCGGAGTGGGGCCGCACCGCAGACTTGAGGACGCGTTCCTCACCCTGATCGGAGGTGCGGCGTGAGTACGGCGACGACGGCGCGGGAGGTGGCCCCGGGCTACCGGGCGAGCCGTACGCTGCCGCTGCGCGTGGAGGCGCTGCGGCAGTGGCGCCGACGGCGGACGCTGGTGATGGGCGGGGTGCTGGCCGCACTGCCCTTCATCATGATCATCGCGTTCGCGGTGGGCGGCGGCCCGGAGGGCCGGCGCGGCGGCGGCAACCGGATCACCCTGATCGACACGGCAACGGCCTCGGGGGCGAACTTCGCCGCGACCTGTCTGTTCGTGTCGGCCGGTTTCCTGCTGGTGGTGCCGGTGGCGCTGTTCTGCGGGGACACCGTGGCCTCGGAGGCGAGCTGGTCCTCGCTGCGCTATCTGCTGGCGTCGCCGGTGCCACGGGCTCGGCTGCTGTGGAGCAAGCTGGTGGTGGCGCTGGGCTTCAGCCTGGCGGCCATCGTGCTGCTGCCGGTGGTGGCGCTGGCGGCGGGCACGGTCGCGTACGGGTGGGGGCCGCTCAAGCTCCCTGCGGGCGGCGCGCTGCCGGCCGCGGACACGGTGCCGCGGCTCGCACTGGCGGTGGCCTTCGTCTTCGTGTCGCAGCTGGTGACGGCGGGGCTGGCCTTCTGGCTGTCCACGCGGACGGACGCACCGCTGGGCGCGGTGGGCGGCGCGGTCGGGCTGACGATCGTCGGGAACGTGCTGGACGCGGTGACGGCGCTGGGCTCGTGGCGTGAGTTCCTGCCGGCGCACTGGCAGTTCGCGTGGGCGGACGCGTTGCAGCCGCAGCTGGAGTGGGGCGGGATGGTCAAGGGGGCGGTGGTGTCGGTGTCGTACGCGCTGGTGCTGTTCGCCCTCGCCTTCCGGGGCTTCTCCCGCAAGGACATCGTGTCCTGACCCGGCGGCGGCGCCGCCCGCACGACGAGCGCTCCTGGTGCCCTGCGGGGCGCGGGGAGCGCTCGTCGGCGTTCGCGGCCCCTACGCGGGCACGCCGGGGGCGATCGCGTCGATCTCGGCGAGCAGGTCCGCGTCCAGCGGGCGTTCGCCGGCGGCCGCGTTCGCGCGGATCTGCTCGGGGGAGGTGGCGCCGGCGATGACGGAGGCGCAGCCGGGCCGGGCGGAGAGCCAGCCGATGGCCAGTTCGAGGACGGTGCGGTCGTGCTTCTCGGCGATCGCGGCCAGTGCCTCGACCACGTCGAGGCGCTCCTCGGTGAGGTAGGAGTCCCTGCCCTCCAGACGGGAGCCGGCCGGGACGGGCGCGCCCCGGCGGATCTTGCCGGTCAGCAGGACGGGAAAATGATCAACGGTTCGTCGGTCCAGGGCGTGTCCGCGAAGGAGCGCCGGCTGCGCGTCGTGTGCGACTCCCGGCCATGCTGTGCGGAATCGTTCATCTTCGCCGCCGTACGCCATCCCTCGCTCCCTCATGACCGACTGGTGTCCGGAAACGACAAAGAGCCAGCCTAGAACGCCCGAGTGGGGTGCAGGCCACCCCTCTCCCCCGTTCTGCCGCATACCTGCGGCCGGATCAGGTCGATCGGTCACCACTCCTCGGAGACAGCATGCGATCGCCTGACGGCGCACCTTGACCGTTCTCTTCGACGCGGGCGGATCGGGAGCGTTCAAACCGTCTGGACGGGTGAAGCCCGCAGTCCGCCACCAAGAGCGGAGATGTCCTGATATGCACTACGCGGTCCACCGGCCGGGCTAGAACGGGTCCCCCACGGCACCGACCGGCCCGCCCGGTCGGCGATTTCGAGAGGACGGCTTCGTGAGCCACTCGCAGGACGACAACCCGATCACCCCGGTCACCTCGGCCCAGTTGAACCGGATCTCCGGGCAGGGCATCTACACCTCGGCCACGTCCGTGGACCCGGACGCCGTCAACGTCGCCGAGGCGCTGGTCGCCACGCTGAGCGGGACGGCCGAGACTCCGCTGCTCACCCCCGAGCTCCAGCAGCTGACGGAGCAGGTGCGGCAGAAGGCGACCATCGGCTTCCCCCGCATCACCACCGACGACGGCGTGCGGCTCTCCGCCCACACCATCAGGCTCAACACCACCGAGCCCCGCCCCGTGGTGATCGTCCCGTCGGGCTGGACCCCCTTCGGCTGGATCCTCTTCGAGTACGCCTACCTCCAGCTGGCGCTCCGCGGCTACCACGTCCTGGCCTACACCCCGCGCGGCATGGGCCTCACCTTCCCCGCCGTCGGCGGCTCCTTCATCGACGCGCCCTGGACCTCCGGCGGCACGATCGACGTGGCAGGTCCACTCGACCGGGCCGACGGCTCCACCGTCATCGACTACGCCCAGCAGCACTTCGAGCCGAGCTCGATCGCCTTCCTCGGCGAGTCCTACGGGTCGGGCATCAGCCAACTGGTGGCGGCGCACGACCCGGCGGACCGCGTGGACGCGGTCGTGGCCCTGAGCACGTGGGGCGACCTGGCCGACAGCCTCTACCAGAACGACACCCGGCACCTGAAGGCGGTGCAGGCCCTGATCGACTTCACCGGCGGCCCGATCGAGCGCAAGTTCGATCCGGCCACCCGGCAGATCCTTGAGGACTTCCTGGCCGGTGAGAACCTCGACGGGGTGGTCGCCTGGGGCAAGGAGCGCTCCCCGGCCTCGTACGCCGACCGGACCAACGCCCGCGGCGTCCCCACCTTCATCTCCAACACCTGGCACGAGACGCTGTTCCCGGCCAACCAGACCATCGGGCACTTCGAACGGCTGACCGTTCCCAAGCGGCTCAACCTCTGGATCGGCGACCACGCCGCGCCCGAGGGCGCCGGCCTCACCATCCCGTTCAGCGGGCCGAACCTGCCCGTCGAGGAGGCGTTCGCCTGGCTCGACCACCACGTGCTCGGGGCCGACAACGGCGTTCCCGGATGGACGCCGGTGAGCAGCCAGATCATGTTCACGTACAGGACCCAGCCCGACCCCGGCACCGGCCAGCACGTCATCACCGAACCGGCCGTCCGCGAAGAGGCGCAGTCCTGGGCGGACGTCACCACCTCCACCGAATCCTGGTACCTCACCGCCTCCTCCACGGACCGCCGTGACGGCGGCCTCGGCACCGCGCCGGAGACGGGCTGGAAGCGGGAGTTCACGGCCGGACAGATCACGGCCGCCACCGCGGTGGACGCCATCATCACGACGGGCCAGGCGGAGTGGAAGGGCAACCCGAAGCCCTACCCCACGGGCACCTTCGACCGCCGGCACCTCGCCGTGTGGACCAGCGGCCCGCTGCAGGCGGGCCGCCGCGTCCGCGGTGTCCCCGAGCTCACCCTGACCGTCCGCAGCTCGGCCCCGGACACGACCCTGGTGGCCTACCTGTTCGACGTCGCCCCCGACGACACCGCCCGCATCATCACGCACGAGCCCTTCACCCTGCGGGAGCTCGCCCCCGACGAGGACCGCAGGGCCGCCTGGCGGCTCCAGGCAGCCGGCTACGACATCGCCCCGAACCACCGGCTCATGCTCGTGGTGAACAGCAAGGACCAGCTCTACTCCGACGCGGGCGACGGCGCCGCCCACAGCATCACGTTCACGGCCGCCGAGGACACCTCCGCCCGACTGGTCCTGCCCCTGGGCTAGCCACTGGCCCCGCGCAGCGGGAGCACGCGACCGCGCCCCGTTTCCACCGCCCCTCGGAGCGGGCGCGCGCTCCGGGGCGCTGACGACGCGGGTGACGCAGAACAGCACTACGCCTTCCTCCTCTCCGAGGAGGAGTCCGACGTGGCGTTCGAGAGGATCCGCTCGGACGGAGTCCCGTACTTCGCCGACCCGCACGGCAGGTTCCCGGGCGAGATCAACCACAACGGCGGGGGCCGCGGCGTGTACTTCACGGACCCCGCCGGGCACGGGATGGAGATCATCACGCGCCCGTACGGTTACCAGGAGCCCGCGGCGACGGGCAGGTAGACGACGTTGGGCGAGCCCGTGTCGGGATGGACCTCGACACGGGCCCGCACCCCGTACACCTCGGCCAGCAGTTCCTCGGTGAGCACCTCCCGCGGCGGCCCCGAAGCCGCGACACGCCCGCCCGCGAGCACGTACAGCCGGTCGCAGAAGGCGGCGGCGAGGTTGAGGTCGTGCAGCACCAGCAGGCTGGTGGCGGGCAGCGCCCGGACCAGGCCGAGGACCTCCAGCTGGTAGCGGATGTCCAGGTGGTTGGTCGGCTCGTCGAGGGCGAGCAGGCCGGGGTCCTGGACGAGGGCCCGGGCCACCAGGACGCGCTGGCGTTCGCCCCCGGACAGCTCGTCGAAGCGGCGGGCCGTGAAGGGGCCGGCGCCCACGGTCTCCAGGGCGTCCGCGATGCGCCGCGCGTCGTCCGGGCCGTCCTGCTCCCAGAAGCGCTTGTGCGGGCTGCGCCCCATGGCGGCGACCTCGCGCACGGTCAGCCCGAAGGTGCCGCTCGCGTCCTGCGGGACCACCGCCACGCGCCGCGCGCGCTCCCTGACGGTGAGCGCGTCCGCGTCCGCGCCGTCCAGCAGCACCCGGCCGGCGGTCGCCCGCAGGGTGCCGTAGACGCAGCGCAGCAGGGTGGTCTTGCCGCTGCCGTTGGGGCCGACCACGCCCACCGTCTCCCCGGGCCGGGCGTTGAGGTCGATTCCGTGGAGCAGGGTGTGCCCGTCGGTCTCGTAGCGCACGCCCTCGACGGCGAGTTCCACCGGCCGGGCCGCTCCGTTCGCCCGCGTCATCCGCTCACCCCCTCGGTCCGGCCGGAACGGCGCAGCATCCAGAGGAAGAACGGCCCGCCGACCAGTGCGGTGACCACCCCCACCGGTATCTCCTCGGGGGCGGCGGCCGTACGGGCGGTCAGGTCGGCCAGCAGCAGGAACACCGCCCCGCCGAGTGCGGCGACCGGCAGCAGCGCCCGGTGTCCGGCGCCGACGACCATGCGGGCGGCGTGCGGAACCATCAGTCCGACGAAGCCGATCGCCCCGCTGCAGGCGACGAGCACACCGATGACGAGGGAGGTCAGGACGAACACGGCGGCGCGGAAGCGTCCGGTGTCCAGTCCCAGGGTGCGCGCGCCCTCCTCCCCTGCGAGGAGCAGGTCGAGCGGCCGGGCGAGGGTGAGGAGCAGGACCCCGCCGACGAGCAGCGCGACGCCGGGCAGGGCCAGTTCGTCCCAGCGCGCCCCGCCGAGGCCGCCGAGGGTCCAGAAGAGGACGGAGCGGATCTGATCGGGGTGCGCGGCGAGCACGATGACGAGGCTGGTGACGGCGGACAGGATGTACTGGACGGCCACACCCGCCAGGATCAGCCGGCCGGTGGTCATGGTCCCGCCGCGCCGGGCCATCGCGTAGACGGCGACGAGCGCGACCAGGGAGCCCACGAAGGCGGCCAGCGGCACGCCCATGCCGAATCCGGCCGCGGCCGAGCCGAAGACGATCACGAGGACCGCTCCGGCGGAGGCCCCGGAGGAGGCTCCGAGCAGGAACGGGTCGGCGAGCTGGTTGCGCACGAGGGCCTGGAGCACGGTGCCCGCCACGGCGAGCCCGGCTCCGACGACGGCGCCGAGGAGGATCCTCGGCATCCGCACGTCCCAGACGATGGAGGCGAAGGCTCCGGTGGGCCGGTTCCCCGACAGGCCGCCGATGACGATGTCGACGACGCGGCCGGGGGCGATCCGTACGGGGCCCAGCGCGAGGCCCGCGATCGCGGAGGCGGCGAGCGCGGCGGTGAGGACGGCGAGGACCGCGCCCGTGCGCAGCCTCACGCGGGGTTCGGGTGGAGCTGGCCGCCCAGCGCTTCCACCGCGTCCGCCACGCGGACGCCGAGGACGACCGAGGAGAGCGGCAGGACGACGAACCGCCGGTTCTTGACGGCGGGAACCTCGGCGAGCGCGGGATCGTTCAGCAGTCGCTGCTTCTTGGCCTCGACGGTGGTGCCGCCGTAGTCGTAGATGAGGACGACCTCGGGCTTGCGTTCGATGACCTTCTCCCAGGCGACGTCGCCGAAGGTGTCCTTGAGGTCGGCGAAGACGTTCTCGCCGCCGGCGAGGGAGATGATCTCGTTGCCCACGCCGTTGCCTCCGGAGGTGGAGGCGGTGGCCTCACCGGAGTCGTAGGCGAAGACGGTCGGGCGCGGCCGGTCCTTGACGCGGGCGGCCACGGCGTCGATGCGGCCCTGCTCGTCCTCGATGAGCTTCGCGCCCCGGTCGGGTACGCCGAAGGTCCGGGCGACCTCGGTGATCTCGGTCTTGAGCTGGTCGAGGCCGACTTTCCCCTCGGTGCAGTACTCGACGTTGAGGCGGGAGTCGATGCCCGCCTGGGCGAGGCCCGCGCGGTCGCGGCCCTGCGCCTTGTCGAAGGCGCTGGCGTAGCCGCCGTAGACGAAGTCGGGTTCGGCGCCGAGCAGGATCTCCTTGGAGGGGTACTCCTCGGCCAGCACCTTGATCTTGTCGTAGGCCGGCTTGTAGGCGGGCAGTACGGCGTCGTCGAGGTAGGCGGTGCCGGCGATCCGGTCGCCCAGGCCGAGGGCGAGCATGAGCTCGGTGGCGTGCTGGTTCATGGTGACCGCCCGCCGGGGCGGGGCCTGGTAGGTGCTGCTCACACCGCAGTTGGTGACGGTGTACGGAAAGCCCGGCGCGGGGGCGGCGTCCCCCGCGGCCGCGTCCTGCCCGGAGCCGGGTGAACCGGCGCAGGCGGTCAGGGACATCAGGAGCGCGACGGGGGTGAACGCGCGCAGGGCGGCGCGGGAACGCGACATGGCAGGGCCTCTCCGGGGGATCCGCGTCCCCTGGTCGACGTGAAGGAGCAGAGGCGGTGCGTCAGTGTCTGACTCCCGGGCCCCGCGCGGGGGCGACCGGTCACAGTGGCGGGACCGCACCGGAATCGCACCGGTTTCCTGTCCTGCACCGCCTGGTTGTGCGCCCCAGTCTGCCAGAGCCCCCCGTGTGGGGTGGGGGCCGGGTCCAGGGGCGGTGATCAGGTCCGTCCCGGGGCAGCGGGCGGCGGCGAAGCCCGCGGCGCGGTGGACGGATGCGCCCGCGGCGCCGGTGTGCAACTGGATGAAGTGCACGCCGAGTCCGTTCAGCCGGTCCACCAGGGCGGCGACGACGATCCGTACGGAATGGCCCTGCCCACGGCGGCCGCGTCGATCGGGCCGCACCCCTGAAACACCACGGGCCCGGGCGGGACCGAGTCCCTCACCCGGGCCGCGTGAGCGGGCCGTTGCGCCGTGGCAGGGGCGGCAGGATTTGAACCTGCGGCCTACGGTTTTGGAGACCGTTGCTCTGACCAGCTGAGCTACACCCCTTCGGTGGGACCCACCATGGCACGGCCGGGCCGGGTGATCCAGTGAATTACCGGCGCGCCGCCGAACGGGATCAGCGGCGGAGTTCCGCGCGGCGGGGCACGGTCCGGGGTGGCCCGCCCAGTTTCAGCCGCCCCCTTGACCCAGATGGTCCAGACCAATAGTTTCCGGCATGCACCGCCGCACGCGCTCACGCCCACTCCTCGCATCCGCAAAGGAAGCCCATGCGCCGCAGCATGCTCGGCAGGCTGGCCGTAGCCGCCTGTTCCCTCTCCCTGCTGACCGCCTTCGCCCCCGCCGCCGCCGGCACGGACATCGCGGACAGCGGCGCCGGCCGCTCGTACAAGAAGGTCGGCTACTTCACGCAATGGGGCGTCTACGGCCGGGACTTCCAGGTCCAGGACCTTGAGGCGAACGGCTCCGCAGGCAAGCTCACCCACATCAACTACGCCTTCGGCAACGTCAGCGCCGAGGGCAAGTGCTTCACCGGGAACATCCCCGGCGAGGCCGACGCCTGGGCCGACTACGCCCGCCCGCTCGACGCCGCGAACTCCGTCGACGGGGTCGCGGACACCTGGGACCAGCCCCTCGCCGGCAACTTCAACCAGCTGAAGGAGCTGAAGGCCCGGCACCCCGGCCTCAAGGTGCTGATCTCACTGGGCGGCTGGAGCTGGTCCACCCACTTCTCCGACGCCGCGCTCACCCCCGCCTCCCGCAAGGCCTTCGTCGCCTCCTGCATCGACCTCTACATCAAGGGCAACCTCCCCCAGGACGGCACCCGAGGCGGCGCCGGAGCCGCCGCCGGCGTCTTCGACGGCATCGACCTCGACTGGGAGTGGCCCGGCTCGGCGGGCGACACGGACACCACGTACCGGCCCGAGGACAAGCGCAACTTCACCGCGCTCGTCAGGGAGTTCCGCACCCAGCTCGACGCGTACGCCCGCACCCAGAAGCGGGGAACGACGTACGAGCTGACCGCCTTTGTCCCGACCGCACCCGCCAAGATCGACGCGGGCTTCGACGTCCGCCGCATCATGCGCGACCTGGACTTCGTCAACCTCCAGGGCTACGACTTCCACGTCTCGGGCGAGCCGAGGACCGCACAGCAGTCCGCCCTGTACGCCCGCGGCGACTTCAGCGTCCACGGCACCGTGGAGGCCTGGAAGCGGCGCGGCGCGCCCGCCCACAAGCTCGTGATGGGCATGCCGTTCTACGGGCAGGGCTGGACCGGCGTCACCGGAGGCGGGGACGGCCTGGGGCAGCCCGCCACCGGCCCGGCCCCGGCCACCTGGGCCGCCGGGTACGAGGACTACAAGGCACTGAAGAAGCTGGCCGGCTCCGGCGCGTACCAGGTCCACCGCGACCGGCGCGGCGGGCACGCGTGGCTCTTCGACGGCACCACCCTGTGGACGTACGACGATCCGCGGGTGCTGCGCGCCAAGTCCGGCTACGTCCGCGAACACGGCCTGGGCGGCGCGATGTTCTGGTCCCTCGACGCGGACACCGCTGACGGCGAGCTGGTGACCGCCGTCGACCGGGGCCTGCGCGGCCGCTGACCGGCGCCGCCGGGCCGTGGGAATCCGTCCGGCCCGGCGGCGTCCCTCCACGTACGCTCCCCCGCATGACGACGACGAGGACGACGAGGACGGCGACGAGGACGGCAAGGACCGCGAAGACGGTGGCGACGGCCGCGACGGTACGGGCGGTCAACCGCCTCACCACGCGCTGGGCCTCGCGGGCCGCTTCCGACGCCGGGGGCACGGTGTTCACCGCGGCCGGGGTCTGGCCGCTGCTCGCCCTGCTCGCGGACGGCGCGGGCGGGCCGGCCCGCGAGGAACTGACGCAGGCCCTCGGCATACCCGCCGAGGACGCGGCCGCGGCCGCGCGGGACCTGCTGACCGCACTGGCCGGCGTACGCGGGCTCAGCGTGGCGACCGGCCTGTGGACCAAGGCCGACCTGCCGCTGAAGGACGGCTGGTCCGCACAGCTCCCGCCCGGCACCCGGGGCAAGCTGACCGGCGACCCGGAGGGGGACACGAAGGCCCTGGACGGCTGGGCGTCGGACCGGACGGCAGGCCTCGTCGAACGCATGCCGGTCACCCTGCAGCCGGACACCCGCCTCGTCCTCGCCTCGGCGCTCGCGCTGACGCTGACGTGGGAGGAGCCCTTCCGGGAGTTCCCGGGCCGGGTGTCCGACGGCCCCTGGGCGGGCCGCGGGGTGCGGCAGCTCTCGCGCACCACGTCCGGTCTGGACCCGGTCGGGGTGGCCGAAGGGCCCGCCGGGCCGGTCACCGTCCTGAGGGTCGCCGGCGCGCAGGACACGGACCTGGACGTGCACCTGCTTCTCGGCCGTCCGGCGGCGCCCGCCGCCGAGGTACTGGCGACCGGTGTCGCGGCTGCCTCCGGTACCGGCCCGCTGGTGGGCGGTGGCGCCCTCGCGGACGGCTCCCCGGGCCCCGGGCTGACGATCCGGGCGGTGCACGCCTTCAGCCCGCAGCCGCAGCTGTGCGTGTCCACGGTGGCCTTCTCGCTGTCGGCGGGGCACGACCTGCTGGAGGACGCGGCACTGTTCGGACTCCTGACCGCGACCGACGGCGCCTCCGGCCACTTCCCGGGCGTCAGCACCGAGGCGCTGGCCATCGGCTCGGCGCGGCAGTCGGCCGTGGCCCGTTTCCACGCCGCGGGGTTCGAGGCGGCGGCCGTCACCGCCGTCGCCGCCCGGCCCGGCGGCGCCGCACCGCAGCCGCACCACCAGGCCCGGCGGGCCGAGATCCGCTTCGACCGGCCGTTCGGGTTCCTCGCCGTCCACCGGGCCTCCGGGCTGGTCCTCGCCGCGGGCTGGGTCACCGACCCCGAGGCCCCGGCGCAGGGTCGGCCCGGAGCGGCCGGTCCGCTCGCTCCGCCGCCCTTGCGCGGTGTGCGGCCGCCGGCGCCGCCGTCTCGCTGAAGGCGGGGACCCGCCGGTGCCGCCGCGGGCTGGGTCACCTATAGGGAGGCGGCTGCGGTCGCGTGTGCCACGGCGTCCGCGAGGGTGTCGCCGAGGACCATCCGGGCGGTGGCGGTGCCCGGCGGCCAGCACCGGCTGACCGACATCGCGGCGACCGCCGCCGACCCCGAGCCGGGCACCTTCCGCATCGGCGCGGCGGCGCCCCCGCGGTGACCCCCGATGGACTCCGATGGCGGCCTCGGAAAGACCCCCGGGAAACTTCTTCCGATTAACTGTTATCGAGGCCCCCCTGCACGGTCTCCCATGTATCGGGCATCATCGACCGCCGGTACGGACAGGGACATTCACATGACTACTCAGCACACCGCAGCGCTGGTGGCAGCGGCTCGCGCGGGCGATGCCCGCGCACAGGACGAGCTCGTCGGCGCCCACCTCCCGCTCGTCTACAACATCGTCGGGCGGGCCCTGAGCGGCTCCTGCGACGTGGACGACGTGGTGCAGGACACGATGCTGCGGGCCCTCGACGGGCTGGGCGGCCTGCGCGCTGACGAGTCCTTCCGGTCCTGGCTGGTGGCCATCGCGATGAACCGGGTACGGGCACACTGGCAGGCCCGGCAGAGCGGCTTCGGCGAGAGCACCCTGGAGTCGGCCTGGGACGTGGCGGACCCGGGCGCGGACTTCGTCGATCTGACCGTCGTACGCCTCAACCTGGCCGGTCAGCGGCGTGAGACGGCCCGGGCGACGCGTTGGCTGGATCCCGAGGACCGGGGACTGCTGTCGCTGTGGTGGCTGGAATGCGCCGGTGAGCTGACCCGGGCGGAGGTGGCCTCGGCGCTGGAGCTGTCCCCCCAGCACACGGCGGTCCGGGTGCAGCGGATGAAGGCGCAGCTGGAATCGGCGCGGGTGGTGGAGCGTGCCCTGGACTCCCGGCCGGCGTGCGAGGAGCTGCGGGGCGTGCTGGTGTCCTGGGACGGGCAGCCGTCGGCGCTGTGGCGCAAGCGAATAGCCCGTCACGCGCGTGCATGCGTACGGTGTTCCGGCCTGTGGAGCGGGCTGGTTCCGGCGGAGGGACTGCTGGCCGGTCTGGCCCTCGTTCCGGTCTCGGCGGCGCTGCTGGCGGGAATGCGCACGGCCGGGACGGCCGGCTTCGCCCCCGCGGCCTTCACGGACGGCGCCGCTCGCACGGACGGCGCGGACGGCGGATTCGGCGCGGACGGCGGCTTCGGCGACGCGGCGACCCAGCTGACTCCGGTGGCGAGCACGGGCACCGGCGGCCGGGGCGCACTGCGCAGGCGCCGGCAGAGCCGGCGCCGGGTGGTCGGCGGTGCGGTCGTCGCCGCCTGTGTCGCGGGCGGTGGTCTGGTGTACCTGGGCGGGCTCCCCGGTTCGGGCAACGCCAAGGACGACACCGCCGCGACCGCGGCGCCGCTGGCCGCGCTCTCGGCGACGGAGTCCGCCGGGACCCCCTCACAGTCGGCCTCCGCCTCGCCGACCGCGTCCCCCTCCCCGTCCGCCTCGGCCTCGGCGAGCCCGTCGGCGAGCCCGAGCCCCACGCAGAGCCGGAGCAGCTCGCCGAGCCCGCGCCCTTCGACGCCCAAGCCCGCGCCCGCCCCGCCGGGCATCGCCGGCCAGGTGGTGGCGCTGGTCAACACCGAGCGGGCGGCGGCCGGCTGCGGCCCCCTCAAGGAGGACCCGCAGCTGCGGGCGGCCGCGCAGGGCCACTCCGACGACATGGCCGCACGCAGCTTCTTCGACCACACCAACCCGGACGGCAAGGACCCGGGGCAGCGCACGACGGCGGCCGGCTACCGCTGGTCGACGTACGGCGAGAACATCGCGAGGGGGCAGCAGACGGCGCAGTCGGTCATGGACTCCTGGATGAAGAGCCAGGGCCACCGGGCCAACATCCTCAACTGCTCCTTCAAGGACATCGGTGTCGGTGTCCGCCAGGGTGCGGGCGGCCCGTGGTGGACACAGAACTTCGGCGCCAAGTAGGACGAGCGCCCCGCCCGGGAACCCGGCGTCGGCGCACTCCATCAGCCGCGCCCACTGCATCCGCATCCGCAGCGGCAGCCGCCGGCGGGCGGGTGGTACGCCTCTCGCCCATCGAACCGGCAGCGGCCGGCCACGCCCTGCGCCAGGACGTGGAAGAGGTCCGGAGCCGACCCGAGGACGCCTCGGCAGCGGGTCTCTCCGGCGCCGAGCGCGCCGACACCGCCGCCACCCCGGCACGCCCCTGGAGCAGAACCTCGTGCACGCCGACGCCCGGCCCGACGCGGACCGGGAAGGCCGGAGGGGAACACGGGGCCGGCGCGCCACGGGGGAAGGGGCGCCGGCCCCGGACGGCCGCGGAATCGGGGGGAGGATCCTGCGGCCGTGGGCGGGGTGTCCGATCCGCTGCCGCAGGCAGGGACGAACACACCAGCGATTGAACTGTAAACCATTCGGCGGGCTTCCTCGCGAACAGGTACCCACCGCCGGTCGATGACACCCGCCGCGGGGGCGGGTGACAGGGGGACGCGGCGCCGTCACGAAGGTGCCGGACGGCCTGGCGCGCCTCCCCGCGCGGATCCGGCACGACCCGCCGGTGTACGGCCCCGGGCGAGTGCGCGCAGCCCTTCGGCGCAGCCGGGGTGGCCGGGGGTCCAGCCCAGCTCCACCTTCGCCTTCGCCTTCGCGCCGGACACCCGCGTGTTCGCCGTGACCATCCGGTGGGCGTACGGGTGGGCGCGCATCAGCCAGGTGGGCACGTTCAGCGGCTTCGGTGTGGCGAACGTCTCGGCGACCCGGCGGCTCCACCGGCCCATGTACCGCTCGTAGGCCTCGCCCTGCGCCCACACGTCGGCCGGACGGCCCGGAGCCATCCGCGGCGCCTAGAAGACTGATGAAAATGTTGGGTTCTGGCCTCGCCGCGTCAGCGGCGGGGCCAGACTCGTCTTGTGGTGCAAGGGGAGTGGGTCGGGGAGA
>NZ_JBIVFO010000024.1:0-124731 GCF_044748225.1 Streptomyces sp. NPDC090021 | reverse complement strand
GTCTCCCCGACCCACTCCCCTTGCACCACAAGACGAGTCTGGCCCCGCCGCTGACGCGGCGAGGCCAGAACCCAACATTTTCATCAGTCTTCTAGGGCCTGTATTGAGTTGCCCCGCGGCGTCGCGACGCCGCGGGGCACTCAATACAGGCCCTAGAAGGGGAACGCCGTCCGCCCGTGCTGGACGGAGATCCACTTCTGGGTGGTGAACGCCTCGACGGTGGCCTCGCCGTTGAGGCGGCCCAGGCCGGAGGCCTTCTCCCCGCCGAAGGCGGCCAGCGGCTCGTCCCCGATCGTCGAGTCGTTGACGTGGATCATCCCCGTCTCGATCCGCCGGGCGAAGCGGACGCCCCGCTCCACGTCCCGGGTGTGCACGGCGCCGCTGAGCCCGTACGGGGTCGCGTTGGCCAGCCGTACGGCCTCGTCCTCGCCGTCGAAGACCACCAGCAGGGCGACCGGGCCGAAGATCTCCTGGCCCAGCAGCGGGGAGTCCTCGGGGATCCCGGCGAGCACCGTGGGCTCGACCAGGTTGCCGCGCGTAGACCCCCGTACGAGTGCCTGCGCGCCGGATTCCACGGCCTGGTCCACGAGCGCGGTCAGGGCCTCGGCCTGGAAGGAGTTGATCAGCGGGCCGATGTGGGTGTCGGCCTCGCGCGGGTCACCCGTCCGCAGGCCCCGCACGCGGGCGGTGAACTTCTCGGTGAACTCCTCGGCGACGGACGCGTCGACCAGGATCCGGTTGGCGGCCATGCAGACCTGGCCCTGGTAGACGAAGCGGCTGAAGACGGCCGCGTCCACCGCGTAGTCGAGGTCGGCGTCGTCGAGGACGACGAGCGCGCTGTTGCCGCTGAGCTCCAGGACCGTGCGCTTGAAGTGGCGGGCGGCGATCGCGCCGACGTGCCGGCCGACCCGGTCCGACCCGGCGAAGGAGATCACCTTGGGGACGGGGTGCGTCAGGAGCGCGTCGCCTATCTCGGCGATGTCGGTGACCAGCACGTTCAGCAGGCCGGCCGGGAGCCCCGCGTCCTCGAAGATCTTGGCGATCACACCGCCGCCCACGACGGGGGCGTTCTGGTTCGGTTTGACGACCACGGCGTTGCCCAGGGCCAGGGCGGGTGCGACCGACTTCAGGGTTACCAGGAAGGGGAAGTTGAACGGGCTGATCACCGTGACGACGCCGACGGGCAGCCGCTGGACCCGGTTCTCCTTGCCCTCGACCGGCGAGGGCAGGATCCGGCCCTCGGGGCGGACGGCCAGCTGGAGCGACTCGCGGATGAACTCCATCGCGAGGTGGACCTCGTACTCGGCCTTGGGACGGGTCCCGCCGAGCTCGTCGATCATCGCCTCGACGATCTCCTTCTCGCGCTCCTCGGTGATCCGCAGGGCGCGCTCCAGGACCGCGCGTCTGATGTAGGGGCTGGTCGCGGCCCAGTCCCGCTGGGCGCGCTCGGCACCGCGGTACGCCTGGTCCACCTGCTCGACGGTGGCGACGGTGATGGCCGCGAGCTTCTCCCCGTTGTACGGGTTGACGTCGATGATGTCCCAGGAACCGTTGCCGGCCAGCCATTCGCCGTCGATGTACTGGTGAGCGAGGTCGCTGAATATGGACATGCCATCCCTTACTGCGAGCGCGCACCCGTGCGCTGCACCGGAGACCGATCGGTCATCATGCACTGATCAGACGTCATACTACGTGCGGATCAAGACAGTTGGAGTAGGCCGCGGAGAAGATCCCTGGTCCGGTCGGGATCGGGGCAGTCGGCCTGGAGCCGTTCCATCGCCCGCTCGTACTGCCCCACTTCCTCGTCCTTGTCCAGGTAGAGGGCACTGGTGAGCTGTTCCAGATAGACGATGTCCTGCAGGTCCGACTCGGGGAAACGCAGCAGGGTGAAGGCCCCGCTCTCACCGGCGTGTCCGCCGAAGGAGAAGGGCATCACCTGGAGCTGGACGTTGGGCCGCTCGGAGATCTCGATGAGGTGCTCCAGCTGACCGCGCATGACGTTGCGGTCGCCGTACGGGCGGCGCAGCGCGGCCTCGTCGAGGACGGCGTGGAAGACGGGGGCGCTCTCGGAGACCAGCACCTTCTGCCGCTCCAGGCGCAGCGCGACGCGGCGGTCGATCTCGGCGGCGGTGGCGCCGGGCATGCCGCGGCTGACCACCGCGTGGGCGTAGGCCTCGGTCTGCAGCAGGCCGTGGACGAACTGCACCTCGTAGATCCGGATGAGCGACGCGGCGCCCTCCAGCCCGATGTACGTCTGGAACCAGCCCGGCAGTACGTCGCCGTAACTGTGCCACCAGCCGGTGGCGTTGGCCTCGCGGACCAGTCCCAGCAGGGACTCGCGCTCGGTGCTGTCCGTGACTCCGTAGAGCGTGAGGAGGTCCTCCACGTCCCGTGCCTTGAAGCTCACCCTTCCCAACTCCAAGCGGCTGATCTTCGATTCGGATGCGCGGATCGAGTAGCCGGCCGCCTCACGGGTGATGCCGCGGGATTCTCGGAGTCGCCTGAGCTGGGAGCCCAGGAGGATGCGGCGCACCACAGAACCGCTTGTTTCTGCGGTCACTAGTACTGCCCTCCCCATCGCATTGGCGTGCGCGTGGTGTGCGCGTGCGTCGCGGGGCCCCCGCACCCCAGAAGCCGCAGTCTGCCACCAAAACGCATCGGCCCGTACTCGTTCTGTAACGGAATCTCGGGTGCGGGAGAAGAAGTCCGTAAGTATGCGTAGGAAGAAATGAGCAAGAACCGTCACGTGAGCGGACAGGTCCGGCGCGTGCACGTGCATCTGCCCTTGCATCCGGCCCGAGCATTCGGAACGATGGTCCCCGCGCACCTGCGTGCTCTTCGCGCCGGCGCGGGACCCACCCCGCAGTTCTCTTTGGACACAAGCCACCGCTTCGTCCGCGAATCCCGGGAGTGCCTCGCATGGGGACGAATGGATCGACCATGCTCGAGCCGTTACGGCAGGGGCTTCCCCCGGTCGACCCCACGGCTGTCTCCGGGTCCGCCTCATGCGCTCTGCCCGCGCGGTTCGACGCGGTGCGGGGCGCGCGCACGTTCACCCGCTCGACGCTGTCCCAGTGGGGTCTCGACGAACGCTTCGACGACGTGGCCCTGGTCGTCTCCGAGCTCGTCACCAACGCGCTGCGCCATGCCCTGCCCGAGGAGTCGCGCGGTCCGGGCGGCGAGCCGGAGCCGCCGGTGCGGCTGCACCTGATGCGGTGGAGCACCCGGCTGGTGTGCGCGGTGCGCGACCCCAGCGAGGACCGGCCCGGCGGGGCCTTCTCGCCGGAGCGGACCGAGGAGAACGTCGACCTGGAGTCCGGGCGGGGGCTGTTCCTCGTGGACTCCTACAGCGACAGCTGGGGCTGGCACCCGCTCGCGGGACGGCTGACCGGCAAGGTGGTCTGGGCGCTGTTCCTGCTCCACGACTGAGCCGGCCGGGCCTGCCCGGGCCGCCCGGCCGGGGCGGGCCCGGCCGGGGCGGGCCCGCCCCGGCCGCCCGCTTCACGACGACCGGCCGGAACCGATCACTGCGATCGGTTCCGGCCGGTGCACGTGCATGGCTCGATCAGTGCGCCGTTCCGTCAGCCGATCAGGTGGTCGAACTCGCCGTCCTTGACGCCCAGGAGCAGGGCTTCTATCTCGGCCGGCGTGTAGACGAGCGCCGGACCGTCCGGGAAGCGCGAATTGCGCATGGCGACATCGCCTCCCGGCAGCTTCGCGAACTCCACGCAGGAACCCTGCGAGTTGCTGTGTCTGCTCTTCTGCCACGTCAGCTCAAACAGGGAAGCGAGTTCTGCAGCTGCCATCCCGTTGTACGCGTGGTCCACAGGAAGCCCCCGATAGTGCAGATGTCAACTCCACCGGATCATAGCTGTGTTCACCCGCTGCTGCATGCGCAGATGCACGTGCACGCGGGGTGTTCCGATGATCACAGACAGGCGACGGCACCCCTAGGACTCGGGGAGCGGCCTGCGTCGGCCGCCCATGTGGGCCCGGTCCGCGGCCGCCGTGCCGTCCTCCCAGCCCGCGTGGTCGGTGGCTCCCCGCAGCCGGGTGGTGGTGGTCCGCGGGAACATCTCCTCGGCCCGGGAGGTGACCGCCACGTCGCGCGCCACCAGTGCCGGCAGGTTGTCCGGGGCCTCCGTCGCCGTGTGCTCGGCGGTCTCGGCGAGCCGGTGGCCGAGCCGGCTGGCGTAGGCGAGCAGGAAGGACTGCCGGAAGGTCTTGGTCCGCTTGCGTCCGCCGGAGCGCTGCGCGGCCTCCGCGCGGGTCATCGCGGCCGTGCCCTGCACGAGGAGCGAGGTGTACAGCAGCTCCACCGCCTCCAGGTCGCTGTCGAAGCCGACCACCGTGGAGAACTCGAAGCCGCTGTTCCACACCGCCCGGCAGCGGTTGGCGGTGGCGACCGCGTCGAGCAGGACCGCCTTCGCCTCCTCGTACGGCGGCTCCACACCGATCCGGCGGGCCGCCGGCACCTGGGCGGGGCGCTTGCCGCTCGCCGCGAGCAGGGCCTCGTCGACGGTGTGCCGGGCCATCAGCTCCTGGGCCTTGGCGCTCAGCGCCTCGGCCTCGTCCGGGTAGGTGGTCGCCTCGGCCTTGGCGAGCAGGGCCCGGATCCGGCCCAGCATGCGCGGCTCGATGTGGGCGTGCTCCGCGAGGGCGTCGACCGGGTCGCCGGGCAGCGGCCCCACCGGCTCGACAGAGGGCAACCGGATCAGCAGCCGCAGCACCTCCAGGAAGGCGGTGGCCAGCGTGAACCGGTCGGCCCGCTCCCGTCGGGCGAGAGCGTCGGCGTACTCCTCGTCGCTCTTCCACCACACCTCGGCGGTGCTCCAGCGCTCCGGCAGCCGGGCGTAGCGGCGCGCCTCGGCGGCGATCAGGTCCCCGGTGATCCGCAGGTGCCGCTCGTCGAGGTCCCGGCGGACCAGCCGCAGCACGTCGGCCGGCCGCCAGCCCCGCTCCCAGCCCTGCCGTACGTACCCCTCCCCGCGCGCCAGCAGCTCCCGGCACACCCCGGACCAGCTTCCCTGATCGGCGGCGAGCAGTGAGGCGCCGGTGTCCAGGGCGGCGTCCTGCTGGGTGTGGAGGGCTGCGGCGAAGGCTCGGTCGACGGTCTCGGCAAGGTCAGTCACACCTCTCAGCTTGGCACGTCCGCCTTCGCGTCCCATTCCCGGCGGGCGGCCTCGATCCGCGGGCGGTGCTCCAGCGACCAGTCCGCGAGGCCCTTGACCAGACGGGTCAGGCTGTGGCCGAGCCGGGCGCCCTTCGAGCCGCCGATCCTGGTGGCCACCTACTCGGCCGTCGCCGCGGGCTTCCTGGACACCCCGGACACGGGCACCCTGCGCCGCCTCCTGGGCCGACCCCCGCGCCCGGCCCTGGAGGTGTACGCGAAGACGGCCGCCGCCGCTCCCGGCCCCGTCGGCGGGTGAGGCCCGGGGCCGGTGCGGCGCCCCCGCAAGGGCGCACGCCCGGGCCGCGGCCCGCCGCACCGCCGCTGTCGGACCCCGGTGGGACACTCGCACCCATGAGCGACCGCACTCCCCGGTGGGCCCTCGCCGAGGACGGCGACGGCTGGTGGCACGCCGCACCCGTGCCCCCCGTGTCCGCGCACCCCGCGGCCGCGGCACCGTTCCGGGTCCGGGACCCCGCCGATGCGATCCGCTCCGCCCCGCCCGGCACCCGGTGGGTCTGGCGCTCCACCGCCGCCGTGTACCCGCGCCTGCTCGCGGCCGGAGTCCGCGTCGAGCGGTGCCACGACATCGAGAACGCGGAGCTGCTGCTGCTCGGCCACGAGGGCCGCTCCGGCGAGCCCCGCTCGGCCGCCGCCGCCTGGGCGCGGCTGAACGACGCCCCCGTGCCGCCCGATCCGCCGCAGCGCGCCGCCGATCCCCGCGCCCAGGACTCGCTCTTCGACCCGCAGCCCGCTGCCCCGGTCTCCCTGGACGCCCTGCTCGCCGTCCACGCCGACCAGGCGAAACGGCTCGACGCCACCGACCGCCCCGACCGGATGCGGCTGCTCGTCGCCGCCGAGTCGGCCGCCTTCCTGGTCGCCGCCGAGATGCACCGCGCCGGTCTGCCCTGGCGGGCCGACGTGCACCGCGCCCTGCTGACCGAACTGCTCGGCGAGCGGTACGCGGGCGGCGGGGAGCCGAAACGCCTCGCCGAGCTGGCCGACCGCGTCTCGGCGGCCTTCGGCCGGCGCGTACGCCCCGATCTGCCCGCCGAGGTCGTCCGGGCGTTCGCCAAGGACGGCATCAGGCTGAAGTCCACCCGCCGCTGGGAGATCCAGGAGCTGGACCATCCCGCCGTGGAACCGTTGATCGAGTACAAGAAGCTGTACCGGATCTACACCGCCCACGGCTGGTCCTGGCTGGGCGACTGGGTCCACGAGGGCCGTTTCCGCCCGGAGTTCGTCCCGGGCGGCACGCTCACCGGCCGCTGGGTCACCCACGGCGGCGGGGCCCTGCAGATCCCCAAGGTGATCCGCCGGGCCGTCGTCGCCGATCCGGGCTGGCGGCTCGTCGTCGCCGACGCCGACCAGATGGAACCGCGCGTGCTCGCCGCGATCTCCCGCGACCCCGCCTTCATGGAGGTGGCCGGCCGCCCCGAGGACCTCTACACCTCCGTCTCCCGCCAGGGCTTCTCCGGCGACCGGGAGCAGGCCAAGATCGCCGTTCTCGGTGCCGTGTACGGACAGACCTCGGGGGACGGCCTGAAGAACCTGGCCGCGCTCCGCCGCCGCTTCCCCCGGGCAGTGGCGTACGTGGACGACGCGGCGAAGGCCGGGGAGGAGGGCCGGCTCGTCCGTACCTGGCTCGGCCGCACCTGCCCGCCGCCCGCCGGCTCCGGCGAGGGCTACGAGGCCGGCGACGGCGGCGTCGACCCGGGCGAGGGGGGACCGGAGGACGGGGCGGGGACCCGGCAGGACCGGGACGAGGGCTGGACGCCGAGCTACGCCTCCACCAACACCCGGGCCCGCGGCCGGTTCACCCGGAACTTCGTCGTCCAGGGCAGCGCCGCCGACTGGGCCCTGCTGCTCCTCGCGGCCCTGCGGCAGGCGACCGCCGGGATGCGTGCGGAGCTGGTGTTCTTCCAGCACGACGAGGTGATGGTGCACTGCCCGGCCGAGGAGGCCGAGGCGGTGGTGGAGGCGATCCGTGCCGCCGGAGACCGGGCCGGCCGGATCGCCTTCGGCGACACCCCGGTCCGGTTCCCGTTCACGATCGCGGTCGTGGAGTGCTACGCCGACGCCAAATGACCGCCCTGCGCCGCCGGGCCCGGTCGTCGAAGCAGCGCCGGCAGGGCCGGGCGGGACGGTGACGACCGGGCCCGGTCCCGCGAGGTACGGGTCTAGTTGCGGTCGCGGTTCCAGCCCGGCGCGAGCGCGATCCCCTTCAGCTGCTCCAGCGTGGGCGCGGGCCTGGGGCGGGTGGCGGTGCCGTTCTGGTTGGCGGTGTTGAAGGCGGAGACCGTCACCCGCAGGCCGTCCTTGCGCAGGGTGTCCACGGTCCACTGGACCACCCCCCTGCCCTTCTCGGCGGAACCCTGCGTGATCCTGACCTTCGTGCCGTCGGCCTCGGTGGTGACGTCGGCGCCCGCGAAGCCCGAGGTGCTCTCGCCCTTGCTGACGTTGAGCTGCAGCAGGGAGTAGCCCTTGCCGTCGTCGAGCACGGCGTATCCGTACGAGCCCTCCCCGCCCCGGGATGCGATCGGGATCCCGACCGGGACCAGCAGTGATTCCAGGGCGTCGGCGGCGCTCCGGTCCTTCAGCACCGTGCCCGACCCGCCGCCCTGCCGCACCGGTTCGGGCTCGGCGGGCGGCAGGTCGTTCAGCGCCGGGCGCCACACCTGGGAGGTGACCAGGGCCTTCAGCTGCGCGCTGCCCAGGGGTGGGTCGGGCCGCGTGACGGCCGCGTCCTTCTCCGCCGGGGCGTTCCACTCGGAGGCTTCGACCAGGAAGCCCGCCGGGGTCACCAGGACGGCCCGCCAGCACTTGGTGTCCACCCGGCGGTCGGGATACTCGTACCCCTTGAGGATCAGCAGCTTCGAGCCGTCCGGCAGCTGCTCGGTCCGGCAGTCGTCGTAGCCCTGGAGGTTCTTGTCCCCGCACCGGGTGAGCTGGGCGGCCTGGCTGCCCAGGGGGTCCACGCGGGAGAGGGCGACGCTGACGGCCGCCTTCCCCTTACCGTCGTCGTACACGCCGGAGACGGCCGCTCCGCCCTCGCTCTCCGTGCCGCGCGCCGCCTGGGGGGTCACCTTCCCGCCTTCGACCGCCAGGGCCTTCTCCAGGTCGGCCATCATCCGCTCCGCGCCGACCGCCCCGCTGCCGGTTCTCGGGGCCTTCTCGGCCCCGGAGCCGGGCCCGCCGCCGGTCTCGCCGGAGCCGCCGGTCGGGGGCGGCGGCGCCGCGACCTCGACCCCGTCGGCGCCGCCCGGGCCGTCGAGGAGGCCGCCGGTGTAGGCGCCCGCGGTCGCGATCAGGGCCAGGGCCACGACGGATCCCGCGACCACCGCGGCCCTGCGGCGGGCCACCAGGCGCCGGCCGCGCTCCTCGCCCGCTTCCACGAGAGCGTGCTGGTCGATCGTGAAGTCCTTCCCCGTCCGCCGGAGGGCCGTACCGAGATCATCTTCAAAGGGCATGAGGAATTACACCTTCCGTTTCAAGGGTGGGGCGGGGCGCCGCGGTGGTGGGGCGCCGCGGTGGTGGGGCGCTGTGGCGGTGGGGCACTGCGGTGGTGGGACGCTGCGGTGGTGGGACGCTGCGGTGGTGGGACGCGTGGGGCCCGTGGGGGCGCGGGAGGTCCGGCGCCCTCAGAACTCCGCGAAGGCGGAGAGGCTGCCGCCCAGTTGCTCCCGCAGCCGGGCCAGCGCCCGCGAACTGCGGGTACGGACCGCCGCCGAGCTGACGTTCATCGCGTCGGCGGTCTCCTCGACGCTGCGGTCCTCCCAGTAGCGCAGCACCAGCACCGCCCGGTCCTTGGGCGCCAGCCGCCCCAGCGCCTGCAGCAGGGTCATCCGCAGCGCCGGGTCGCCGCCGCCGGCCGCCACCGCTGCGATGTCGGGCAGCTCGCCGACCGGGCGCTCGCCCGCCGACCGGCGGCGCCGGTGCGTGAGGTAGGCCCGCACCAGCACCGTCTGCGCGTACGCCGCCGGATTGTCCACGCGGGAGATCCGGCCCCAGTGCAGGTACATCCGGCCCAGGGTCTCCTGCACCAGGTCCTCCGCGAGGTGCGTGTCCCCGCTCGCCAGCAGACATGCCGATCGGTACAGGTGCCCCGACCGGCCTGCCGCGAATTCACGGAACCCGTCCCTGCGACCCTGTCGCATCCACTCCCCCTCGCTTCCGTCTTACTCCCTTGACGCGACGGCGGTCCGGAAACGTTTCACGCCCCGGCGGAAGTACCTCGGTGACGCGCAGCGGGCGTACGACAAGGCGAAGACCCCTGAGAACCTTGCGGAGCTGGATGCGGCCAAGGACGCCATGGGCGACGTCCCCAACAACACCAAGGTCGGCGAGAACCTCGGTGAAGGCGCCGCCAAGCCGCACGTCATTCCGGCCGAATTCAACAAGCCTCAGTGGATCGATCTCATGGACACCGGCCACGGTGCGCGGAGATTCGACCAGCTGTACCGCCTCGACGACGGCACGGGCGACTTCCTCATCGTCGAGGCCAAGGCGCCCGGTGGAGAGCTGGCCTGGCGCCAGGGTGCAGGCCCCCACGCCAACATGAAGGTCAAGCAGGGAACCATCGAGTACGTCCGCACGATCCTTGAGGAAATGAAGGCCCGGGGTGGCGAGGACAAGAAGATCGCGGACCAGATGATCCCGGCTCTCAGCAGGAAAAATGTCCAGTATGTGATGGTCCAGGCCAACAAACACACAGGGACTTACGCTGGGGCCGAACTGAGCTACTTCGATCTCTACCGAGGAGGACGCTAGTGGCGGTCTCTGTTCCGCGTCATGAATTCCTCCGTGATGACCTTCCGGGGCGCGAACCCGTACTCAGCGACGGCGTCGTGTGGGCGCTGGAAGACCTGCAGGAGGCGCCCGAGGCGATCGCCGACGCCATGTCGGACGCTCTGCTCCTCGCCCAGGAGCGGAGTGTCCCGGACCCCGCGGCAGGATGGCTGCAGACGTGGGAGGCGTGGGTGGTCGCCATGCAGTCCGGTTCGGCCCTGTTCGCCGCGGCGGCCGCGAACTCCGAGAGCGTCGAGTGCCTCATCCACCACGAGATGCGGTCCCTTCCCGCCTCCGGGCCGCGGTCCTGGGTGAACGCCGGGACCTGGATCAACGTCTTCTACCTGTCGGTGATCTGCCGCGACAAGGCACGGTTGGACGCGCTCTGCGAGGTCGATCCGGCCCTGCTACAGGTATCCGGGGCCGAGTTCGACCCGTACATCCACCCGTGGCTGGAGACGCTTCGGTCGTACTGGCTGAGCCGCCCGGACCTCGGCGACCAGCTCCTCCGGGCGGCGGAGGGACTGGCTCCGGAAGCAGCTCCGATCTCCGGACCCGAGATGACCACGAAGATCCTGTGGCCGGTGGTGGACCTCTTCCACCGTTTCGTCACCGGTGATCACGAACAGTTCAACCGCTCCCTCTTCAACGCCCTGACGCTGCACAGGCAGTACTGGACCGCCGACGAAGGCCTGGCGCGCGACGCCCGTGGGCTCGTCGCGGTCGGCCCGCTCGCGATGGCCTGCCTCGCCCACGACGCGGGCTTCCCCATCGACGTCGAGTCCGAGTACATGCCGAAGCACCTGCTGGAGGGGACGTGGGCAGGCGAGTTCCCCACGTAACCCATGCTCTCGCGCACGCGGAGGCACACATGACCGTATGCGTGCCCCACCAGGACTGTCGGAAGGACAAGATGGCGGCGGTGGTTCCCGTCATGGAGGAGTCGCTGTCCCAAGCCCTGGAGGGGATCGAGAAGGCACGGTACGGGCCGCGGCTCCGAGACTTCACCTTCGAGGCCACTAACAGGAGCGATCCGTGACGGTGATTGTGGAGCGGCACCCCATTCCTACGGTCGACGAGCAGGTCACTGCACGCCTGGCCCAGGAGTTCGAGACGAGCATCCAGAACCTGGACGCCTCGCCCGCGATCGTCGGCATGGCCCTGAACGAGGCGCTCCTCCAGGTGCAGGTCCACCAGGCTCTGAACCCGACCGGCAACCGATTCGGCACCTGGGACGCCACCGTCTCCGCCATGCAGGTGGGCTCGGCGGCCTTTGCCGCCGCGTCAATCACCGAAGGATCGTTGGAGGTTCGCATCTCGCACGAACGACGGACGATCTCGGCCACCGGACCGCAGTTCTACGCGAACGCGGGCAACTGGCTGACGACTCTGTGGTTCGTGATCATCTGTCGCGACCAGCCCCGCATGAACGAGATATGCCGAGTCCCGCTCGATCTCTGGCTCCGGCGTCCGGATGTGGCGGACAAGCTCATCTCCGCCATCGAGATGTCGAACCCCGAGGTGGCACACAGCCATCCCCAGGATCTCCTCCAAGGCCTCCTGTATCCGCCGATCAACCTCTTCCACACCTTTGTGCGCAAGAATGTGGACGGCTTCGGACCGGCCCTCGCGGAGGCACTGA
Source organism: Streptomyces sp. NPDC090021 (assembly GCF_044748225.1). NCBI lineage: Bacteria > Bacillati > Actinomycetota > Actinomycetes > Kitasatosporales > Streptomycetaceae > Streptomyces > Streptomyces sp. NPDC090021. The sequence goes on along the minus strand of NZ_JBIVFO010000024.1, from coordinate 113,131 downwards.
ACCTCCACAAGAGCTACTGGACACTGACCGAGGAACGCGCGGAGGACATTGACGGCGCCGTCGCGTTGGGGCCGCTCGCCATGGCATGCCTGGCATACGACGGGAAACTGCCCATCGACGTCGAGTCCCCTTTCATCCCGAAGTACCTCGTCGAACACGGCTGGCTGGGCGAGTTCCCCACATAGCCGGGGTCCGGCGCTTGAGTAGGGTTGGCGGAGATCAACACGGACGGGGAGGGGGATCGCGCGTGGATGCGCCGCGTCTCGACGACCCTCGACGCATCGGGCCCCACGGCGTTCTGGCGCGGCTCGGTGACGAACTCGGACACACCGCCGCCGAAAGGCGGTTCATCGTGCGCGCCGACGACGGCGACCGCACCCTCCTCGCCCGGCTTCCCCGCCCCGGCGTCGACCCGACCCGCTGGGCCATCGAGGCCGAGGGGGCCCGGCGGCTCTCCGTACCCGGGTTCCTGCCGGTCGGCGAGGTCGGCGAGGTCGGCGGCGGCGGGGCGGAGCCGCCCTGGTGCGCGGGTCCGTACATTCCCGCCGTCCCGCTCCCCGACGCCCTGCGGGCGCACGGCGGGCCGCTGCCCGACCCGGTCGTACGGGCCCTGGGCGCGGCCCTCGCCCGGACGCTGGCCACCGCGCACGCGCAGGGCGTCGCGCACGCGGGCCTGACCCCCGCCGCCGTCCTGCTCACCGCCGACGGGCCCCGCCTGAGCTGCTTCGGCGCGGTACGGGCCGCGGCTCCCGACGGCGCACCGCGCAGCGGCCTGCCGGGCCTCGACTCCGGCGCTCTCGCCCCGGAGCAGGCGGCCGGCGGACGACCCCGCCCGCCGGGCGACGTGTACGCGCTGGGGGCGGTACTCGCCTACGCCGCGACCGGCCACACCGTCCCCGAACGCGAGGAGCTGCCCGAATTCCTGCGCGAACCGGTCACGGCGTGCCTCTCCCGCGACCCCGCCCGGCGCCCGCAGGCGCACCGGCTCTTCGCCCACCCGGAACCGGCGCCGCATGCGGCGACCGTCCTGGACACGGCCGGACCGATCCCGCTGCCCGCGCCCGTCGTCGTCGCCCTCGCGCACCAGTCGGCGCGGGTCCTCGCGGCCGAACTCCCCGTTCCTGCTCCCTGGACCGCCCGCTGATGCTGACCCCGCTGACCCCACTCACCCCGCTCCTCCCCCTCACCCACGACGACCCGTACGCCCTCGGCGGCCACCGCCTCGTCGCCCGCCTCGGCAGCGGCGGCATGGGCACCGTCTACCTCGCCCGCTCCGCCACCGGCCGGACCGTGGCGCTGAAGACGATGCACGCCCGCATAGCCGCCGACCCCGCCGTCCGCACCCGCTTCCGCCTTGAGGTGGACGCGGCCCGCGTCATGGGTCCCGTCCACGGCGCCCGGGTCTTCGACGCCGATCCGCTCGCCGAAACCCCCTGGCTGGCCACCGAGTACGTGCTCGGCCCGCCCCTCGACGAGGCCGTCTCCCTCGCGGGACCGCTCCCCGAGCCGGCCGTACGCGCCCTGGGCGCCCGGCTGTGCGCGGCCCTGGCCCAGCTCCACGCCTCGGACGTCGTCCACCGCGACCTCAAGCCCTCCAACGTGATGATCACGGCCGACGGTCCCAAGGTCATCGACTTCGGGATCGCCCGTGCCCTCGGCGACGACCGCCTCACCCGCACCGGCACCGCCGCGGGCACGCCCGCCTTCATGTCCCCCGAGCAGGCGACCGGCCTGGAACACACCTCGGCAGGCGACGTGTTCGCCCTCGCCGGTGTCCTCACCTACGCCGCCACCGGCCACGGCCCGTTCGGCAGCGGACGCCACGCCGACCTCATGTACCGGGTCCGCCACGCCGACCCCGACCTGACCGGAGTCCCGGCCGCCCTCGTCCCCGTCCTGACGCGCTGCCTCGACAAGGACCCGGCCGGCCGACCCACCACCTCCGGCCTCGCCGCCCTCCTGCGACCCGGGCAGGACGGGGGCTCCTTCGCCGGGCACCTGCCCCAGCCGCTGCTCATGGAGATAGCCCGCCGCGTCGGCGGTGTCTGGAACGCCCCGCCCCCGCGGCTGCCGGCCCCTCCGGAGCACACCCTCACCCCGCCGCTCCCGAGCAGCACGCCGCCGCCCGCCTCCGGCCTCTCCCGCCGCCGGCTCCTCGCCCTCGGCGGGGGTTCCGTGCTCGGGGCGGCGGCGGTCGGAGCCGGCGCCCTGGCCTGGCTCGGCCGCGAGGACACCACCGCCGCGAAGCCGCCCTCCCCCGCCTCCGGGGAACCGGCGTGGGACCTCCTCTGGCAGGAGCCGGCCAGCTACGCCGAACCGCTGATCCCACCCGCGCCGCTGCTCCTGAACGGGCTCCTCCTCGTCGGCGAGTACGACGTCAAGGGCCTGGACCCCGCGACGGGAGCCGCCAAGTGGGATGACCCCGACGTCTACTTCATGCGCCGCACCACCACCGACGGAACGAAGGTCTACGCCGCCGACACCACCCTCGACGAGGCCGACCCGCTCCGCGTCTCCACGGTCGACACGGCAACCGGGAAGCTCAACGCCCCCTTCAGCGAGCTCAAGGACCTGCGGGCGATCCTCTACGGCACCCAGCTGCTCTGTGCGACGGCCGAAGCCGTGCACCTGGTCGGGGGCCGCGGCACCCACACCCACGACGGCTTCGGCAAGGACCAGACGTGGTTCCTGCTGAAGGTCGACGCCCGCTCCGGCCGCAGGCTCTGGGAAGTGCCGCTGCCCGCACGCCCCGCCGGCTCCCCGCACCTGCACTTCCTGTCCGCCCGGGCCACGGGCAGGTACCTGGTCCTCGTCCAGCAGTCCGCGGACGCCGAACCACGCCTCGTCGTGCACGACTCCCCGACGGGCAGGGCACTGTGGGACAGGCCGCTCCAGGGCGCGCAGCCGGTCCTGAGCCGGGCCCACCTGGCCGTCGACGACCGGCACGTGTACCCGGCGGCCGGTGAACTCCTCGCGCTCGGCCTCGCCGACGGCAAGCCGGTCTGGCGCTTCGAGGGCCTGACGCCGAAGGCCCGGTTCGGTCCCCCGGCCGTCAAGGACGGCGTGGTGTACGCGGTCGAGGAGAACCGGGGCCTCGTCGCCCTCGACGCCGTGACGGGCGCCCTGCGCTGGGCGGAGAAAAGCCGCGCGGTGACCGCCGAGGACCTCGCCCTCCCGCCCGCCGTCGGGATCTCGTACGTGTACACCTACGCCCGGGCCTCCTCCGGGCTGGTGGCCGCCGACATCCGGACCGGCGCCGTCAGCCACCCGTTCAAGGCCGCCCGGGCCCGGTACTTCGCCGACACGACCGCCGAGCGGCTCATCGCGATCGGCGGCGAATACGTCGCCGCGTACCCGCTCGCCTGAACCCCTCACAGAAAGCCGCACACGTCATGAAGCCCCTGGAATCCGGAGATCCGATCCGCCTGGGCCCCTACCGCGTCCTCGCCGTCCTCGGCGAAGGCGGCATGGGCAAGGTCTACGTCGGCCAGGACGGCGCGGGGCAGACGGCCGCGGTGAAGGTGCTGCACCCCCACCTGGCGCACGACGCGGACCTCGGCCGGCGCTTCGTCCGCGAGGCCCAGGTGGCCCGGGCCGTCGAGAGCCGATCCGTGGCCCGGGTCCTGGACGCCCGGACGGAGGGCGGGCGGCCGTGGATCGCCACCGAGTTCCTGACCGGGCCGACGCTCGCCGATGCCGTACGCGCCCACGGCCCGCTCGACGAGCCGACGGTACGGGCCCTGGCGGCGGCGCTCGCCGGCGCGCTGCGCGACATCCACGCCGCCGGCCTCGTCCACCGGGACCTGAAGCCCGCCAACATCGTGCTCACCGCGACCGGCCCGCGCGTCATCGACTTCGGCATCGCCCGCCCCGAACACGGCCTCACCCTCACCGCCACCGGCCAGGTCCCCGTCACTCCCGGCTACGGCGCGCCCGAGCAGGTCCTCGGGCAGCGCGTCGGCCCGGCGGCGGACGTCTTCTCCCTCGGCGCGGTCCTGGTGTTCGCGGCGAGCGGGCACCACGCCTACGAGGGTTCGCACGTCGCGGCCGTGCAGTACGAGGTCGTCCACGGCGAGCCGCGCCTGGACCGCGTACCGCCCGCGCTCCGGCCGCTGATCGGGCCGTGCCTGGCCAAGGACGCGGCGGCGCGGCCCCTGCCGGAGTCGATCGTCCGGGCGGCCGCCCCGCCCCGGGGCGCCGACCGGCTCTGGCGCCGGGGAGTGATCGCGCAGGACATCACGACCCGCGAGCACAGCCTGCACCGGCTGACGACCGTGCCGGGCGGGGTCGCACCGCGCTCCGTGTCGCGTCGCCGCCTGCTGACGGGTCTCGTCGCCGGCGGATCCGTACTCGCGGTCGGCGGCGGCACGGCCGTGTGGTGGAGCCGCCGGACCGGCCCCTTCGACATCCCACCGGCCGTACCGACCCCGCAGGCCAGGCTCTTCGACGCGAAGAAGGGCGACTACGTCCTCGGCGAGACTCCGGCGCCGCTCTGGAGTGTCGCCTCGGCCGTCCAGGACACCACGCCCGCGCCCCTGCCCGTACGGGACGTCGTCATCGTCGGGGCGCCCGGGGGCGGCATCGCCGCGCGCAGCGTCGTCGACGGGACGCTGCGCTGGTCGGCCGGAGGGGTGGTGGCCGTCGGCCGCTACCTGTCCCTCTCCGACCGGCTGGTGGCCGCCGCCGACGGCGACGGCACCCTCATGACCTTCGTCGCGTCGACCGGCGAGCCGAAGTGGACGTCGCCCGCCGAGGCCGCCTCCCTCCTCGCCGCGGACGACGAAGCCGTCTACGTGATCACCAAGGAGGGCCGGGTGCGCAGCATCGGCCGCTCCGACGCCAGGATCCGCTGGACCGTCGGCGTCGACGCGGACCTCGGCAAGGAGGCCGCCTCCCGCGGCCTGGTCGCCCAGGGCCGGCTCGTCGTCACGGCGGCGGACGGGTCCGTCGTCGCCCTCGACACGGCCGACGGCCGCAGGGCGTGGGACCGCCGCAAGCTGTCCGACGAAGGCCGGGCCAAGGCCGCCGTGTCGGGCCGCACCCTGTGCGTGACCGGCAAGAACCTCACCGCCGTCGACGTCGTCGACGGCAGGGAACTCTGGCAGGCGGGGAATCCCGAGCCGATGAACGGCATCGCGCCGTTCTGGGGCCCTCCGACCATCCACGGCGACCACGTGTACGCGACCTGCCTGAACCTGCCCCTGCGCCTCGACCTGCGGACCGGCGGGGGAACGGGCTGGAACTTCGCGGGTCTCCTCGAATGCGACCCGCCCAGCCCGCTCGTCGTCCAGGGCAGCGGCATGTGGTCGGTCACCGTCAACCGGACGGAGGGAGGCATCAACGTCGTCGACCTCTCGCCCGAGAACCGGACGCCGTGGGTCTTCCGCATCATCAAGAACCCCACCCGCTACTGGATCACGGCCGACGCGAACCGCGTGTTCCTGCTGGACGGCACGACGCTCGCCGCCCTTCCCGTGTTCTGAACCGCCGGAACGCGCCGGCTCGGCGGTCAGACCCTGAAGGGCGGCTGCGGCCAGCGGTGGGGCCGGTGGGGGGCCCACCACCAGAGGTCGCCGACGGCGAGCAGGAGGGACTCCGCCGCGAGGTCGGCCCGGACGTCGGGGGCGACGCCGTCGGCCGACGGGAACGCCCGTACCGCGGCCACCGCGGCGAGGTAGTCCGGTTCGTCGATGACGATCCGGTTCAGCACGCCGGGCCGGTGGTCGCGGATCTCCAGGAAGCCCGGCCCGTTGCGGACGAGGCACTTGCCCAGGAAGAAGCCCTCGGCCCAGGCCGACCGGAGCTCGGCCGCGTCGGCCGGCCCCTCGACCCGCGACGGCGGGTAGAGGTGGCTGAGCGTGTACGCCGACGGGCCGGTCCGGCAGGCCCCGGCGTCGGGCAGCCGCACCCGCCAGTCGACGACGACGCCCCAGGCGGTCAGCTCCCGGACCAGGTCCAGGACCCGTACCGCGCAGGTCGGTTCGGCCGTGGCGGACAGATCGACGAGGGCATGGAACTCGGCCCTGCGCACGCCCGTGCGGTACAGCTCACGGGCGGTGCGCGCCGCGTCCACGGAGGCCTCGGCGACGGTGACGCTGCCGAGGTGCATGCCCGGGAGGGTCCGTGCGTGGTCCCGGTAGTCCCGCCAGAGGTCGATCACCGGTTTGCGGGCGGGGATCACGAGGCGCCCCCGGGTCCCTGCGCGGGGCCGGGAGCCCGGGTGAAGTCCCGGGTCAGGTCCGGGGCCGAGCCGCCGAGGCGGGTCAGCTCCCCGTTGGTGCCCAGGGGCACGACGTGGACGTACCGGCCGGCGTCCTCGAAGAGGAGCCCGGCCTCTCCCCACTGCGCGAGCAGTTCGGCGACCCGGGCGGGGGTGACGCTGGCGGTGAACCTGGCGCTGAGCCGGTGGGTCAGCGACTGGACGCTGCGCGGGTCCTCCAGGAGCCGGAACGCGGCCACCTCGACCGGGTCCGTGATGGTCCTCGTCGTCCAGCCGAAGTCCTCCCGCCGGCTGGTCAGCACGATTCTCGATCCGATGTCGTAACGGGTCAGGCTGCTGTGCAGGTGCTGGTCGCGCCACCGCTCGACGGCGACGCCGAGCTCCTTCGCGACGGTCTCGTCGATGCCGGCGTGCGGGGCGTCGAAGAGGTAGGCCAGGTCGTACAGCTCCGCCTCCGGCAGGTCGTACACGACGCCGTAGTGGGCGGCCGGCCGCAGCGGCGTGAAGCCCAGCTCCGGCCGGTCGAAGTAGGGGCTGAACCTCTCGATCTCGATGCGGGTGACACCGTCCGGCGGGGTGAGGTGGGCGAGGGCGGGGAACTGCCGGATCACCTCGGTGTAGTCGCGTTCCTTCTCGCCGGGGAACCCGTAGAGGTAGTTCCAGGTGGCCCAGAGGCCCGCGGACTGGGCGTCCCGCAGGTGGCGCACGTTCTGGCAGCCGGTGACGCCCTTGTCCATCAGGCGCAGCACCCTGCTGCTGAGGCTCTCGATGCCGGGCTGCACCTGTACCAGACCTGCGTCGGCGAGCGTCTTCAGATGGCGGTAGCGGAGGTTGGACTTGATCTCGTAGTGGAACCGCAGGTCGTGGTCGAGGTCGATCAGGGCGGGCAGCACGCTGCGCAGGTATCCCATGTCGAGGATGTTGTCGACGACGAGGACGTCGAGCACCTGGTGCTGCCGGGCCTGTTCCACGATCTCGTTCAGGAAGGTCTCGGGGGCCTTGCTGCGGAAGGCCATCGACGATCCGTTGAGCCCGCAGAACGTGCAGTGGTGCTTCTCGCCCCACCAACACCCGCGGGATCCTTCCAGGACCAGCTTCGGCTCGATCCGGGAGCGGGCCGCGGAGCTCTCCACGCGGGTGAAGTACGGCCGGTAGTCCGGCTGCTTCAACTCGCCGGGCGGGAGCGGGAACCGGGGCATGCCGTTCGCCCGGTGCGCACCGTCCTCGCCGCGCCAGCACAGCCCGGGAACCGTCCCCGGCTCCACCTCGCCGCGGACCACGCCGAGCAGCGCGGGGAACGCCCGCTCCGCCTCGCCGCGCACCACGTAGTCGACGGCCGGGAAGTTGCGGTGCAGGGCAGCCCCCTGCGGTCCGTCGCAGTTGGCGCCGCCGAGCACCGTGGTGGTGCCCGGCGACAGCCTCTTGACCGCCGCGGCCGTGGCCAGGGCGGCTGTGTTCTGCTGGAACGTGGTGGTGAAGCCCACCACGTCGGGACAGGTGTCGGCGATCCGCACGGCCAGTTCCTCGACGAACCGTGCGGACGCCTCGTGCAGCGCCAGGCACACGTCCCGCAGGTGCGGGCCGAGGCCGGGCGCCATCTGCTCCTCGAATTCGCGCACCCGCCACTGCGGAACGCCGTGCAGGGCGCTGGAGAACACCCAGTCCCCGTAGCCTTCGAAGTACGCGTGACTGGCGAAGAACTCGTAGTCCTCGACCTGCAGCCCGATCGCTTCCGCCGCCCAGTCGAAGTAGTCCAGGTTGGCGTTCACCGTCTCCACGTCCGCCCGGTGGGAGCGGCCGATGGAATGCAGGATCCCCAGCGCGAGGGACGGCGTGTCCAAGGAAGCCCACGGCATGTTCACCAGAGTCACACGCATGTGCCGAGCAGCCCTCCGGTCTGTATCAGGGTCCTTCCACCACAAGAGGCCTGCGCACGCCGATGACGTCCGTGCCTGATCTCCTGCTTTCCGCCATCGCGCGTGGGTCGACGTGGATGGTGGTCTTCTTCACGATGGTTCCCGTCCGTTTCCGTGGTCAGTGGATCGGTTGCAGAACGGGAACTCTAGGCAGAGTCACTACCGGATTCCTTCCGGTCACTCTGCGTGCAACCTGGGTGAGGATCGATTCGAGGCAGTGGGCCGGCGCGGGGGTGCCCACGCATGCGGCCAGCTCGGCGAGCTCCATGCGCAGCACCCGGCCCGCCGCCGGGTCCGTGGTGTCCAGCGCCTGGCAGAGCAGCTCGACGGCGGAGAGCAGCACGTGGTGGACCGGCTCCGCCCCCAGCAGCCGGATGGACTGCGTCAGCCGCTCGACGGCCCGGTCGATGTGGCCGTCGGCGAATTCCAGGGAGGCCAGCACGTAGAAGAGTTCGCCCATGCCGAACTCCAGGTTCATGTCCCGCAGGACGGCGTGCCCCTCCTCGATGAACCGGCGGGCCGAGGGATCGCGCAGCTCCAGCAGGCTCAGGCCCAGGGTGAGGCCGCTGAACGCCTCGTAGGGGCGGTCCCCCAGCTCGTGGAAGGCCGCGAGGGCCGTCTCCGCCTTCTCCCTGGCCTCCTGGAGTTCCCCGCGGTGGCGCAGTACGACGGCCCAGTGGCGCAGCGCGAGGGCCTCCTCGCGCCGGTTGCCGGCCAGAGCGCTGAGCCGGACCGCCTCCTGGAAGGCGTCCGACGACAGCTCCCAGCGCCCCTGCTCGTAACGGATCGTGCCCAGCTCACGGGCGGCCACCGCCTGTTCGAGCGGGCTGGCGGAGGCCAGCGCCGCCCCGGCGGCCCGGGTCACCTCGGTGAGGGCGGGTCCCAGCCGGCCCAGCGCCCGCAGCGCTCCCGCCCGGATCGCCAGGCACTCGCTCCGCAGCGCGGTGAAGTCCAGCTCCTCAAGGACGGCGCTCGCCCGGTCCACGAGCTCCAGCCCGGCCTCGGGATCCCTGCGGATGCACCGCAGCCGCGCCAGTCGCAGGGACATGACGCCGACACCGGCGGCGTCGCCGTCGGCCTCGGCCGCCGCCAGGGCGAGCCGGTGGCCGGCCTCCCAGTCGTCGTAGTGGTGGCGCATCTCCAGGAAGTCGGTGGTGCTGTCGGCCAGTTCCCAGGCGGTCCGGCCGAATCCGTTGGAGCAGGCCATCGCGACGGCGGAGGCCAGTGCCGGGCGCTCGGCCTCGAACCAGAGGTAGGGGTCCTCGACGATGTAGTCGACGTCGGAGCGGTCGAACCCGTCGTAGCGGTTCGCCGCACCCCGCGCCGCGAGGGGCCATTCCCGGGCCCTCGCACCGGTGATGCGCTGCGCCGCCGTGGTGGACAGCGTGAGCCACCCGTCCAGCACCCTGCCCAGGGCCTCGCGGCACTGCGCCTGCGAGTACTCGGCCTGGGCCCGCTCCTTGGCGTAGAGACGGACCAGGTTGTGGTACCGGTAGCGGGTCTGTCCGGCGGCGTCGCATCCGACGACGTCGAGGAGCTGGGTGCTGACGAGTTCCTCGATCAGGTCCTCGGCCTCGTCGATGGTGATACGCAGCAACGGGGCCAGTAACCACGACGCGAAGTCCGGTGTGTCGATCAGGCCCAGCAGGCAGAACGCCTCGCGCTCGCGCGGCGCCAGCTCCTCGTATCCGGTCTCTAGGGTGGCCCGCACCTCCAGGTCCCCGGAGACCAGCACGTCCAGGCGCCGCCGCTCGTCGGCGAGGCGGCGGGCGAACCGGGTGATGCCGCCCCGGGAGTGCTGGGCGAGCCGCGCGGCAGCGATCCGGACGGCCAGCGGCAGGTAGCCGCACAGCCGGGCGATCTCCGCCGTGGTGGCCTCGTCGCCGGCGACGCGGTCGCGCCCCGCGATCCGTTCGATCAGGGCGCCGGACTCCTCCGCGTCGAACACGTCGAGGTCTACGTGCGTGGCGGACTCCAGGCCGCTCAGCCGCGGCCGGCTGGTGATCAGTACGACGCAGCCGGGTGAGCCCGGGAGCAGCGGTCGCACCTGCGCCTCGCTGACGGCGTCGTCGAGCAGGATGAGCATGCGGGAGGAGGCGGTGCGGCTGCGGAAGAGCTCGCTGCACTCCTCCAGGTCGTCCGGTATGCCCTCCTCCCCGACGCCGAGCGCGCGCAGGAAACGTTTGAGCGCCACCAGCGGGTCGAGCGGCCGCGTGTCGGCGGTACGCAGACGTATGTAGAGCTGTCCGTCGGGGAACTGGCCGGCCACCCGGCGTGCGGCCTGCACCGCGAGGGTGGACTTGCCGACCCCGCCCTTCCCCGAGAGGGCGACGAGCGCCAGTGACTCCTTGTCGCCCGTCGTCAGCGTCTCGCGGATGCGGCCGACCTGTTCGGCGCGTCCGGTGAAGTCGGCTATGGACGGCGGGAGCTGGGCCGGTACGACCGCGGCGATGGGGGACCAGACGCGCTCGGGCACCTCGTCGGGCGCCTTGCGGGGCAGGTCGAGGCCGGGGCCGCCGACCAGGATCGCCTCGTGGAGCCGCTGGAGCTCGCCCCCCGGCTCCAGGCCGAGCTCCTCGGCGATCAGGGTGCGTCCGGCCTGGAAGACGGCGAGCGCGTCGGCCACCCGACCGCACCGGTAGAGCGCCAGCATCAGCTGGCCGCGCAGCCGCTCCCGCAACGGCTGCTCCCCGACGAGGGCCTTGAGTTCGCTGACGAGTTCGCCGTGGCGGCCCAGGGACAGCTCCGCCTCGATGCGTTCCATGACGACGCCGATCCGGCGTTCCTCCAGCGCCGGCGACTCGGTCCGGATCAGCTCCTCCGTACCGTCGGCCAGTGCCTCCCCCCGCCACTGGGCGAGGCCGGCGCAGTACGCCTCCACCGCGTCGAGTTGCCGGTCCTGTGCGAGCGCGGCCCTCGCCTCCGCGACGGCCCGGTCGAAGGCCCGCAGGTCGAACCGGTGCTCGCCGAGCTGGAGGCGGTAGCCGTTGCCCGACCGGATGATCAGCTCCGGCCCCAGCTCTCCGCGCAGCTGGGACACGCACTTCTGGATCTGGGCCACGGCGGTCGGCGGCGGCGATTCCCCCCACAGGATCGCGACGAGTCGTTCCACCGGGACGACGTGCTCGGCACGGAGCAGCAGCGCGGCCAGCACCGACCTCGTCTTGCGCCCGTTGAGTCTGACTGCGAGTCCGTCGCGCCATGCCGTGATCGGCCCGAGAACACGGAACTCGAATGTCACGCAGCCCCCTCCTCATCCCGTCCGCCGTCTGCGGATCCAGGACTCCCACCCCCACCTGATGACCTGCGCTTCTGGACGATACCGCACGGTCGGAAGCCCGGCGGAAGCCAACCGGTAGCGGTCAGTGAAAAGCTCATTACATCTCGGACGGCGACGGAAGCTGCAGTTCAAATGACCAGAAATGCGGACACCGATACAGCGGCCGGGGACACCGCCGGCTCCTCGCCGGCAAGCGACCTCACCGGCCCGGACGCCGCTCAATGGGCGGTCCCGCACGCAGCGGGGACCCTCAGCGACGGCGCGTTCTTCGCCGGCCGTCACGCGGCCGGGCCGTACTCCGACGGCGCTTGCGCGGACGTGCAGGCGGTCTCCCGTCCGTGAACCAGCCGGCATGCCGTCGGCATGCCGAGCACATCGACCCTGGAGGTTCAACGTGCACGATGTCTATGACGTTCTCTGCGTGGGATACGGACCCGCGAACGTCGCCGTCGCCGTCGCGTTCGAGGAGCTGTGGCCGCAGGCCCGGGTGAAGTTCCTGGAACGCGAGCCCGGCCCCTACTGGCAGCGCGCCATGCTCCTGGACGGCTCGGACATCCAGAACAATCCGCTGCGCGACCTGGTGACCCCGCGCAACCCGCGGAGCCGGTACACCTTCACCAACTTCCTGCACGAGCAGGGCCGACTCTTCAAACACCTCAACCTGCCCTCCCATTACCCGCTCCGCAAGGAGTACGCGCGCTACGTCCAGTGGGTGGCCGAGAACGTGAGCGCCGACGTGGACTACGGCTGCGAGGTCACCGGCATAGGCGTGACGCCGTCCGACGAGGGCCAGCTGGTCGAGGTCACCGCCGCCGACGGCAAGACCTACCACGGCCGCTCCGTCGTCGTGGCCCCCGGCCGTACGCCCAACGTTCCCGAGGTCTTCACCGGCGTACCGGCCCCGCACCTGTTCCACACCTCCCAGTTCCTGCCCAACATCGCCGATCTGGAGCGGGACTTCGACGGCACGCTCGCCGTGGTCGGCGCCAGCCAGAGCGCCGTCGAGGTCGTGCTCGACCTGATCGCGCGCTTCCCCGCCGCCCGCATCGTCAACGTGATGACCGGCTTCGGCTACCGCCTGAAGGACACCAGCCCGTTCTCCGAGGAGGTCTACTTCCCGGAGTTCGTGGACTACTACTTCAAGGCCACGGAGGAGGGCAAGAAGCGGCTGCGCGACCAGCTGCGCCCGACCAACTACTCGGCCGCCGACGCGGACGTGGTCAGCGCCCTGTACATGCGCATGTACGAGGACGAGCTCGACGGACGCGACCGGGTCCGGCTCTTCACCAACCGCCGTGTCGACGCCGTGGAGCGCACCGCCGAGGGAGTCGCGCTGGACGTCACCGAGCACATCACCGGTGAGAGCGAGCGGATCCACGCCGACCGGGTGGTCCTGGCCACCGGCTACCTGGACCTGGGCATCACCGGCCGCACCGAGCAGCTTCCGCCGCTGCTCAAGGACCTCACGGACGTGCTCGGCGTGACCGACGGCCGCCCGCTGTCCGTCGGCTACGACTACGGCGTCGTCCCGCACCCCGCCTTCGAGGGCGAGGTCCCGCCGATCTTCGTCAACGGCCTGTGCGAGTCCACCCACGGCCTCGGCGACGCGGGCTCCTTCAGCCTGCTGGCGCTGCGCTCCCAGGCCATCGTCGAAAGCCTTGAGCGGCGCCTGGTCGCCGAGCAGGGAGCTGCCGACCTCGTCGCCGCCCGGGCGACCGGCTCCGACCTCTGAGAGAGACGATCATGCAGACCCTTGATGCGACCTCACCGAAACCGGCGGCCGACCTGACCCGGCCCGGCCCCAACGGACGCGTGCTGCTCGACAGCCAGGCCGCCACCGAGTCCAACGCCCGCACGTACCCGCGCCGGATTCCGGTCGCGATCGCCGAGGCCTCCGGGTCCTACATCACCGACCTCGACGGCCGCCGCTACATCGACTTCCTCTCGGGCGCGGGCGTCCTCGCGCTCGGCCACAACCACCCCGAGCTCGTCGCCGCCGTCACCGAGCAGCTGCCGAAGCTGACGCACGGCCTCGACTTCCCGACGCCGGTGCGCGACGAGTTCAAGCGCCGTCAGATCGCGATGCTGCCCGAGCACATGCGCGACGACGTCAAGATGCACTTCTGCGGCCCCACCGGCTCCGACGCCGTCGAGGCCGCGATCAAACTGTGCAAGAAGGCGACGGGCCGCGGCCAGGTCGTCGTCTTCCAGGGCGCCTACCACGGCTCCACCCAGGGGGCCATGTCCCTCACCTCGGAGCACGCGCCCAAGACCGGCCTGCAGAACCTGCTGCCGGGCATCCACTTCACCCCGTACTCCTACTGCCACCGCTGCCCGATCGGTCTGGCACCGGAGACCTGCACCACCAACTGCGCCGACGTGCTGGTCAACACGCTGACCGACACCCACGGCGGGGTACAGCTGCCGGCCGCGATCATCATGGAGCTGGTCCAGGGCGAGGGCGGGGCCATCCCGGCCCGCCACGAGTTCGTCCGCCGGGTCGCGGACACCGCCCGTGAGCTCGGCATCCCGCTGATCGTGGACGAGGTCCAGACGGGCTGCGGCCGCACCGGCACCTGGTTCGCCTTCGAGCAGTACGGCATCACCCCGGACGTCGTCGTGGCCTCCAAGGGCCTGTCCGGCATGGGCCTGCCCGTCGCCGCGATCCTGTACCGCAAGCACCTGGACACCTGGACGCCGGGCAGCCACATCGGCACCTTCCGCGGCAACAACCTGGCCTTCGCCAGTGCCAACGCCTTCCTCGACATCGTCGAGCGCGACCAGCTGCTGCCGCACGTCCGCGTCATCGGCGAGCACCTGCTCGGCGAGCTGAAGCGGCTCGGCGACAGCGACCTCGTCTCCGACGTGCGCGGGCTGGGCCTGATGCTCGGCATGGAGATGGCCGGCAGCGGGTCCCTCGACGCGACCGCCGTCGCGGCCAGGTTCCAGCAGGAGGCACTGCGCCGCGGGCTGATCGTCGAGCTCGGTGGCCGGGACGACTGCGTCGTGCGGCTGCTGCCGCCGCTGAACATCACCCGTGAGGTCGCCGACGACGCCGTGGCCGTCCTGCGCGACGCGCTGGCCGCCCTGGAGTCGGAACTCGCCGCGGAGGCCGGCCGATGAGCACGCTCGTATCCGGACACCCCGGCCGCCCGCCGCGCATCGGCATCGTCAACCTGATGCCGCACGCCGAGCAGTACGAGAACTGGCTGATGCCGCAGCTGTCGCTGGCGCAGCCGTTCGAGCTGCAGTGGATCCGGATCTCCTCCCGCCGCTACCACCTGGACGACCCGGACCGCATCGCCGCGACCTACCGCACCTACGAGGAGGCCACCGCGGACGCACCGCTGGACGGCCTGATCGTCAGCGGCGCCGCGGTGGAGCACCTCCCCTTCGAGGAGGTGCGGTTCATGGACGAGCTGAACGACATGCTGCAGGACGTCCACGCGCGGCGCTCGCCGATCCTGGGCCTGTGCTGGGGCGCGATGGGCGTGGGCCACCTGCTCTACGGCCTCCCCAAGGACATCTACAGCGCCAAGATCTCCGGCATGTACGAGACCGAGCTGCTGGCGCAGGACGGCCCCGTCGCCTCCGCCCTCGACGACCGCTTCTGGTCGACGCACAGCCGCTTCGCCGGTTTCGACGACAAGGCGCTGGACGCCAGCACCACGGTCCGCGCCCTGGCCCGGGCCGACGGCGCGGGCACGGTGATCGCCGAGTCCTACGACCACTCCGTCCTCATGCACACCGGCCACCCCGAGTACTACGGCTCGCGCCTCGCGGAGGAGTACCACAGGGACGTCAACCAGCAGGTGGCCGGCGTCAAGGCACCGGTCGGCGTGGACCTGGACCGGCCGCTGCGGCTGTGGCGCAGCCACAGCCTGGCGTTCTTCGCGAGCTGGGTCCGACTGGTCGCCGACCAGTCGGCCGCGCGCTAGAGGACGGGGAGGACCTGTGTCATCTGTGTCAGATGTGCCGTCCGAGTCATCCGTGCCATCCGTGTCATCCGTGTCCGCGACACACCCCTCCGGGCGCGCACTGCGGCCGGTCGTATGGAAGTTCGGCGGCTCCTCGGTGGGCGACATGGACCGGCTGCGCCGGGTGGCCCAGCGGCTGGTGGAGGCCAGGCGCGCGGGGGCGGACGTCGTCGCGGTCCTGTCCGCGATGTCGGACACCACCGACGACCTGCTGGAGATGGCGAACGGACTCACGACGCAGCCCGACGCGCGGGAGCTCGACGCACTGCTGGCGGTCGGCGAGTCCATGTCGTGCGCGCTCGCAGCGATCGCCGTGCACGAGCTCGGTGAGCGCGCCGTCTCCCTCAACGGCCGCCAGGCCGGGGTGCTGACCGACACCGCGCACGGCAACGCCCGTATGCAGTCGATCGACCCGGCCCGGATCGTGGCCGCCCTGGAGCAGGGGCTGATCGTCCTGGTCACCGGCTACCAGGGCGTCACCGACGACGGTGACGTCACCACGCTGGGCCGCGGCGGCTCCGACGCCTCGGCGATCGCCGTGGCGGCGGCGCTGGGGCTGGACGAGTGCGACATCTGGACCGACGTGCCGGGTGTCTTCACCGCCGACCCCCGGGTCGTGCCCGACGCACGGCGACTGGACCGGCTCAGCCACGAGTCGATGCTCCAGCTGGCCGAGGCGGGGGCCCAGGTCATGCAGCCGCGGGCGGTGGAACTCGCGGCGGCACATGGTGTCGCCATCCATGTCCGGTCCTCGTTCACCGGCGAGCCGGGCACGTGGATCACTGAATCCAGGGAGGAGAACGACATGTTCGAGACGGCCAGGATCATCGGTGTCGCCCACCGCCGGCACGACCCGCTCTACCAGGTCGGCGGCCTGACGCCGGCGCAGGTCTCGGCTGCCCTCGCCGGACACGGCCTGCCGGTCGGATCCATCATCGGCAGCCCGGGCGAGCTCCGGTTCACCTCGCCCGGCGCCGAACCGCAGACGGTCATCGCCGCCCTCGGTGACGTCGGCGCCGTCGTCAAGGTCCACGACGAGGAACTCGGCAGTGTGAGCGTGGCCGGGGACGCCTGCGGCAACCGGTCCGAGGTCACCCTGCAGATCCTGGAGTCCCTGGAGCGCACCGGCATCAGACCGGTGCTCGTCACCAGCACCCCCAGCCGGGTCTCCTGCCACGTCGCCTCCGGCGCGGTGGACGAGGCCGCCCGCGTCCTGCACCGCGCCTTCAACCTGCACACCGACGCTGCCGCCCCGCAGCCCGTCGGCGCGGGCCTGGCCAACTGAGAGGGGGCGAGAGCATGACCACCACGCAGGGGAACGAGGACACCGCGGGCCGACGCGGCGTCCTGGCCAACCGGGACTTCGTCAAACTCTGGAGCGGGCAGACGGTCTCCCTCGTCGGCTCGCAGGTGACCGACATCGCGCTGCCGCTGGCAGCCGTCCTCACCCTGAACGCCAGCGCGTTCCAGATCGGCCTGCTCAACGTCGCCAGGTTCGCACCGTATGTACTGGTGACCCTGCTGGCCGGAGTCTGGTTCGACCGGCGGCGCAGAAGGCCGACCCTGATCGCGTCCGACGCGGTCCGGGTGGTGCTGATCGGCGCCCTGCCGGTGGCCCACCTGCTCGGCGTGCTCTCGCTCCCGTGGCTCTACGTCGTCGGGTTCATGGCCGGCGTGGCCACGGTCCTCTTCGACGTCGGGATCCTCTCCTACATCCCCGGACTCGTCGACAAGAACGACCTGGCGGACGCGAACAGCAAGATGACGGCCAGCTACTCGGTCGCCGGCATCGCAGGCCCCGGCCTGGCCGGTTTCCTGGTCGGCGCGCTGACCGCACCCGTCGCACTCACCGTGGGCGCCACCACCTACCTGGCCTCGGCCGTGGCCCTGTGGTGGATCCGCAGACCGGAGGCCGAGCCCGAACGGCCCGCAGAGCCGACGTCGGTCCGCGCCGACATCGTCGAGGGCCTGCGCACCGTCGTCGGCAGCCGGATCCTGCGACACCTGGCGGCGCAGTCCGCCGTGTTCAACCTGTTCGAGAACGTCATGACGACGGTCTTCCTGGTCTACGCGGTGAGGTCCCTGGGACTGAGCCCGTTCCAGCTCGGCCTGGTCGTCGGGGCCGGCTCGGTCGGCGCGCTGCTGGGCGCCACGTTCTCCGGCCGGATCAGCAAGCGCCTGGGCTTCGGCCCGGCGCTGCGCCTGGTCACACTGCTGGCCTGCCTGTCGCCCGTACTGCTGCTCGTACCCGGGGACACCGGTCTTGTCTCCCTGGTGATCCTGGGCGGGACGCTCGCCGTGCACGGCTTCCACCTGGCCGTCTTCAACGTCAACTCGCTGACCCTGCGCCAGACCGTCACCCCGGCCCGCCTGCTGGGCCGGATGAACGCCAGCTACCGGCTCATCCTCTACGGCACCATCCCGCTCGGCGCCCTGCTGGCCGGCTCGCTGGCCTCCCTGTTCGGGCTGCGAGCCGCCCTGGCCGTCGGTGTCGCGGGTATCGCCCTGCCGGTGGTGTGGATCGCCTTCTCGCCCGTGTACCGGCTGCGCGAGATGCCCCAGGGTCCCGTCGACGCCGACCAGCCCGAAACCGTCGCATGAGTCACGCGCGGCCGTCGTGACCGTGCCCTTGACGCTGCCTCATCCACTGCTCGAAAGAAGGACTAACCAGTCATGTTGACCGATTCCCAGCGGGCCGCGCTGACCGCCAGGCTGCGTCGCACGGCCCCCCCGATCTCCTCGATCCCCCGCCGCTCGCCCGCGCTGCAGGACCTGCCGCTCTCCTACGGGCAGGAGCAGCTCTGGTTCATCGACCAGCTGGCCCCCGGGGAATCCACCTACACCATCGCCGGCGCGGTGCGGATGACCGGCGCCCTCGACCGCCCGGCCCTCGGTGCGGCGATCGACTCCCTGGTCGCCCGCCACGAGGCGCTGCGCACCCGCCTGGTCACCGTGGACGGCGCACCGGTCCAGGTGATCGACCCGGCCGGACCGGTCGAGCTGGCCTTCGTGGACCAGCGGGCCGTCGCCGCCGACGAGATCGAGCAGCACTGGCGGGCGGCCGCCCAGGAGGAGACGTCCCGCCCGTTCGAGCTGGAGCGCGGCCCCCTGTTCCGCGCGCACCTGCAGCAGCTGGGCGACGAGGACCACGTCCTGCTGATCACCGTCCACCACACCGTCTTCGACGGCTCCTCGTTCCCCGTGCTGCTGGCGGAGCTGGCCGAGTCCTACTCCGGCGCCGTCGCCGGAACGGCCGCGCAGCTGCCCGAGCTGCCCATCCAGTTCGCCGACTTCGCCGTCTGGGAGCGCGACCGGCTGCAGGGCGAGACGCTGAAGGAGCTGACCGAGTACTGGAGCGAGAACCTCCAGGGCGCGCCCGTCCTCCAGCTGCCGACCGACCGGCCCCGCCCCCTCGTCCAGACCTACCAGGGGACCACGGAGTCCAGGGACCTCGGCGACAAGATCCTGTCCCGGCTCACCACCCTGGGCCGCGACGAGGGCGCGACCCTGTTCATGACCCTGATGGCCGCCTACCACGTCCTGCTCCACCGCTACAGCGGCCAGGACGACATCGTGGTCGGCACCGTCAGCGCCAACCGCAGCCGCCCCGAACTCCAGCCGGTGATCGGCTACCTGATCAACACCCTGCCGGTCCGGGTCGACCTGTCCGGCGACCCGACCTTCCGCGAGGTCCTGGAGCGCACCAAGACGGCCACGCTGGGCGCCTTCGGACACCAGGACCTGCCCTTCGCGAAGATCGTCGAGGCTGCCAAGGCCCCCCGCGACCCCTCGCGCTCCCCGGTCTTCCAGGTCGGCTTCATGCTCTCCGACGACCAGAAGCGCGACCTGCGGCCCGGCGGCATGACCTGGGCCTCCGAGGAACTCCCCGCCGAGGCGGCCAAGTTCGACCTGCTGGTCTCCGCCGTCGAGAGCGGCGGCCGGCTGGGCCTGAACCTCAGCTACGCCACCGCCCTGTACGACGCGGCCACCGCGCAGCGTCTGCTCGGCCACTTCGAGACGCTGCTCGACGGCATCCTGACCGAGCCCGACGCCCGCATCTCGCAGCTGCCGATCATGACCGAGGCGGAGCTCCACCAGGAGCTCGTCGCCTGGAACAGCGACAAGGCCGAGTTCCCCGACTGGAACCTGCACCAGGCCTTCGAGGCCAAGGTCGCGGCGCACCCCGACGTCATGGCCGTCGAACTCGACGGCGAGGGCCTGACCTACGCCCAGCTCGACGCCCACGCCAACCAGGTCGCGCGGCGGCTGCGCGAGCTCGGCGTCGGCCCGGAGGCGCTCGTCGGTGTCAGCATGCAGCGCACCGTACGCCGCATCGTCGGCATCATGGGCATCCTCAAGGCCGGCGGCGGCTACGTGCCGCTGGACCCGGAGTACCCCGCCGACCGCCTCGCCTTCATGGTCGAGGACGCGAAGATGACCGTCGTCCTCACCGACGAGGCCAGCGCTGCCGCGGTACCGACCGACGACGTCACCGTGCTGGACCTGGACCGGTCCTGGAACGACCTCACCGCGCTGGACGACAGCGCCGTCGAGGCCACCGCCGACCCGTCGAACGTCGCCTACGTCATCTACACCTCGGGCTCCACCGGCCGCCCCAAGGGCGTGGTCGTCGAGCACCGCAACGCCGTCAACTTCTGCTACGCCGAGATCGAGTTCTGGCCGCTGGGCCCGGGAGACCGGATCCTGCAGTTCGCCTCGCTCAACTTCGACGTGTCCGTCCTGGACATCTTCGGCGCGCTGCTGTCCGGCTCCACCCTGGTCCTCGGCAGCACGCAGACACTGCTCTCCCCGCCGCGGCTGGCCGACCTGATCCGTGGTGAGGGCATCACCTTCATGTGCCTGCCGCCGGCCGTGCTGAACCTGCTGGCCGAGGAGCAGTTCCCGAGCCTGCGCGTGGTCATCGCCGGCGGCGAGGCCTTCTCCTCGGAGCTGGTCCGCAACTGGGCGCGCCCCGGCATGCGCTTCATCAACGGCTACGGCCCGACCGAGACCACGGTCGGCTCGACCATGGCCCGGTGCCAGGACGACGGCATCGACCCGCCGCCGATCGGCCTGCCCCTGACGAACTACACGGCGTACGTGCTGGACAAGCACCTCAACCCGGTGCCGGTGGGCGTCGCGGGCGAACTCCACATCGGTGGCGCCAGCGTCACCCGCGGCTACCTGGGCCGCCCCGAGCTGACCGCCGAGCGCTTCGTCATGGACCCGTTCAGCGAGCTCCCCGACGCGCGCATGTACAAGACCGGCGACCTGGCCCGCCGTCTGCCCGACGGCAACCTGCAGTACCTCGGCCGGCTCGACCACCAGGTCAAGATCCGCGGCCTGCGGGTGGAGCTCGGCGAGATCGAGGCCGTGCTCGCCGCCCACCCCTCCGTCGCCCAGGCCATCATCATCGTCGGCGAGGACCAGGCCGGCCAGAAGAACCTCATCGGCTACGCGCGGACCAACCCCGACGCACCGGCCGTCACCGTCGGCGACCTCCGCGCCCACCTCGGCGAGGCGCTGCCCGCGTTCATGGTCCCGGCCCACCTGATCATCCTCGACACCTTCCCGCTCAACGCGAACGGCAAGGTCGACCGCGCCGCCCTGCCCGAGCCGGACGGCGCCGGGGAAGCGGGCGACTACGTCGCCCCGCGCACCATCCTGGAGACGGTCCTCGCCGACATCGTCTCCGACATCCTCAAGCTGCCGCGGGTGGGCATCGAGGACAACTTCTTCGAGATGGGCGGCAACTCCCTCCAGGCGATGCAGGTGATCACCCGCCTGCGCAAGGACCTCGGGGTCGACACGGACGTGACGGCGATCTTCCTCGCCCCCACGCCCGCGCGGCTCGCCGTGACCCTGGTCCAGAAGCACGGCCTGGAGGACGCCCCGCTGGACGAACTGGACGACCTCGACGCCCTGGAGGAGGTGGCCGGCCCCACCACCCCGGGCACCTCGGCCGTCGCCGCCGGCTCGGACACCATCGTGCCCCTGTCGGAGAACACCGACGGCGACCCGCTGTTCCTCATCCACGCCGTCGGCGGCACCGTCTACCCGTACTTCGGGCTGATGCAGGAACTGCAGAGCCGCTACCGCGTGCTCGGCGTGCAGGCCGCCGGCCTGCGGGCCGGCAGCGAGCCGCGGCGGGACCTGCGGGAGATGGCCGACGCGTACACCGAGGCCGTCCGCCAGGCCCAGCCCGCCGGACCGTACCGCCTGGCCGGCTGGTCCATGGGCGGTCTGCTCGCCCTGCAGGTCGCCCGCCGCCTGGAGGCCGCGGGCGAGCAGGTGGCCCTGGTCGGCCTGCTGGACACCCCCTTCTCCGCGGACGACGTCTCCGGAGTGAGCGAGCAGGCCTTCGCCGCCCAGTTCGTCCTGGACGGCGCCCGGGCCCTCGGCCCCGACGCGGGCGAACTGCCCGACCCGGAGACCACGCCGGTGGCCGAGCAGCTGCGCTGGTTCGGCGAGAAGCTGACCGGCGGCACCGGCGACGCGGAGGAGGTCCAGGAGGACATCAACCGCAGGTTCCAGGTGTTCAAGGCCCACATCACCCTGATCGGCGGCCACCGCCCGGAGCCCGTGGCGGCCCCCGTCGTGGTGGTCTCGGCCGAGCAGTCCCCCGACCTGTCGGCACTGTGGACCCAGCTGCTGGGATCCGGCACCCGGACCGTCCGCGTGCCCGGCGACCACTACACCTTCCTGCGTGCCCCCGGCGTCCAGCAGGCGGCCAAGGCCCTCCTCACCGCCGACGAGGCCTGACCCACCCACCGGGGCCCGGCACCACCGCGCCCCGGCCCACCCGAGACCCCAGGCCGGAACAGTCCGGCCTGGGGTTTCCCCATACGCCGCCTGGCGAACCGAACCCGAGACCTCCGCACGACAAGGCCCACCAGAGTCATCCCGGCTGTTTCCGGACAGTGCCGCAGAATCCCGTTTCCCCAGGTCAGAGGCCTACACCTCGCAACCCACGCACCGCCCAATCCGGCCCGCGCCACCCACAGTCCGCTCACGCCATGCCGTCGCCCCGGGCCGTTGGGGTGAGCCACGCCGTGAGCTCCTCGATCCGGCCGCTCGTAGCAACGACCCCGCGTCGCCTCTGAGGAAGTGTTGGGTGATTGATCAACTGCAGGGGGTGGTTGGCTGGTGGTGATCGCTGAGGGCTGGTGTTCTGGGACGATCACCGCCATGTGTGTCTGCGTGTGCAAGGTGGTTCCGGGCGTGGACGGCGGACGGTGCCTGGAACCGGGTTCACGACGCGTTGCGTGACCGGGTCCGGGTGGCGGACGGCCGGGATCCGCAGCCTTCGGCGGCGGTGCTGGACTCGCAGTCGGCCCGCGGCCACCAGGGCGGGCAGGCGATCGGCTACGACGCGGGCAAGCGTGTCCGGGGCCGCAAGCGGCACCTGCTGGTGGATACCTGCGGTCTCGTGCTGCGGGTCGTGGTGCACTCGGCGTCGGTGCAGGACCGGGCGGGTGCGAAGCTGGTCCTGGCCGGGGTCCGGGAGGAGTTTCCGCAGGTCGGGTTGGTCTGGGTCGACGGCGGCTACGTCAACGTCGTGGATGCCGGCCTGGTCGGCTGGGCAGCGGGGCACGAGAACCTGGAGATCGTCGCGATGCCGCGCAACGCGGATGTGAAAGGGTTTCAGGTGCTGCCCCGCAGGTGGGTGGTCGAGCGGACATTCTCCTGGCTGGGACGGTGCAGACGGTTGGCACGGGACTACGAGCGCAAGACCGCGCACGCCGAAGCGATGATCAAGGTTGCCATGATCAGGCTCATGGCCGCCCGCCCCGCAGCGAAGAGATCGAACCACGCGGCCCCATCGAGACCGAAGCAGCCCGCCGCCTCGCCGACGACCTCAAGAACGAGTAATCACCCGAGCACCCAACACCTTCTGACATCCAGGGCAGTCGACCGCTCGCAGGACGTAGGTCCTCACCCGGCGCTGGACGAAGGCGGCCGCATGATCGCAGGTGGAGACGGTGAATCGTTCGACTCCGACCCGTAGTCGGTGGTGACGCCTAGTAGCTGCCCTTGACCGTGATCTTATGGTGGGTGGTATCAAGTCCCTTATGGCGACGGTGCTCTCCGGGCCGCCGGCGCTGGTCGTGGTGGGACGGTGGTGATCACGGCCCGCACCCGGGATGCGGCGGTGCCGTGTCCGGTGTGCGGGACGCCGACGGCCAAGGTCCACGCCTATCACCGCCGGATGGTACGGGGCCTGCCGGCCGACGGTCGCCAGGCCGTGGTCCTCCTGCGCGTACTGCGGCCGGTCTGTCCCGTACTGGGCTGTCGGCGACAGACCTTCCGCGAGTAGATTCCCGGACTACTGAGGCACCATCAACGCCGCACGGTGCGGCTTGCCTGGCAGATATCGCATGTGGCGCGGGAGTTATGCGGCCGGGCGGCCGCACGCCTGGCCGTGTTTGTATCCCGCAGCACCGCGCCGCGCCATCTGCGGTACCTGCCACTGCCGATGCAGGCGGTTCGCAGGTGATCGGCGTGGACGCTTTCGCTCTGCGCCGCCGTCACCACTACGCCACACTCATCACCGAGGCCGAGACCGGCGGACGCGTCGCGGTCCTGCTGACACCCGCGGCGCGCGGATATGCGACAGATGCACAGACGCGCCGGATTCGGCCTTCTCCGCCACCGCCTCCTCCCGCCCTGACCACCACTCGGCATCACCGCTGACTACGGACCGGAGCCGTCGGTCGTGGGGGCGCGCGTCCTGCAACTCGACGGGGCCGAGTTACTCCGGACCCATGCACCTGTTGGCGTGCCATGGTTCAGGAGTTGTCGGTGGTAGATCCCAGAACGGTGACCTCGCCGGTCTCGGCGTCGACAGCGAGGAGGGCTCCGGAGGGGGCTGCTGCTACTTCCTCGGTGCCGTCCGGGGCTGGGGAGACGGCAGGAGCCGGCAAGGCGAAGGCGATCATCCAGAAGGTCGCCCATTCCCCTGCGGGATTCTTCTTCAGTACCAGCTCGGACTCGGTGAACTTGCCTTGGGGCACCTTGCGCTGCGCGGCCTCCCGGGCTTCCTGCGCGGTGACGTGGTGCGGGGGAAGGACGGCGGGTCCCTGTTCGTTGCGGCCGGTGAAGGCGGAGATCCGACCGTCGGCCTCCACCACGACGTCCATCCGCATCGGCATGAGTATGTCCTGCTTACGCAGCCGCCAGGCGACTGTGAACTGGCCTGTTCCCGGCGCGGTCGGCTCGGCGGTAACCTTGCTGCCGCCTTCCAGAGCCCACGGGAATCGGGACCGCACGAAAGCCGTCGCCTGGACGATGCCCTCCTCTGGCGTACGTACCGGATGAGAGTCGATCCCAGGTATGGACTTGGCCGAGGTGGATCCGCTGACGAACTTCGCTCCGTCGCTGAAGTGCAGAGAGCCGTCCTCGAGTGTGACGAGGGTCTGCCCCTCACTGCCGGGCGTCTTGGGGTCGGCGGCCATGTACTGCACGCTGGAGATCCGGGCCTGCGGGCCCCACACATCGCGCACCATCGACTCGGCGACCCGCCGCTGCCCCGGTGTGGCCTTGGTGAGCTCGGTGACCTCCGCGAGGACGGGTGTAACCGTCAGCGCGCCGATCACGAGGCTCGCGAGGGTGCCGACGGCCAGCACCTTCCCACCCTGTAGCAGGTCCCTGCGGTCCAGCACGTGTGGGGCGTCTGCCCGGCGGGATCGCCCCGCACGCGCAAAGACGAGCGCCACGCCAGAGCCGATGGCTGCTCCCAACCCGTTGGCGATGAGGTCCTCGCTGGTGCAGGCGCGTCCCAGCACGGGCAGCGCGGATTGCAGCAGCTCGGTGCCGGCCGAGAGCAGCACGGCGGCGGCCAGAATGACCGCGCGGCGGCGGAAGACCAGAGTCGCCAGGCAGGTGACGGGGATGAAAAGGGCGATGTTCAGCAGGCCCTGTTGAGTGGCCAACGGTCCGAGCAGGTCCCTGTTCACGATGCAGACGCCCCCGGACGCGGCCGAGTGCACGGGGTACAGGGTGAGAACGAGTTCGCCGGCCAACGCCCATCCGAAGGCGACCGCAGTGAGCTGGGCCAGTGCGTGGCGACGGGCCAGGAGCAGCATGACGAATCCGAGCAGCAGCCCGGTCACTAGGAGGATGGGAATCAGCCAGGGATTCCCATTGAGTATGGCGCTGATCATCGAAATGGACCTCGTCCGGAGGCGGGAACGGGAGCGTGGAGAACGCGACCAGGTCGCCCTCCGGAGAAGAGGGCGACCTGGCGAGGGTAAACCGTCAGCAGCTCGTGACGGGCGGCGTCTGGAAGGTCTGCTGACCGCTGACCTCCATCAGCCCCACGGCGGACTTGCACCCGCTGACGGAGTACCCGTTGGTCCATGTCGTGCTCTTGGTGGTTCCCGAGGACTGGTTGAACCAACCCCCCCAAGCGTTCGAGCCGTTGTAGGTCCTGCCGAAGCGCGCCGAGACGGTTCCGCCCCCGGTCTTCTTGTAGGACACCACGATGCTGAGAGTGTTATCGATCGTGCTGCTCGACGACAGGAAGATCGAGAGCGTTCCGTTGCTCAGCGAAGTACACGATGTGCGGTATCCGCAGTTACCGCCAGCGAAAGCGGGCGCGGCCACGCCGAGTGAGAGAGCGCCGGTCATGGCGAGAACGGCTGCAGTCTTCTTCATTAAGGTTTCCCTCCCCTTGATTCACGCAAGATCATGACCAAAATCATCCCTGCCGTCAACCTCGCCGGCAGGGAATGCAGGCTTCCCATGCGGGAACATTCTGAACTACCTCGATCCGCGGGCAAACCGGAGGCCAGAATTCTAATTCTGGAGTATTGCGACGGATGCCCGCACACACCCCAGAAATGGTTCGACCAGTAGGTGCATGGGCCTCCCGGCAAGCAGGCGACCTGCAGTAGGGGGATAACACCCTACGGATCGGCCGAAACTTACACCCGAGGCAGGGCGCATACCGGATTCCGGGAAACGCGTTCCCGATTTCCACTCTTGAACGGCATTCCAGAATGAAGCACTCTACCCATTCTGGTTTCACTTGAGCGACAGTTGGTGGCGACAGACACTCGGCACGAAAAGGACTGGCGTACCGAGGCTCGATTCAGGCAGAGGTCAAGGATGGTATTCCATGGCGCTTGACGCTGGAAGGCCGAGCTTCCCGAGCCAGTCGATTCGAGCCGATAAGCGACTCTGATGGCCCTGATACTTGTCAGGCTTGTTACGTACCCTGCCGGGAACCACAGATCCAGAGATTCGAAAGCATCCATCGTTGGGTGTCCGAGAGCCCGAAGAACCTCCTTTGTCAGTCCGATTCCCACGCTTCGGGGTTTGCCGGCCCTACGGCGCCGGTGACGGCATCCAGAAACAGGATCTGCGAAGGCGTTCCGTCCCTGCCGGCTCCGGCTTGGGGTGCTCCGTCTTGGGGCACACCGTCCCAAGGAGTGGTGGTTGATGTTCCGACAGAGCCGATGCTGACGATCCAGTAAGGGCGCCAGTTGCCTGCGCTGTCCCTGCGGGCTAGAAGGTCGGTGAGTTCGACCTTCTTGCCAGGGAAGTCTCTGATCACGATGGCCTGGGCTTGTTGCCTGTCGAGCCGAGGCGAGGGCAGCGACGGAGGGTCGGGCGTGTGGCGTGCAGCGAAGGAGATGATCGATTGATCGGGGCCGACAACCACGTCCATCCGCATGGGCATAAGTACGCCACCCTTGTGGGAACGCCAAGAGACCAGTTTGGAGGCTTCTTGCGGGCCGGTAGCCGTGAGCTGCGTGCGGCCAGTCAGAGCCCAGGGGAAGTGATCACGCACGAACTCGGTGCTGATTCTCAGGGCCGCTTCGTCGGCGAGAGGGGCCGTACCCGGGTCGAGGGCCGCACTGATCGGCTGGAGTACACCGGAGACTACCTCTCGGGACAGCAACTCGATGTCCAGAACACCGCGGTCGGTGTTGGCCGAGACCAGAGAGGGGCGTCCGGGGGGAGCAGGCATGTACTGCACGTCTCTGACCTGAGCCTGTCCGCCAAAGAACTCTGCGACTACCTCCCGGGCGAGCTCCCGCTGCTCGTCCGTGGCGTTGTTCGCCCAGGCGACCTCCGCCATCACGAACGTGATCGTGAAGGAAGCAGTGAGGCTGATCGCTGCGATTCCGGCGGCGAAGCCCACGAGGGACCGGCGGATCTGGCGGCGGCTGATGATGATGGGGGCACCACCGGCATCGCGGGTGTAGCGTCGGCGCAGGACAGCGGTGGAGAGACCGGCTCCCAAGGCGACACCGAGGCCGTTGGCCCATAGGTCGGCGCTGTCACAGGCCCGCCCGATGCCCGGTGTCAGCGCTTGTGTGACCTCGATGACCACCGAGAGGCTGACGCAGCCCAGGGCAATAGGCACCGGGCGGCGGGTTGCCCAGGTGGCAAGGGCCGCCAAGGGGGCGAAGAGAAAAACGTTCATCAACCCCTGGGTCGTGAACGTTCCCGAGATGACATCGCGCTCGATGACACAGGTCGCAGAGGCAGGAGCCCCGAGAGCGATGGGGTAGAGAGTGGCGGTCACCACGACCGCCGATGCTGCGCCTACGGACGCCCATAGGGGTCCAGATTTCCCGCCGCGTCGACGCCCCAGGAAATAGAACATCAGGGCTGCAGTCAGTGAGGAAATAATGGCGGTTGCCAAAATTCCTTGATTGCCGTTGAGTATTGCTTGAATCATGCGATGATTCCTGGGGTCGCGCCGGCGAATCGGGTACGTGAGGACCTCATTGCGAACGAGTCCGCACGACGATGGGTCCGCGCTTAACAGGCGGTGACCGGAGCGTTGTTGAAGGTCTGCTGACCATCGACCTGGAGCCATCCAACGAGGGAGTCACAGGTGTTAATCGTCTGGTTGGACCATGTGGCCCTCTTCGTCGAGTTCGCGCCCTGACTGAACCACCCACCCGTCTTCGAAGAGCCACGGTACGTGTATCCGAAGCGCGCCGTGATGGTCCCGCCACCGGTCTTCTGATACCAGTCGTCCACATTCCAGCCGCTGACCGTGCCGCTGTTCAGCGAGGTGTAGAGATATCCGTTGCTGAGTACTGTGCGAGATGTGCCGTAGTCCCAGTTACCGCCGGCCGAGGCAGCCGGAGCGATGACACCCATGGTGATAAGTGCAGCCGCTGTGGCGGTTGCGACACGGCGAATCTTGAGCATTTCCAAATCCCCCATTGCTTAGAGCTCTCCGAAGCGATCTTGATCGGCAGCCCTGAACGTAGAGGACTAACGGAGGGTGCGCAAATGAGTTATAAAATCTGTGACCTTGATCACTGACGGCGGGCGTCAACCTCGAGATGGCCAAAATTCAACCCGATAGCAATTTGGCTTGAAATGGTCCAGGTCCACGAAAATTGGAATGCAATATTCCGATGACTCTTGCGAGGGCTCGATGCACGGGGGGAGTGGACGTGGAGGTTCTCGACATCGCAGCCACACCTGCGGGCCACCCGGTGGCCTGCCGCCGCTGTGCCACGGCCTACCCCGCCGCACCTGGCTGCTCACTCCGCCTAGTACTGCAACCGCATGTGGGTGTCGTGGCCCCGTCGTTGGTAGTGGCAGCGGCGGGCTCGGGCTTGGCTGCGGCGCCGGAAGTGTGACCAGTGCAGACGGTGCTCGTTGGTGTGGCAGCGGGGCGTGAGGACGACGTGCCCGATCATCCGGCGGATCTCCGGGACGCTGAGGGGTATGAGGTCTCGCTCGTCGTCTCCGCTGCCCCTTTTGTGGCTTCTGTGGCACGGATGGCCGTGAGGTAGGCCAGGGTGGCCATGGCGAGGGTGATGTGGCGGTACCAGGCCCGGTAGAGCCGGACCTGGTAGTGGTCGAGCCCGCATTCACCCTTCGCGGTCTGGAAGCATTCCTCTACCGCCCACCTGGCTCCGGCGGTCCTGACCAGGTCTTTCAGCCGGGAAGTGACCGGGCCGTAGCAGACGTAGTAGGCGATGTCGGTGGGGTCGGACAGGTTGCGGCGGGCGAGCACCCAGTGCCCGAAGCCGCCCTCCCAGGTGGGCCGGATCGCGACGCGGGCCCAGTGGTAGATCCGCTGGCCATGGGCGCCGGCTCCGGCCGAGATCCGCTTCCACGCCTGCTTCGGCAGGGCCGCGATCAACTCGTCGACGCGTGTGTCCTGGCCGTCGGCGGTGGTCACGGTGTCGTTGACCTTCGTCGCCAGCACATACGCGGCCCGCCGCTCTTCCAGCCAGGCACGAAAGTGTTTGACCTGCCCGTATGCCTCGTCCGCGGTGACCCAGGCGAAGGGAACGGCCGCGTCGATGGCGCGTTGCAGCATCCACTTGAGGTGTTCGATCTTCGTGGCGAACGGCACCGTGTCGTCGATTCCGGCAGCCCGGCAGCGTTCCCGGTCGTCCGTCCAGGACTTCGGTACGTAGAGTTCCCGGTCGATCAACGCCCGCCCTTTGCCGGATGCGTAGGCGAGGAAGGTGCCGATCTGGCAGTTCTCGGTGCGGCCAGCGGTGCCGGAATACTGCCGCTGCACCCCTGCCGACCTGGTGCCCTTCTTCAGAAACCCGGTGTCGTCCCCGATGAGCACGCCGTCTTTCGTCCCGATGCTCTCCACAACGAAGTCCCGGATATCGTCACGGACTGCGTTCTCGTCCCATTCGGAGTGGTTGAGCAGGCGTTGCACGCCGTCCGGGCGGAGCTGGCCGACCTGCTCGGCCAGCGTCCACCCGTTTTTCCTCTCCAGTGGCGCCAGCAGGCCCCTGAGGTAGTCCAGAGCCCGTTCACGTGGCTCCGACCTGCCAAAACGATGCCCGAACCGGGCATGCAGGTCCGCTACACCCTCGGACCACGACTCGATCTGCTCGACCGTCAGCGATTGATCACACAGTCACAACAACGAGCATCGGCGCCAACCGTCACGCCACATGCGGTTGCAGTACTAGGGCTGCCAACGTGCGACAACCCCATGGCCCGCAGCGCTGAGATCCGTCCTCCGCTCGCGCATCGCTCACGCAACCAAACCTGCAGCACCCAGGCCACAGGCCCGACCCTGCGCCGGGCAACAGAAAAAGCCAGGTCAGAAGGTATCTGACCTGGCCTTTCTCTGAGCCGCCTTCGGGATTCGAACCCGAGACCTACGCATTACGAGTGCGTTGCTCTGGCCAACTGAGCTAAGGCGGCACCGCTGGGTAGACAAGGATTCCCCTGGAAGGGATCGCTCATCAGCAGCGGCGCCAAGTCTACAGGGTCCCGGCGGGTGCCCCGAACCACGTTCCGCGTGGGTGAGGCGCAGGTCACGGAGCCGGCCGGCGGGGGCCGCTACGAGGCCGGGTGCGGTCCCTCAGGTGCTCCGGAGTTCCGGAACTTCCACCGGCCGAAGCAGGCGTCGTCCTCGTACCGTGCTGCGCGCTGCTGCCCATGGGCGTGTGCCATCGGGTGCGGCCCGGTGCGGGCAACGGGGCATGCACTCGCGCGGCGGGTCAGCACTTCTTGCCGTCCGCCGGGGGCTTGCCCTCAAGGAGGTAGCGGTTGATCGCGGAGTCGATGCAGTCGCTGCCGCGTCCGTACGCCGTGTGGCCGTCGCCGTCGTAGGTGAGGAGGGTGCCCGATGCGAGCTGGCCGGCGAGTGCCTGTGCCCACTTGTACGGGGTCGCAGGGTCGCGGGTGGTGCCGACCACCACGATCGGCGCGGCGCCCTTCGCGGTCAGCGGCCCCGCCTGGCCCGTGGGCTTCACCGGCCAGTACGCGCAGTTCAAGGCGGCCCAGGCCAGGCCGGCGCCGAAGACGGGGGAGGCCTTCTGGAAGGAGGGGAGGGCCGCGTCGACCGCGTCCGGGCCCTTGAAGGCAGCGGGCTGGTCCAGGCAGTTGACGGCGGCGTTCGCGAACATCAGGTTGGCGTACTCGCCGTCCGCGCCGCGCTCGTAGTAGCTGTCGGCCAGGCCCAGCAGGCCCGCTCCGTCGCCGTTCATCGCCGAGGCCAGCGCCTCGCGCAGCTGGGGCCAGGCGTTCTCGTCGTAGAGCGCCGCGATCACCCCGGTCGTCGCGAGGGCCTCGCCGAGCGGGCGCTTGTCGTCGCCGCTGGGCACGGGCTGCGCGTCCAGCTTGCGGAAGAAGTCCTTCAGGCGGGCGGCCACCTCCTCCGGGCTGCCGTTGCCCAGCGGGCAGTCGGGCTGCTGCGCGCAGTCCTTGGCGAAGGAGGTGAAGGCCGTCTCGAAGCCCTCGGTCTGGTCCCGGTTGAGATCCAGCGCCTGGCGCGTGGGGTCCATCGCGCCGTCCAGGACCAGCCGGCCGACCCGGTCCGGGAAGAGGTTCGCGTACGTCGCCCCCAGGAGGGTGCCGTACGAGGCGCCGACGTAGTTGAGCTTCCCGTCGCCGAGGACGGCACGCAGCAGGTCCATGTCGCGGGCGGCGTCGACGGTGGAGACGTGCGGCAGGACCCGCTTCGAGCGGGTCTCGCAGCCCGCCGCGAACTCCTTGAACGCCGCCACCAGGCGGGCCCGCTCGGCCGCGTCGTCCGGCGTCTGGTCGACCTGGGTGTACTTGTCCATCTCCGGGCCGGTCAGGCACTCGACGGGGCTGCTGCGTTGCACGCCGCGCGGGTCGAAGGACACCATGTCGTACCGGGCGCGGACCGGAGCGGGGTAGCCGATGCCGGCGTACGCCTGGAGGTAGCCGATGCCGGAGCCGCCGGGGCCGCCCGGGTTGACCACCAGCGAACCGAGCCGCTTGCCGGGACCGGTCGCCACCCGGCGGGCCACCGCGATGTCCACGTCCTCGCCGGACCCGGGGTTCGCGTAGTCCAGCGGGGCCTTCATGGTGGAGCACTGGAATCCGGGGACACCGCAGTCGCGCCAGGTCAGCTTCTGCTCGTAGTACGGGCGCATCGCGGCGGCGTCGGGGGACGGGGGCACCGACGGCGTGCCCCCGGCCTCTCCTCTCGCGGACGCGGCGGTCCGGAGCGTCTCCGGCCCGCCCGAGGTGCAGCCGGAGAGCAGGAGCCCGGCTGCTGCGATCACGGTTCCGGTGGTACGCAGCACGCGACTGGTGTCCATCCCCGGAGCCTACGTCCTGCCGGCGGGCGCGGGCGGGCCCTGTCCGCCGGCAGGACCCGGGCCTTCCGTGGCGCTCGCCGGGCGAGGCACGGACCGGGCCCGCTCCGGCCCCGGCGGCCGGTTCGCCCGTACGGGTGAGCCGGGTCGGCACCCGATGACCCCGGAGGCGGCCCGACGGCGGCCCGGCGATCGCTCGGCGGTCGCTCGGCGATGACCCGCGAGGGCCCGGCAATGGCACGGGCGGTGGCCTGTGGCGGCGTGGCAGCAGCCCTGCGGCGGCCCGCGGCGGGGCCGCTGATGCCCCGGCAGCAGGTCTGCGGCGGCCCGGCGGGGCAGCCCGCCAGCCGGGCGGGCCGGCGGCCGGTACGGGGCGTCCGGTCAGCCCGCGCGCAGCGACATCGTCATCGCCTCCACCGCGAGGAGCGGGGCGACGTTGCGGTCGAGGGCGTCCCGGCAGGCGATGATCGCCTCGATCCGGCGCAGGGTCCGCTCCGGCCCCGAGGCCTTGGCGACGCGCTCCAGGTCCTGCCGTATGTCCTCGTTGGCGATGGCGATGGCGGTACCGAGCTGGAGGGCCAGGACATCGCGGTAGAAGCCGGTCAGGTCGGTGAGGGCAAGGTCGAGGCTGTCGCGCTGGGTGCGGGTCCGGCGCCGCTTCTGCTTGTCCTCCAGCTCCTTCATCACACCAGCCGTGCCGCGCGGCATCCGCCCACCCGTCCCGGCGGCGCCCAGGGCGGCCCGGAGTTCCTCGGTCTCCTTGGTGTCGACCTCCTCGGCCATCTGCTTGGCGTCCTCGCCGGCGGCGTCCACCAGCTCCTGGGCGGCCTTCAGACAGGCTCCGATGTCGTCCACCCGGAGCGGGAGCCTCAGGACCGTCGCCCTGCGCTCGCGGGCTCCCTCGTCCGTGGCCAGTCGGCGGGCGCGGTCGACGTGCCCCTGTGTGGCCCGCGCGGCGGCCAGGGCCGCCGCCGGCTCGACGCCGTCCCGCCGCACCAGCATGTCGGCGACGGCAGCGACGGAGGGGGTGCTGAGGCTGAGGTGGCGACAGCGGGAGCGGATGGTGGGCAGCACGTCCTCCAGCGAGGGCGAGCACAGCAGCCAGACCGTGCGGGGCGCGGGCTCCTCCACGGCCTTGAGGACCGCGTTGGCGGACTTCTCGTTCAGCCGCTCGGCGTCCTCGACCAGGATGATCTGCCAGCGTCCCGTGGCGGGGGACGTGTAGGACTTGCGGACGGTGTCCCGCATGTCGTCGACGAGGATCTGGCTGCCGACCGCGGCGACGGTGGAGACGTCCGCGTGGGTGCCGACCATCGTGGTGTGGCAGCCGTCGCAGAACCCGCAGCCCGGCTCACCGCCGAGGGCGCGGTCCGGGCTGGTGCACTGCAGGGCCGCCGCGAAGGCGCGGGCGGCCGTGACCCGCCCGGATCCCGGCGGTCCCGTGAACAGCCAGGCGTGGGTCATCTTCGAAGCCGTCGGCGGCGCGGTCCCCTCCGTGGCGGCCGTGACCAGCGCGTCGGCATCGCGGGCGGCGGCGGCCAGCTGCGTCTGGACCCGCTCCTGACCCACCAGGTCGTCCCATACGGGCATCCCGCCCACCACCTCTCACTCTCCGTGCACCCATTGTGTCGGGCGCCACCGACAATCCCGTACCGCCGCCATCGCCACCCGCGTCAGCGGCGGCGGCGCTTCCCGCGTTCGCCCTCGTCGCCCGCGTCACCCTCGCCGTCGTACTCGTCGTCCCGGCGGCGGCCCAGCAGCTCGTCCGCCAGGGTCGGCAGGTCGTCCAGCGGGGTCTCCTCCGCCCAGTCCGGCCGGGGACGGCGCGGCCGGCCGTCGTCGTCCAGGACCGGGAGCTCCCGCGTCCGGTCGTTGCCGGAGTCCCGGAAGATGCCCGACGGAACCCGGTCGGCCGGGTCCTCCTCGGGGCGGCGGGCCGTCGGCCGCGTGGCGGACCGGGCCGGGCCAGCGCTGCCGGAGCCGCTGCCCGTGCCGGAGCCCTGAGGGGCGTCCGGGCGCACCGGCGGCAGCACCGCCGTCTCGTCGAAGGGACGCACCGGAGGCAGCACCGCCGTCTCGTCCACGGCCGACGCCGCGGACGCCGACGACGACGCCGCCGACGCCGGATCGATCTTCGGCACCGGGACGGTCTGGGTGACGTCGTCCGGGCGGACGACCCGCTTGACCGCCGGGGTCTCGATCGTCACCGCGTCGTCCGGGTGCGGATCGTCCTTCGTCATGTCGACCCTGCGTGCGGGCGCCGCTCCGGAACCCGCCGCCGGTGCGGCCGGAACCGCTGGTGCCTCGGCCGCCGCCGCGGCAGCGGCCCGGGCCTCGGCGGCGGCCGCCGCGGCCGCCGCCTTCGCCGCGGCCTCGGCCGCCTGCGCCTCGACCAGCCGGCGCGCTTCCTCGGCCTTCAGCAGGGCCTCCTCGGCCCGCCGCTGCTTCTCCAGCCGCCGCTCCTCGGCCTCTGCCCGCAGCCGGGCCTCCTCCTCGGCCTGCTTGCGCAGCCGCTCGGCCTCCGCAGCGCGCGCCTTGGCCTCGGCCTCCAGGCGCAGCCGCTCGGCCTCGGCCCGTGCCCTGGCCTCCTCCTCGGCCCGCAGCCGCTCCTCCTCCGCCTTGCGGGCGGCCTCGGCCTCGGCCCTGATCCGTGCCTCCTCGGCCTCACGGGCCTTGCGCGCTTCCTCCTCGGCCCGCAGCCGCGCTTCCTCCGCCTTGCGCGCCGCCTCCTCCTCGGCCTTGCGCCGGGCCTCCTCCTCGGCGAGGCGCCGGGCCTCCGCCTGCGCGGCCACCTCGGCCTCGGAGAGCGGCAGCATCCGGTCCAGGCGGTGCCGTACGACCGTGGTCACCGAGTCCGGGTCCTGCCCGGCGTCGACCACCAGGTACCGGCCGGGGTCGGCGGCGGCGAGGGTGAGGAAGCCGGACCGGACCCGCTGGTGGAACTCCGCCGGCTCCGACTCCAGCCGGTCCGGCGCCTCCGTGAAGCGTTCCCGTGCGGCCTCCGGCGACACGTCGAGCAGCACGGTCAGGTTCGGTACGAGCCCGTCGGTCGCCCAGCGCGAGATCCGGGCGATCTCCGTCGGGGAGAGGTCGCGGCCGGCACCCTGGTAGGCCACCGAGGAGTCGATGTAGCGGTCGGAGATGACGATCGCTCCGCGTTCCAGGGCCGGGCGCACCACCGTGTCCACGTGTTCCGCGCGGTCCGCCGCGTACAACAGGGCCTCGGCACGGTTCGACAGCCCGGCCGAGGAGATGTCGAGCAGGATCGAGCGGAGCCGCTTGCCGACGGGGGTGGCCCCCGGCTCCCGGGTCACGACGACCTCGTGTCCCTTGCCCCGTATCCACTCGGCGAGCGCCTTCACCTGGGTGGACTTGCCGGCTCCGTCCCCGCCCTCCAGCGCGATGAAGAATCCGGTCGTGGAGGGGGCCTGGACGGGCTCCCCGCCGCGCAGCGCGTCGCGCAGGTCGCGCCGCAGCGGCACGCCGCTGCGGTCGTCGGCCTTGGTGAGCACGACGACGGCGACCGGCAGCAGCAGGGCGCCGACGAGCATCAGGGTGAAGGCCGCCCCGCCGTGCGAGAGGACGGCCTCGGCGCCGGTGAGCCGGTGCGGGCCGATCACCGCGGCCAGGACCGGCGCGGCGACGGCCCCGACGGCCACGGCCACCCTGACGACCGCCTGGAGGTGCTCGGTGATCCGGGCCCGGCGGAACTCCTCGGTCTCCTGGTCCAGCAGGGTGTGGCCGGTGTTCGCCGCGACGCCCGCGGCGGTGCCGGCGAGCAGCGACAGGAACAGCACGGTCGCCATGTCGGGGACGAGGCCGCTCAGCAGCAGTGCGAGGCCCGCCACCGCTGTGGCGAGGGCCAGCAGCCGGCGCCGGGACAGCCCGGGCAGCACCTTGCCTGCCTGGGTGGCGCGGATACCGGCGGCGGTGCCGCCGACCAGCGCGAGGACGAACAGCGCGAAGGCCGCCGGGCCCCCGCCCAGGTCGAAGGCGTGCAGGACGGACACGGCGACGGCGCCGGAGACCGCTCCGGCGACGGCGGCGCAGGTCAGGACCAGCAGGGGAATGGCCCCCGTACGGCCCTTGTCCGGCCGGTCTCCCGTCTTGGGGGCGCGCAGCCCCTCCAGCGGGGAACGCGGCCGGGGGGTCGCCGTGTCGGGCAGCACCAGCGGGAGCAGGAGCGAGACCGACGCGGCGAAGAGGCCGGCGGCCACGTACGAGCCGAGGGCGGCCTGGTTCGCGGCGAACCAGTCCACGCCGAGGCCGAGCGCCTTGCCGACGAGGGTCGCCGCGAGCAGTGCGGCCGCCGCGACGGGGAGCGCCGCGAAGGCCGTACGCAGGGTCAGGCGCCGCAGGGCGTCCATGTGGTCCGGCAGCGGCCGTACGGTGGCGCCCTCCGGCGGCGGCTCGGGCAGCAGGGCGGGGGCCGCGCTCTCCTTGGCCAGCGTCCACAGCCGCTCGGCGGCGCCGGACACGAAGACGGTGGCCAGCAGCGCGGTGAGCGCGTGGGCCGGGATCCAGTCGAGCCACAGCGGGGCGACGACGAACAGTCCGATGCGGACCCCGTCGGCTCCGATCATCGTCCAGCGGCGGTCCAGCTTGCCGTTCGCGCCGACGAGCCCGGCCAGCGGGCCGAGCAGGACCGCGCCGAAGAGCAGGGTGGCGAGGATCCGGACGCCGAAGACGGCGGCGACGGCGAGGGCCGCACCGCGGATTCCGCCGCCGAAGGCCCCCTCGGAGGCGGCTGCCTGAAGGGCCAGCAGAACCAGCACCAGCAGGGCGAGGGCATCACCGATGCCGCTCACCAGCTGGGCGCTCCACAGGCGGCGCAGCCGGGGGGTGCGCAGCAGTGCGCGCACCGCACGCTCGCGGGAATCCGCGGCTAGGGCTTCGTCGTAGGTGGGGTTCGCCGGAGCGGTCACGACCGCCGGCTGCTCGGCTCGCGTCATCCGCCCAGCCTATCCGCTGTGCCTGGCCACTGCGGAGGCCTGTGGACGAGCCCGGGTGTGACCCCGGACCCACCTTTCCGCCCGGCCCGCACGAGGGGCGCGCCAGGGACGGACCGGGGACGCGCCAGGGACGGACCGGGGACGGACCGGGACGAAAACACGGGAGCCCCACGCGTCACGTGGGGCTCCCGTGGCGGCTGCTCGTCCGCTACTCGTCCGCGCTACTCGTCCGAGGCCGGGGCGGCGGCCGTCTTCTTGGCCGCGGTCTTCTTCGCGACGGTCTTCTTGGCGACCGTCTTCTTGGCGGTCGTCGTCTTCTTGGCCGCGGTCTTCTTCACGGCCGTCGTCTTCGTCGCGGCCGCCTTCTTCGCCGGGGCCTTCTTGGCGGCGGTCTTCTTCGCCGTCTTCTTGGCCGGGCCCTTCGCCCGCTTCTCCGCGAGCAGCTCGTAGCCCCGCTCCGGCGTGATCGTCTCGACGTCGTCGTCCCGCCGCAGCGTCGCGTTCGTCTCGCCGTCCGTGACGTACGGCCCGAAGCGGCCGTCCTTGACCACCACCGGCTTCTCGCTGACCGGGTCCGTGCCCAGTTCCTTCAGCGGCGGCTTGGCCGCGGCCCGCCCGCGCTGCTTGGGCTGCGCGTAGATGGCGAGGGCCTCGTCGAGGGTGATCGTGAAGAGCTGCTCCTCGGTCTCCAGGGACCGCGAGTCCGTGCCCTTCTTCAGGTACGGGCCGTAGCGGCCGTTCTGGGCGGTGATCTCCAGGCCCTCGGCGTCCGCGCCGACGACGCGCGGCAGCGACATCAGCTTCAGGGCGTCGTCGAGTGTGATCGTGTCCAGGCTCATCGTCTTGAAGAGCGAGGCCGTGCGCGCCTTGACCGCGTTCTTGCCGGTCTTCGGCGTGCCCTCGGGCAGGATCTCCGTCACGTACGGGCCGTAGCGGCCGTCCTTGGCGACGATCTCGTTGCCGCTGACGGGGTCCTTGCCGAGCTGGAACTCGCCGCTCGGCTTCGCGAAGAGCTCCTCCGCGTAGGCGACCGTCAGCTCGTCCGGAGCCATGTCGTCGGGGATGTCGGCGCGCTGGTGGCCCTCGGCGTCCTTCTCGCCCCGCTCCACGTACGGCCCGTAGCGGCCGACGCGCAGCACGATGCCCTCGCCGACCGGGAAGGAGGAGATCTCCCGGGCGTCGATCGCGCCCAGGTCCGTGACCAGCTCCTTCAGGCCGCCGAGGTGGTCCCCGTCGGCCGGTACGACCTCGGTGGCGTCCTCGGAGCCGAAGTAGAAGCGCTTCAGCCACGGCACGGACTGGGCCTCGCCCCGCGCGATGCGGTCGAGGTCGTCCTCCATCTTCGCGGTGAAGTCGTAGTCGACGAGCCGGCCGAAGTGCTTCTCCAGCAGGTTGACCACGGCGAAGGACAGGAAGGACGGCACGAGGGCCGTGCCCTTCTTGAAGACGTAGCCGCGGTCGAGGATCGTGCCGATGATCGACGCGTACGTCGACGGCCGGCCGATCTCGCGCTCTTCGAGCTCCTTGACCAGCGAGGCCTCGGTGTAGCGGGCCGGCGGCTTGGTCGCGTGACCGTCCGCCGTGATCTCCTCGGCGGCCAGCGCGTCGCCCTGCGCGACCTGCGGCAGGCGCCGCTCGCGGTCGTCGAGCTCGGCGTTCGGGTCGTCCGCGCCCTCGACGTACGCCTTCATGAAGCCGTGGAAGGTGATCGTCTTGCCGGACGCGCTGAACTCGGCGTCGCGGCCGTCCGCGGCGCGGCCGCCGATCTTCACGGTGACGCTGTTGCCGGTCGCGTCCTTCATCTGGGAGGCGACGGTCCGCTTCCAGATCAGCTCGTACAGGCGGAACTGGTCGCCGGTCAGGCCCGTCTCGGCCGGGGTGCGGAAACGATCACCCGAGGGGCGGATCGCCTCGTGCGCCTCCTGCGCGTTCTTGACCTTGCCCGCGTAGACGCGCGGCTTCTCCGGCAGGTAGCCGGCCCCGTAGAGCTGGGTGACCTGCGCCCGGGCGGCCGCCACCGCGGTGTCGGACAGCGTGGTGGAGTCCGTACGCATGTAGGTGATGAAGCCGTTCTCGTACAGCTTCTGCGCCACCTGCATCGTCGCCTTCGCACCGAAGCCCAGCTTGCGCGAGGCCTCCTGCTGCAGCGTCGTCGTACGGAAGGGCGCGTACGGGGACCGGCGGTACGGCTTGGACTCGACCGACCGGACGGCGAAGGCGGTGTCCGCGAGCGCGGCGGCCAGGGCCCTGGCGTTCGCCTCGTCGAGGTGCAGCACCTCGCTCTTGAGCTGCCCGTTCGCGCCGAAGTCACGGCCCTGGGCGACGCGCTTGCCGTCCACCGTGTTCAGGCGGGCGACCAGCGAGGACGGGTCGGACGGGTCCCCGGCGCGGCCGGTGGAGAAGGTGCCGGTCAGGTCCCAGTACTCGGCGGAGCGGAAGGCGATGCGCTCGCGCTCCCGCTCGACGACGAGGCGGGTGGCCACCGACTGGACCCGGCCGGCCGACAGGCGCGGCATGACCTTCTTCCACAGGACCGGCGAGACCTCGTAGCCGTAGAGGCGGTCGAGGATGCGGCGGGTCTCCTGGGCGTCGACCATGCGCTGGTTCAGCTCGCGCGGGTTGGCGACGGCGTCGCGGATCGCGTCCTTGGTGATCTCGTGGAAGACCATCCGGTGGACGGGGACCTTGGGCTTGAGGACTTCCTGCAGGTGCCACGCGATGGCTTCGCCCTCGCGGTCCTCATCGGTGGCGAGGAAGAGTTCGTCGGACTCGGCCAGCAGCTCCTTGAGCTTGCGGACCTGGGCCTTCTTGTCGGCGTTGACGACGTAGATCGGCTGGAAGTCGTGCTCGACGTCCACACCGAGGCGGCGGACCTCGCCGGTGTACTTGTCGGGAACCTCGGCCGCGCCGTTCGGGAGGTCGCGGATGTGCCCGACGCTCGCCTCGACGACGTATCCCGGGCCGAGGTAGCCCTTGATCGTCTTCGCCTTGGCAGGGGACTCGACGATGACGAGTCGGCGGCCGCCCTTTGCGGTCTCGCTAGTCGGGGACAACTTGGCTCTTCTCTCCGGTCGGCACTCGGTCGCAGTACGGCGACGCTGCGGAGTGTGACGGTACAACCCGCCCCCGTGTCAAACGGCACAAGCCCGCAACGGCCACTCGAACGGTAACCCGACAAGTGCCGTTTCTGCCGCCCGGATGCCGTGCCGGACCCTTCCCGATCACCGGGCCGAGTGGCCCGGGGGCCGTCTGGCCCCGCCCCCGCGACCCGTGCCGCACCGGCTTACGGCACGTGTGCCACCGCCCCCGGCAGGCCTCCCGCGGCAGTGCCGGAACCTTACGCCGCGCCGGGCCCCGCAGGCCGGCGGAGCCGCGCCGGAAGAAGCGGAGGCAGGGGTGCGACCGTGACGGGGCACACGCCTGAGGCCACCGGCGCACGGCGGCTGGCGCGCGCTCCCGTCCCGGCCTGCACAGCGGCCCCGGACAGCGGGGACGCGACCCGGCCAAGATCACCGGACCGCGCTCCGCGCCGTTCCCCCCACCCCGGCCGCTCTCGGACTCCCCCCGGACCCCGCTGTACCGCACGCTGCCAGCCCCGGGGATACGCCGGGCGAACCCCGGGTTACATCACGGTGCCGCCTACTGCCCGGGGCGTACCACGGGCTCCAGGAAGCCCTGCTCGACCAGCAGCCGGATGGCCTCCGGAGTCCGGTCCCGCAGCACGACGGGGTCCTCCTGCATCAGCTGCGCGATGGCGTCCAGGATCCGCCCGGCGCTCAGTGAGCCGTCACACACTCCCGCGAAGCCCGCGCCGACCGTGTCGACCTTCGTGGCGCGCCGCATGCCCCGGTTCTGCCGGAGCACGACGTGCTCGGGGTCCTCCGCGCCGGGCGAGCCGACCTGCTCCTGGACCACTTCCTCCACCAGCGTGAAGTGGGCCTCCAGCAGGGCCGCGTCGTCGTGCTCGCGCAGGTAGTCCTGACGGGCGAAGTGGGCGAGCACGGCCTCGCCGAGCGGCTGCTCCACCGTGTGCGGCCACTCCTCGATCACGATCGAGGGCTCGGCCGCGTCCGACCGGCGCAAGGTGATCCATCCGAAGCCGACGCTCCTGGTCTTGCGGGCCTCGAACTCGTCCAGCCAGTCCTCGTAGCGCCGGGCGTACTCGGCGGGGTCGGTGCGGTGGTCGCCCGCGTCGCGCAGCCACAGCTCCGCGTACTGCGTGACGTCCTGCACGTCGCGCTGGACGATCCAGGCGTCGCAGCCGCGCGGCACCCAGGAGCGGAGCCGGTCGTGCCAGTCCTCGCCCTCGACGTGCTGCCAGTTGCCGAGGAACTGCGCGTACCCTCCGGGGTTGAGCCGCGCCCCCGCCTCCTGGACCAGGGTCCGGCACAGGTCGTCGCCGCCCATCCCGCCGTCGCGGTACGTCAGCCGGGCGCCGGGGGAGATCACGAACGGCGGGTTCGACACGATCAGGTCGTACGTCGCCCCGCCGACCGGCTCGAAGAGCGAGCCCGTGAGCAGTTCGGCCTCCGGCGCCCCGGAGAGCGCCAGCGTCAAACGGGTGAATCCGAGGGCCCTGGGGTTGACGTCGGTCGCGGTGACCCTCGTCGCGTGCCGGGTGGCGTGCAGCGCCTGGATGCCCGATCCGGTGCCGACGTCGAGGGCGGAGCCGACCGGGGTGCGCACGGTGATCCCGGCCAGCGTGGTGGAGGCGCCGCCGACGCCGAGGACGACGCCCTCCTCCCGGCTGCCGATCCCGCCGGCCCCGCCCACGGCGCAGCCGAGGTCCGAGACGATGAACCAGTCCTCGCCGTCCGGACCGCCGTACGGACGCACGTCGACGGTGGCGTGCACGGTGTCCTCGCCGTCGGCGGCATCCCCGCGCCGCAGCCAGCCGTCGGCCAGGGCGGTATCGACCGGCATCGCCGACGCGGCGTGCACGTACGGCACGGGCTGCTGGAGCAGGAACAGCCGGACCAGGGTCGCGAGCGGGCCGTCGCCGCCGCCCCTGGTGGCGCGCAGGGCGGGGACCGTCTCGCTGCGGGCCAGTGCGGCGTAGGCGGGGGCGCCGAGCAGGTCGAGCAATCCGTCGGCGGTGAAGCCGGCGGCCAGCATCGCGCTGCGAAGTTCGGCGGCGTGGTCGGGCGTGGGGAGGCTGGTGGTACTCACCCGTCCATTGTGTCCGCTGGGGCCCGTCCCGCCGGTCACCGCAGGCCCGGATGTACGAATGGGCGGCCGTGCCCCCTCTCGGGGGCCCGGCCGCCCGGGACTTCGTACGGCGTACCGCCGGACCCTCGGGGCGCCGTGGCCCCGTACCGGGCCGGGTTACTCGGGCGCCGGGCTACTCGGGCGATGCCGAGGTCGTCGCGACCTGGCAGCCCTTCTGGTTGTTGATGGCCTTGTCCAGACCGCCCGCGTTGAGCGTGGCGAGCGCGTCCTGACCGCCCTTCGTCGCCTCCTGCAGGCCGCCGGCGACCTCCTTGAGGCCGTCGGCGAACTTCGTCTGGTCCGCGGGGTCGAGGGCGTCCATCTTGGCCTTCAGGTCGGCGTACCCCTTGGAGGTCGCCTCGAAGCCCTTGACGGCCGACTCCTGGGTCGTGGAGCCGTTCTTGACCGGTGGCACCCCGGCCTGCTGCAGGGCGTTGCCCATGGTCTTGTACGACTCGGACATGGTCGCGAACGCCGCCGAGTCCGTCTGCTTGACCTCGTCGGGCTTGCTGCTCTCGGTCGCCACGCGCTTGATGTCGGCGTTGGCGGTCTCGATCTTCTTGAGTTCGGGCTGCCACTGGTCGCAGACCTTCTTGGCCCAGGCGTTGGCCTTCTCGTCTCCGTCGTCCCCGCCGCAGCCGGACAGGACGAGCATCAGTACCGCACTGCCCGACAGTGCGGCCGCAAGCTTCTTGTTCACCGGATTGGTCCCTTCGGAGGCTCTCGGCCCGGAAGATACACGCCTGCCGTCCGGGGACGCACAAAGGCGGACAGACGACGCGTAGGTCCGCGCCGCCTGTCCGCCTTTCGGGCGCACGGCCGGCCCTGCCCGGCCCCGGCCCTTCCCGCTGCCGGGCCTCGGTCAGGAGACCGTCGCCGGGTCGGCCGACTGGGCCACCCGCTCGGCCGTCCCGTCGCTCTCGTCGCCCACGGCGATGCCGCGGCGCTTGGAGACGTACACGGCGCCGATGATGACGCCGATCGCGACGACCGCGACGACCGCCCGTACGGTCGGGCTGGTGTCCGCGCCGTAGCTGAACTGCACGACGGCGGGGGCGATCAGCAGCGCCACCAGGTTCATGACCTTGAGCAGCGGGTTGATCGCGGGACCGGCGGTGTCCTTGAACGGGTCGCCGACGGTGTCGCCGATGACGACCGCCTCGTGGGCCTCGCTGCCCTTGCCG
Organism: Streptomyces sp. NPDC090021; assembly: GCF_044748225.1. NCBI lineage: Bacteria > Bacillati > Actinomycetota > Actinomycetes > Kitasatosporales > Streptomycetaceae > Streptomyces > Streptomyces sp. NPDC090021. Next base: position 69,370 of record NZ_JBIVFO010000024.1, on the reverse strand, counting down.
CCGTGGTGGCCGTCCTCGACCAGCTTCTTCGCGTTGTCCCACGCGCCGCCGGAGTTGGCGAGGAAGACCGCCATCAGCGTGCCCGTGCCGATGGCGCCGGCCAGGAAGGACCCGAGCGCGCCGACGCCGAGGCAGAAGCCCACCGCGATGGGTGTCAGGACGGCGAGCAGGCCGGGCGTGGCGAGCTCGCGCAGCGCGTCCTTGGTGCAGATGTCGACGACGCGCCCGTACTCGGGCTTCTCGCTGTAGTCCATGATCCCGGGGTGCTCGCGGAACTGGCGGCGCACCTCGTAGACCACCGAGCCCGCGGAGCGCGAGACCGCGTTGATGGCGAGGCCGGAGAACAGGAAGACCACGGCCGCGCCCAGGATCAGCCCGACGAGGTTGTTGGGCTGTGCGATGTCCAGGCTGAGGTTCATCTCCCCGGCCTTCGCCCCGACTTCCTTGACGGCGGTGGCGATCGCGTCGTTGTACGAGCCGAAGAGCGCGGCGGCGGCGAGTACGGCCGTGGCGATGGCGATGCCCTTGGTGATGGCCTTGGTGGTGTTGCCGACGGCGTCCAGGTCGGTCAGGACCTGCGCGCCGGCGCCCTCGACGTCGCCGGACATCTCGGCGATGCCCTGGGCGTTGTCGGAGACGGGCCCGAAGGTGTCCATGGCGACGATGACGCCGACGGTGGTGAGCAGACCGGTGCCGGCCAGGGCCACCGCGAAGAGCGCGAGCAGGATCGACGTGCCGCCGAGCAGGAACGCCCCGTAGACGCCGAGGCCGATCAGCAGCGCCGTGTAGACGGCCGACTCCAGGCCGACGGAGATGCCGGCGAGGACGACGGTGGCGGCCCCGGTGAGGGAGGACTTGCCGATGTCCCGGACGGGACGGCGGTTGGTCTCGGTGAAGTAGCCGGTCAGCTGCTGGATCAGGGCCGCCAGCACGATGCCGATGGCGACGGCGACGACGGCCAGGACGCGCGGGTCACCGGAGTGGTTGGTGATCGCCGCGTTCTCGACGCCGACGAGGTCCGCGTAGCTGGAGGGCAGGTAGGCGTAGACGGCGATGCCGACCAGCACCAGGGAGATCACGGCCGAGATGAAGAAGCCGCGGTTGATGGCGGTCATGCCGCTGCGGTCGCTGCGGCGCGGGGAGACCGCGAAGATGCCGATCATCGCGGTGACGACGCCGATGGCGGGCACGATCAGCGGGAAGGCGAGGCCCAGGTCGCCGAAGGCGGCCTTGCCGAGGATGAGCGCGGCGACGAGGGTGACGGCGTAGGACTCGAAGAGGTCGGCCGCCATTCCGGCGCAGTCTCCGACGTTGTCGCCCACGTTGTCGGCGATGGTCGCGGCATTGCGCGGGTCGTCCTCCGGAATGCCCTGTTCGACCTTGCCGACCAGGTCGGCGCCGACGTCGGCGGCCTTGGTGAAGATCCCGCCGCCCACGCGCATGAACATCGCGATCAGGGCGGCTCCGAGACCGAAGCCCTCCAGGACCTTGGGGGCGTCCGCGGCGTAGACCAGGACGACGCAGGAGGCGCCGAGGAGGCCGAGGCCGACGGTGAACATGCCGACCACGCCACCCGTGCGGAAGGCGATCTTCATCGCCTGGTGGGAGACCTCGGTCAGGTCCTTGGCGGGCTCCCCCTCGGCCGGGGTGGCCCGGCGCGCGGCGGCGGCGACGCGGACGTTGGCGCGGACCGCGAGGCGCATGCCGATGTAGCCGGTGGCCGCGGAGAAGACGGCGCCGACGAGGAAGAAGGCGGAGCGTCCCGCCCGCTGGTTCCAGTCGTCGGCGGGGAGCAGGAAGAGCAGGAAGAAGACCACGACGGCGAAGATGCCGAGGGTGCGCAGCTGGCGGCCGAGGTAGGCGTTGGCGCCTTCCTGGACGGCCGCGGCGATCTTCTTCATGCTGTCGGTTCCCTCGTCGGCGGCGAGGACCTGGCGGACCAGGAACTGCGCGACGACGAGTGCGGCGAGTGCCACGGCCGCAATGACCATCACGATGAGCCGATTGTCATCGGTGAGTACTGCGGATGCCAGATCAGCGGTGCTTTCCGGCGCGAGAGGGGTGAAGAGCCCCGTCATTCGTCCTCCTTGACGTGATGAGCTCAAGATGTGGACGGATTGTAGGGAGCGCACCCCGATCAAAACAGTGCGCAGGAAACGCAATTGGCGTGCTCCTGCTCCTCAGCAATAGATCGCGTCACTCCATTACCCTCGAAAGTAGTAATGGGGCAAAGGCATTGACGGATGCTCATCGATCCAGGGAAATGAAAAAGGCCCTGCTCAGCAGGGCCTTGATAAAGATCAGAAGATAGGAGCGGTGGTGCGCGCAGCGGATCTCAAGGGAGGTCGGAAGATCCCGAGACGGGCCAGCTCATCCGGATGGTCCCGCCCGATTCCCCACTGGTCACCTCGACGTCGTCGACGAGCCCGCTGATCACCGCGAGTCCCATCTCGTCCTCGGTGTCCCCGTCGGACTCCTGGACGGCGGCGATGCCGGACACGGTCTCGGCCGGGCTCCCGTCCGGGCCGGGTACCTCGTCGCCGACCTCGATGGAGAACGTCTTGTCCTCCTCGGTCAGCAGAACCCGGACGGGCGCGGTCAGCCCGTTGCTCCGGTGGAGTCCGACGGCACGCGAACAGGCCTCGCCGACGGCGAGGCGGACCTCGTCGAGGACGGCTTCCTCCACACCGGCCCGGCGCGCCACGGCGGCCGCGACCAGGCGGGCCGTCCGGACGTGTTCGGGCTGGGCGCTGAAGCGCAGTTCAACGGTGGCCATGCGCGTCCCCCTCGGACTACGGGCGTGCCTTGACAGGGGCCCGGACCACCCATGGCCCGGCACCCCCGCTCTCCTTGCCGGCCCCCAGCTGCCCGAAGACTGCCGGGGGCCGCCTGGAGCCGTCAGTCGGTGGCGTTGACGGCGTCGTCCACCGTGGTGTGGATCGGGAACACCTTGGTCAGACCGGTGATGCGGAAGATCTTCAGGATGCGCTCCTGGTTGCACACCAGTCGGAGCGAACCCTCGTGCGCGCGGACGCGCTTGAGGCCACCCACGAGCACACCAAGACCGGTGGAGTCGAGGAAGTCCACTCGCTCCATGTCGACGACCAGGTGGTAGCTGCCGTCGTTCACCAACTCGACCAACTGCTCGCGCAGCTTGGGCGCGGTATACACATCAATCTCGCCACCGACCTCCACGACCGTACGGTCGCCGACAGTGCGAGTCGACAGGGACAGGTCCACGGATCCTCCAGCACCTTGCTATCGAGCGGCGCCCCCCAGGGGCCTCCCCACCCGAAGGTAGGTGAGGGATTGGCTGCCGCAATGGCATTCAATCACTTACCGGCAGGCGCGCACGACGCCTTCCGACCATTGTCCCGCACGCCGGTGACACACTCGGTTCCGATGGCCAACACTCACGGTCCCGGACGGCCCACGGCAGACGCGGACTCCCGACCCACCCCCGGCACGGTCCTGGACCGCCTGTCACGGGGGCCTTTCCGCTCTGCGCGCATCACCCATACGGAGCACTTGCCCCCTCGGGCGGGCCGTCATGCAGTCTGGCCCGACCGCATCCGAACGGATGTCGTAGCCGCGATCCGGGCCGCCGGGATCGACCATCCGTGGGAACACCAGGCCGCGGCCGCCGAGCACGCCCTGGACGGCGAGTCCGTGGTCGTGGCCACCGGAACCGCCTCGGGCAAGTCCCTGGCCTACCTCGCCCCCGTGCTCTCGGCGCTCGCGGACGGCGCACGGGCGCCGAACGGGCGGGGTGCGACCGCCCTGTACCTGGCCCCCACCAAGGCCCTGGCGGCCGACCAGCGGCGCGCCGTACGGGACCTGGCCGCCCCGCTCGGCAACGCCGTCCGTCCTGCGGTCTACGACGGGGACACCCCCGTCGAGGAGCGCGAATGGGTGCGCCAGTACGCAAACCACGTCCTCACCAACCCCGACATGCTGCACCGCGGGATCCTCCCGGCCCACCCGCGCTGGTCCTCCTTCCTGCGCTCCCTGCGCTATGTGGTGATCGACGAGTGCCACACCTACCGCGGGGTGTTCGGCTCCCACGTGGCGCAGGTGCTGCGCCGGCTGCGGCGGCTGTGCGCCCGCTACGGCTCCCATCCGGTGTTCCTGCTGGCCTCCGCCACCGCCAGCGACCCGGCGGCGGCCGCCTCCCGGCTGACCGGCGTACCCGTGACCGAGATCACCGACGACGCCTCGCCGCGCGGCGAGGTGGTCTTCGCCCTCTGGGAGCCCCCGCTCCTCACCGAGCTGAGGGGCGAGAGGGGTGCTCCCGTACGCCGTACGGCCACCGCGGAGACCGCCGACCTGCTGGCCGACCTGGTGGTCCAGGGCGTGCGTACGGTCGCCTTCGTGCGCTCCCGGCGGGGCGCCGAGCTGATCTCCGTGATCACGCAGGAGCGCCTCGCCGAGGTGGACCGCTCCCTGCCCCGGCGGGTCGCGGCCTACCGGGGCGGCTACCTGCCCGAGGAGCGCCGGGCCCTGGAGCGGGCCCTGCACTCCGGCGAGCTGCTGGGACTGGCCGCCACGACCGCCCTGGAGCTGGGCGTGGACGTCTCCGGCCTGGACGCCGTACTGATCACCGGCTATCCGGGCACGCGGGCCTCCCTGTGGCAGCAGGCGGGCCGGGCCGGGCGCTCGGGCCAGGGCGCCCTGGCCGTGCTGATCGCCCGGGACGATCCGCTCGACACCTACCTGGTCCACCATCCGGAGGCGCTGTTCCGCCAACCGGTGGAAGCCACCGTCCTGGACCCCGACAACCCGTACGTCCTCGCCCCCCACCTGTGCGCGGCGGCGGAGGAGCTCCCGCTGACCGAGGCCGACCTGGATCTCTTCGGCCCGGCCACCGAGGAACTCCTCCCCCAGCTCGAGGCGGCCAAGCTGCTGCGCCGCCGGCCGTCCGGCTGGCACTGGACCCGCCGCGAGCGGGCCTCGGACCTCACCGACATCCGGGGCGGCGGCGGCCGCCCGGTGCAGATCGTCGAGGCCTCCACGGGCCGGCTGCTGGGCACGGTCGACGAGTCGGCCGCCCACACCGCCGTCCACGAGGGTGCCGTACACCTGCACCAGGGCCGCACATATCTGGTGCGGCACCTGGACCTGGAGGGCTCGGCAGCCCTCGTGGAGGCGGCGGACCCGCCCTTCTCCACCACGGCCCGCGACACCACCTCCATCTCCGTCCTGGACACCGAGACCGAGATCCCGTGGGGCTCGGCCCGGCTCTGCTTCGGCTCCGTGGAGGTGACCAACCAGGTCGTCTCCTACCTGCGCCGCAAACTGATCACCGGCGAGGTGCTCGGCGAGGCCAAGCTGGACCTGCCGCCCCGCACCCTGCGCACCAGGGCCGTCTGGTGGACGGTGACCGAGGACCAGCTCGACGAGGCCCGGATCAACCCGGAGATCCTCGGCGGCGCCCTGCACGCCGCGGAGCACGCCTCCATCGGCATGCTGCCGCTGTTCGCCACCTGCGACCGCTGGGACATCGGCGGCGTGTCCGTGCCGCTGCATCCCGACACCCTCCTCCCCACGGTCTTCGTCTACGACGGCCACCCGGGCGGCGCCGGCTTCGCGGAGCGGGCCTTCCACACGGCCCGCGCCTGGCTGACCGCCACCCGCGACGCCATCGCCGCCTGCGAGTGCGAGGCCGGCTGCCCCTCCTGCATCCAGTCCCCCAAGTGCGGCAACGGCAACGACCCCCTCCACAAGCGCGGCGCCGTCCGCCTGCTCACCCGCCTCCTCTCTGAGTCGCCGGACTCCCCGTCCTCCACCATCTGACCCGCCCTACGGCCCTCGGCCGCGCAGGGAAGAACTCGCGGGCGGCGGTGCGCGGCGCTCTTCCGCCGGGCGGTCCCGGGGCGGACCGGCGCGGGCGCGGATCTCGGGCCTGAAGGGGCCCGCCGCGACCCGTGCGGCCACTTCGGCGACCTCGCCGCCGACGTGGCACCCGGCGAGCTCCGCGCCCTGCGCCCGGGCCACCCGGCGGGCCGTGGCGCAGGCGGTGTCCGGCCCGTGCGCCCAGGTGGCCGCCGCCGCGAGCGCCGCCAGGTCCGCGGCCGCCGCCGCCCGGTGGCGGGCCACGACAGCCTGCCCGAGCAGCAGCACCCCCGCGAACACCGCGCCCAGCACCGTGGCCACCAGCGCCGCCCAGACCGTGGCCGAACCGCGGTCCCGGCTCACGGCGGCGGCCCCACGCTGTCCTCGGCGAGGGCCACCGCCTGCGCGCCCAGCCGCAGCGGGATCCCGGCCGGCCCAGGCGCGGGCGCCGCCACCCGGACCCGCCAGAGGTCGCCCACCCGCTGCAGCTCCACCCTCGCTCCCGGTGGCGCGGCCTCGCGGGCCGCCGCCACCGCGATCTCCACCGGCTCCGACCTGGACGCCGCCCGGGCACCGGCCCGGGCCGCGTCGACACACCGGATCTGTCCGGCCGCCGCCATCAGGGCCCACACCAGCGACGCCGCGAAGAGCACCAGCGCAGGAATCACCAGGGCGGTCTCCGCCGTCACATATCCCCGGTCCCGCATTCCACGCGCCCGCCCGGGCCTCTTCTCAGAACGGCACATCGAGCGCCTTCCCGATGGTCGACTGAAGCGCCGTGGCGACGACGTCACTCGTCACCACCTTGTAGAGGACGGCCGCGAATGCGCACGCCGCGATGGTGCCCATGGCGTATTCCGAAGTGGACATCCCCGCGTCGCTCCCGCGACCGGAGAGAACCGTCCGTACACGAAACCAGATGATCCTCATGGCAACCTCCAGTGGATTTTCGTTGTTGATGTGTGGTCAATGCGACTTCAGGGGTTGGAGAGAAGTCCCGAGGCCATACCGATCACCACCGGCGCGACCCCGATCGAAAGAAATGCGGGGAGGAAGCACAGCCCCACCGGTGCGGTGACGAGAACCGCCGCCCGCTGGGCCCTGGCGCCGGCCCGGCGGGCCCGGTCCTCCCGGAGACCGGAGGCGAGCCGGGACATCGGCTCCGCCGCGGGCGCCCCGGTCCGGGCGGCCCGCTCCAGGCATTCGGCGAGCGCCCGGGCACCCGGCATGTCCGCCAACCTCCCCCACCCGGAGCCCGGTTCGCCGCCGAGCCGCAGCTCCGCACCCGCGCTCGCGAGCCGCTCGCCCACCGGGCCGCCCAGCGATTCGCCCACCACCTCCGCCGCCTCGACCGGCCCGGCGCCGGCCGCCAGGCAGGCGGCCAGCAGATCGGCGGCGAACGGCAGTTGACGCTCCGCCTCCCGCGGATCCACCGCGGGAGGCGGCCGCCGCCGGGCCGGCAGACGCCTCGCCCCGGCCGCAGCCAGGCAGCCGACGGCCACCCCGGCCACCCCGCCGACGAGCAGCCAGCCCGCCAGCAGTGCCCCGGCCGGGAGGCCCCACGCCACCGCCGCACCCCGCAGTGCGGAGCCGAGCGCCGGCCCCCTCACCCCGGACCGGGCCCCCGGTCGCGCCCCCAGCAGCGCCGCGGTCCTGCGCCGGACGGCACGCGCCCTGACCCGCGCCGCCACCGCCGACACCATCCACAGGGCCGCCGCCGCGCCCAGGACGATCCCCAGCCTGTGGACGGAGGCGCCGGCCATCACCGCTCCACCGCCCTGACGATCCGACGGCACCACAGCAGCCCCAGCCCCTCCAGCACCCCGCCCGCCACCAGGCAGCCCCACCCCATCGGGGTGTGCAGCAGGATCCTCAGCGGATCCGCGCCCAGCCCGGTGCCGATCAACAGGCCCACCAGGGGCAGCAGGGCGAGCACCAGCACCGTCGACCGCGCGCCCGCCAACTGGGCCCGCAGCGACTCCTGCCGGTCCCGCTCGGCTCGCAGGGCTCCCTCCAGCCGGTCCAGCCCGGCGGCCAGCCCTGCCCCGCCGTCCACCGACACCCGCCAGCAGGCGGCCATTCCGGCCAGCCCCTCGGCACCGGGTTCCCGTGCCGCCTGCCGCAGCGCCCCGGGCACGTCCCCGCCGAAGGCCGCGGCGGCCAGGACGCCCGTCTCCGCCGCGCCCGGCCCGCCGGGGCCCGCGGCCGTCCGCCGCAGCGCCGCCATCAACGCCTGCCCGGGCTGGGCCCCGGCCCGCAGCTCGCCCACCACCGCCCCGCACAGGGCCACCACCTCGGCCGCCCGCTCGCTGCGGGCCCGCTCGCGCGCCCGTACCCGCAGCCACCGCCGTACCAGGGGTACCGCGGCCGCTCCGGCCGGCAACGGCAGCACCGACCCGCCCAGGACCGCGATCACCAGCCCGGCCCCGAGGCAGACCCACTCCCGCCACCGCACGGCCCGCACCCGTACGGCGCCGAGCAGCAGCTCCCGGCGCGGCGGCCCGCAGGCGAGCGGCCCGCCCCCTCCGGCCAGCACCGCCCCGGCCCGTCGGGACACCCGGTCGCATCCGGCGATCCCCCAGGCGGCCGCGCCCGCGCACAGCACCCCCGCGAACAGCGGCAGCGGAAATGCCGCCCCGGCGCTCACCGGGCACCCCGCAGCAGCGGACGCAGACGCTCCCAGCCCTGCTCACGTACGAAACCGCGGGCGGCCCACCGCAGCGCGGGCACGGTCACCACCAGTCCGGCGCGATCCCGTTCCAGGACGTGCACCTCGGCCACCCGGCGCCGCCCCGCCCGGTCCCGCACCAGGTGCAGCACGAGGGTCAGCGCGGCGGCCAGCTGGCTGTGCAGCGCGCCCCGGTCGAGCCCCGCGGCCGTCCCCAGGGCCTCCAGCCGGGCCGGGACATGAGCGGCGGCATTGGCGTGCACCGTGCCGCAACCCCCCTCGTGGCCGGTGTTCAGGGCGGCGAGCAGGTCCGCCACCTCGGCGCCCCGCACCTCCCCCACCACCAGCCGGTCGGGCCGCATCCGCAGTGCCTGCCGGACCAGGTCCGCCAGCGTGACCAGCCCCGCGCCCTCCTGATTGGCCGGCCGGGTCTCCAGCCGCACCACGTGCGGATGGTCGGGACGCAGCTCGGCGGAATCCTCGGCCAGGACGATCCGCTCACCGGGGCCCACCAGCCCCAACAGGGCACTCAGGAGCGTGGTCTTGCCGGTCCCCGTCCCGCCGGAGACGAGGAACGACAACCGGGCCTCGACCATGTCCCGCAGCAGCCCCTGCCCGCCGGGCGGCAGCGTGCCCGCCGCGACGAGCTCGTCCAGGGTGAACGCCCGCGGGCGCACGACCCGCAGCGAAAGACAGGCCGAGCCCACGGAGACCGGTGGCAGCACGGCGTGCAGCCGGGTCCCGTCCGGCATCCGGGCGTCCACCCAGGGTCGGGCGTCGTCGAGACGCCGGCCGGCGACGGCGGCCAGCCGCTGGGCGAGCCTGCGCACGGCCCCCGCGTCGGCGAAGGTCACGCCTGTCAGTTCCAGCCCGCCGCCGCGGTCCACCCACACCCGGTCCGGGGCCGCGACCAGCACGTCGGTCACCTCCGGATCGGCGAGCAGCGGCTCCAGCGGACCCGCGCCGACCAGTTCGGAACGCAACTCGGCGGCCGCGCCGAGCACTTCCTCGTCGCCCAGCAGCCTGCCCTGTGCGCGCAGGGCCGCCGCCACCCGCGCCGGGGTCGGCTCCGCGCCGCTCTCGGCGAGCCGTCGGCGCACCGCGTCCAGCAGCACCGCGCTCATGCCGGCACCCCCTGAGCGGCACCGAGCGCCCGCTGCCAGAAGCCGTCGCAGAAGCGGGCGAGCGAGCCGCGCGCCTGCGCCCCTGGTGGCTCGCCCTCGGCCACCCGGCCCGGGAGGCCCACCTCGACGGGCACCTCACCGGCCAGCGGCGCCCCCAGCAGGCCCGCAACGGCCTCCGGATCGAGTCCGCCCGGGCAGCGTCCCCGGACGACGACGCGGACGTCCCGGGCCACCATCCGCACACCGGCGGCCACCCGGCCCGCTGCGGCCACCGACCGCAGCTCGCCCGCCACCACCATCAGCACCAGGTCGAGCTGGGCCAGCACCTCGGCCACGGCCTCGTCCACCCGGCGCGGGAGGTCGACCACGACGACCCCGCCCCGGCGGCGCGCCGCGGCCACCACCGAGCGGACGGCGGTGGGCGGCACGACCACCCGGTCCCCGCGGTCCCAGCTGAGCACCCGCAGCTCGTGCAGTTCGGGCAGGGACTCCTCCAGCGCTCCGGCGCCCACCCGCCCCCGGGAGGCCGCGAAGTCCGGCCAGCGCAGGCCTGTGGCGCTCTCGCCGCCGAGCAGTACGTCCATACCGCCGCCCAGCGGGTCGCCGTCGATGAGCATGGTCCGCTCGCCGGCGCGGGCGGCCCGGACCGCGAGGGCGCAGGCCAGGGTGGAGGCGCCCGCCCCGCCGCTGCCTCCGATCACCCCGACGGCGAGGGCGGGCCGGCCGGCGCCTTCGACGACATCGGCGATCCGGTCCACGAGCCGGCCCTCGGCGTCGGGGAGGCGCAACACTTCCTCGGCGCCGATCTCCACCGCCCGCTGCCACACGAGGGGGTCGTCGAGGTCCCGTCCGACCAGGAAGACCCCGGTCCTGCGAGGCGCACCCCGCACCCGCCGCGCGGCATCGTCCCCGACCAGCACGAGGGGGGCCGAATCCCAGCCGACTCCGGTGCGATTGAAGCCAGTTGACGAAATCGACGGATCGGCCCCGCCTGCGGCCCGCCCGGCCTCCGCTTCCACGGCCGCACCGCCGGGCCCCGGCGCCCCGTGGAGCACGTGCGGCTCGGCCCCCGCTGCGGCGCAGAGCCGCAGCAAGTCGTCGAGCAGCAGGGGGTCTTCGGTGATGATCAGCGGCCGGCCCCCGGCGGACGCGCCTGCGGGCGGGGCTCCGGTGACGGCTTCAACCCCCGCCGCCCTTCCGGTCGTCACGGACTTCGGTGTTTCGCACGACTTCGATCGAGCCACGATCTCCGCCCCCTTCTCACTGCAAATCCCAGCGCCACGGACTTCGCGGCTGGAATCACCGTGCAGCGATCGGGAAAAAGAAGTGGATCTTGCCCAATAACTGTGGACAACCCATCGATTGTGAATAACCCGGTCACCCTCACAGGTGAGTTCCGGAGCGCACGGGAACGACTACGCAGCGTCACACGTCTGACGGGGTGAGGGCCTGGCACGGGCGGGTCCCGCAGAAGGGGAGGGCCGAGGAGATGGTCGATCGGGGCCGAAGCCGGGGACGCGAACCGCGTCCGGACATGCGACGACCCCCGCCGGGGGGGAGAGCGGGGGTCGTCCCCACGGTCCGACTCGGGGGGGGAGGAGCCAGACCGGGTTAGCACGGTCGCGAACGATCCGTGACTTCCATGGTGTACCCGAGAGCCCTCTCAGGCAAACCCACGCGCCACACCTTACGCCGAATGGTGGGCGCATATGCTCGGGGCGTGGAAAATCAGCCCTTGCCGCACTCCTCGCCTCGCACCGCCGCGTTCTTCGATCTGGACAAGACGGTCATTGCGAAGTCGAGCACCTTGACGTTCAGCAAGTCCTTCTACCAAGGCGGCCTGATCAACCGGCGGGCCGTGTTGCGCACCGCCTACATCCAGTTCATCTTCCTGGCCGGCGGCGCCGACCACGATCAGATGGAACGGATGCGGGAGTACCTGTCCGCCCTCTGCAAGGGGTGGAACGTGCAGCAGGTGCGGGAGATCGTCGCGGAGACCCTGCACGACCTCATCGACCCGATCATCTACGACGAGGCCGCTTCCCTGATCGAGGCCCACCACACGGCCGGCCGTGACGTGGTGATCGTGTCCACCTCGGGAGCGGAGGTCGTCGAGCCGATCGGCGAGATGCTCGGCGCGGACCGGGTCGTCGCCACGCGCATGGTCGTGGGCGAGGACGGCTGCTTCACCGGCGAAATCGACTACTACGCCTACGGGCCCACCAAGGCGGAGGCCGTACGGGAGCTCGCCGAGTCCGAGGGCTACGACCTCTCCCGGTGCTACGCCTACAGCGACTCGGCGACCGACATCCCGATGCTGGAGGAGGTCGGGCACCCGCACGCCGTCAACCCGGACCGCGCGCTGCGCCGGGAGGCGACGGCCCGCGAGTGGCCGGTCCTGGTCTTCAACCGGCCGGTACGGCTCAAGCAGCGGCTCCCCGGACTGTCGATGCCCGCCCGCCCGGCCCTCATCGCCGCGGCCGCCGTGGGCGCGGCCGCGGCCACCGCCGGGCTGGTCTGGTACGCGAGCCGGCGCCGGGCCCACGCCCTGTCGGCCGCCACCTCGGCCTGATTGCCCCACCTGCACCGATTCAGGCTGTCCGGTTCACACCCACTCGCCCCGGAAAGTAAAAAGTGGAGCCAGGGGTTTCGCACAGCAGCGAAGCGGAGTACAAATAAAGCAACGGCCCGCGAGACCAAAGAACATCCGAGAGGATCATCTTTCAACGCAGTAAGGCCCACGGACCGATGCATGAACGCCGAGCACCCACGCGACGTCGACCCGTCGATTACGGGCCAGCCGCACCAGGTGACGGGCAAAGTACCCGACCTGATGGGCAACTTTCGAGGACGCTTGGTAACTGGGCGTGAATGCCAGCGGCGACACCAGAGCAGTACGGTGTCGCCGCAACCCATGTCGGGCCCGCATCCCTCGAAGGGCTCAGGCAGCGCCGCGCTGCAGGGCTTCGCAGACCGCCGTCGACTCGCGCACCCCGAGCTCGATCGCCCGGCCGCAGTGGCCGATCCACGCCGCCACGCCCTCCGGGGTTCCGGAGAGGTAGCCCTCGAAGGCCGCCAGATAGGCCTCGGCGCCCTGCTCCGCGTGACCGACCTCGGCCGGGCAAATGGCCTTGGGGTCCAGCCCGCTGTTGATCAGGACGATGCGCTCGGCCGCACGCGCGACCAGCCCGTTGTACGAGGCGAAGGGCCGCAGGGCCAGCAGCTCGCCGTGCACCACCGCAGCCGTGACCAGCGCCGGGGCCGAACCGCCCGCGATGATGATCCGGGACAGGCCGTCCAGCCGGCCGGCGACCTCGTCGGCCCCCGGAAGCGGTGCCTCCACCAGCGGCTCGGCCACCGGCTCGCCCGCGAGGCGCGGTCGGCCCACCACGTCACCCTCGGCCGTCGACCCGACCGCCACCAGATGCAGGCGCGCCAGGACCCGCAGCGGCGACTGACGCCAGATACTCAGCAACTGCCCGGCCTCCGCGGTGAGCCGCAGCGCGGCGCCCACGGTCAGCGCCTCCGGCTCCGCACCGAAGTCGGTACGCCGCCGCACCTCCTCCAGCGCCCAGTCCGCACCGGACAGCGCCGCGCTGCCGCGGGCGCCGCGCAGGGCGGCCTCCGAGGTGATCTCACCGCTGCGGCGGCGCATCACCCGGTGCCCGTAGACCCGGTCCACGGCCTTGCGTACGGAATCCACGGAATCGGCGACACCCGGCAGCCCGGCCAGGGCGGCCAACGGGTCAGAAGCGCTACTCATAAGTAAGGAGCCTACGCACTGCGCGGGCTCGGTACCGACCCCTCCTTGGAGTGGTCTTCTTCACTCACCTTGACAACACAGCGCTACTCACCCACTACGCTTGGTGAACATGAAGATCGCTTTCGTGGGAAAGGGCGGCAGCGGCAAGACGACGCTGTCCTCCCTCTTCATCCGTCACCTCGCCGCCAACGAAGCCCCCGTCGTCGCGGTGGACGCAGACATCAACCAGCACCTCGGCGCCGCGCTCGGCCTCGCCGAGGACGAGGCCGCCGCGCTGCCTGCCCTGGGTGCGCACCTGCCCCTGATCAAGGACTATCTGCGGGGCTCCAACCCGCGCATCGCGTCCGCCGACACGATGATCAAGACCACTCCGCCGGGCCGCGGCTCGCGGCTGCTGCGCGTCACCGGGGACAACCCGGTGTACGAGGCCTGCGCGCGCACGGTGCTGCTCGACGGAGATCCCGTACGCCTCATGGCCACCGGGCCGTTCACGGAGGCCGATCTGGGCGTGGCCTGCTACCACTCCAAGGTCGGAGCCGTCGAGCTGTGCCTGAACCACCTCGTCGACGGACCGGACGAGTACGTGGTCGTCGACATGACGGCGGGCTCCGACTCCTTCGCCTCGGGCATGTTCACCCGCTTCGACGTGACCTTCCTCGTCGCCGAACCGACCCGCAAGGGCGTGTCCGTCTACCGCCAGTACAAGGAGTACGCGAGGGACTTCGGGGTGGCGCTCAAGGTCGTCGGCAACAAGGTGCAGGGCCCCGAGGACATCGAATTTCTCCAGGACGAGGTCGGCGAGGACCTGCTGGTCACCGTCGGGCACTCCGACTGGGTGCGGGCGATGGAGAAGGGCCGCCCCGCCTCCTTCGACCTGCTGGAGGCGACCAACCGATTCGCCCTCCAGGCGCTCCAGGACGCCGCCGACGACTCGTACGCGCACCGCGACTGGGTCCGGTACACCGAGCAGATGGTGAGCTTCCACCTCAAGAACGCGGAGAGCTGGGGCAACGCCAAGACCGGAGCCGACCTGGCGGAACAGGTCGACCCCGGGTTCGTCCTGTGCGAGGGCCCGAACGCCCCCGACGCGTTCGACGGCGGCGCGGGCGCCGACGAGGTCGTCAGCCCTCGTCCTCAGCCCCTTCGGCCGGCTCCGCAGCCGGCTTGACGCCGTCGGGGGCGGCCGGCGGCGCCGGCGGCCCCGCGGTCAGGAACTTCGTCCAGCCCTCCTTCGGCGCCTCGCCGACGTCGAGGGTGCGCATCCACTCCAGGGCCTTGGGGTCCTGGGCGTCGAGCCAGTCCACCAGCTCGCGGAACGGCACGCAGCGGACCTCCTTCTGCGTACACATGCCCTTGATCGACTCCTCGACGGCGCGCATGTAGGTGCCGCCGTTCCAGGACTCGAAGTGGTTGCCGATGATCAGCGGCGCGCGGTTGCCCTGGTAGACGCGGTCGAAGGCCTGTCGCAGGCCGTCGCGCATCTGGTCGCCCCAGTAGGTGTGCTGCGAGGGGTCGCCCTGGGAGGTCGTCCCGGACTGGTTGACCATGTAGTTGTAGTCCATGCTCAGTGTGTCGAAGGCGCGGCCCGGCATCGGCACGAGCTGGAGCGGGATGTCCCAGAGGCCGTCCGTCTTCTTGGGCCAGATCTGCTTGCTGATGCCGCTGGAGTCGTAGCGGAAGCCCATGTCCTTCGCCGCCAGCATGAAGTTCTTCTGCCCTTCGAGGCAGGGGGTCCGGGCGCCGATGAGCTCCTTGTCGTAGTCGAAGGGGAGCGCCTGCTCCTGCTTCAGGCCCGCGTTCGTCTTCCAGTTCTTGACGAAGGACTTGGCCTGGTCGATCTCGCTCTTCCACTCCTCCACGGACCAGGTGCCGACGCCGCCGTCGGGCCCGCAGAAGTGCCCGTTGAAGTGGGTACCGATCTCATTTCCCTCCAGCCAGGCGGCACGGACCTGCGCGGCGGTGTCCTTGATGCCCTGCAGGTCGCCGAAGCCGATGTCGGAGCGGCCGGGCGCGTGCTGCGGCGCGGTATAGAGGAAACGCTTCTCCTCCGGGAGCATGTACACGCCGCTGAGGAAGTACGTCATGCGGGCGTTGTACTTCCTGCCCACCTCGCGGAAGTGCGAGAAGAGCTTCTGGCTGTCCTCGCCGGCCCCGTCCCACGAGAACACCACGAACTGCGGGGGCTTCTCCCCCGGCTTCAGCTTCTGCGGCTTCTGCACATTCGGCTGCGGCCCGGTGTACGCCGTCGAACCGTCGCCGATGGGGCGGTTGACGCTGCCGGGGGCCTCCGGAGCGCCCTTCAGCGCGTTCGGGCCTCCGGCGGCCGGGGACTTCGCGGGTTCCGAGGCGGTGCACCCGGCGACGCCCAGGACCAGCGCCGTGGCGACCAGGCCGCCGGCGATCTTCTTCGTGGCGGCGATCATCCGCCCCACCTCTCCCTCGCAGTTCCATCGCAGGACTTCCGCGCCGCAACGTGCCATGCGGTCCACCGCAAGGAAGGTATGACAAGCCGGACAAAATGCTTAATCACCCTTGAGTGCTAATTCATAAGCCATTTGCCCGAATTATCCACCACTCATCTTTACTCTCCATTACCATCCGTTTACTGAGTGTTGAGACTCCCGCCGCTTCACCCCTCATCCCAGAGGAGACGGGACCCCATGACAGCCACCTTCCCCACACGCACACCCCAGGGGATCCGCAAAGATCTCTCCGCGGACCTCTCCGCCTCCATCACCGTCTTCCTGATCGCCATGCCGCTCTCCCTCGGCATCGCCCTGGCCACCGGAGCCCCGCTCCAGGCGGGCCTGGTCGCGGCCGCGGTGGGCGGGATCGTCGCCGGACGCCTGGGCGGCGCTCCGCTCCAGGTGAGCGGGCCCGCGGCCGGACTCACCGTGGTCACCGCGGAGTTGATCCAGCGGTATGGATGGCGCACCACGTGTGCCATCACCGTGCTCGCCGGTGTCTGCCAGCTCGGCCTCGCCGCCCTGCGCACCGCGCGGTCCGCGCTCATGGTCAGCCCGGCCATCGTGCACGGCATGCTCGCGGGCATCGGCGTGACCATCGCACTGGCCCAGCTGCACATCGTGCTCGGCGGCACCCCGCAGAGCTCGGCCGTGGCGAACGTCCTCGGGCTGCCGGCCCAGCTGGCCGACCTGCACCCCGTGGCACTCGGCATCAGCGTGCTGACACTGGTCGTCCTGCTCGGCTGGCCGCGGCTGCCCGGGCGGGTGGGCCGGGGCCTGCGCAAGGTGCCGGCACCCCTCGCCGCCGTCGCCACGGCCACCGCCTTCGCCGCTCTGGCCGGGCTCAGCCTTCCCCGGGTGGACCTGCCGTCCTGGCGCAGCCACGCCCTTCCCGAGATGCCCGAAGGACCGGTTCTCGGTCTCATCGCCGCCGTACTGACCATCACCCTGGTCGGAAGCGTGGAGTCCCTGCTCTCGTCGGTCGCGACCGACAAGCTGATCGCCTCCGAGCGGGGCACGGACAACCGCCCGCCGCGCGCCGATCTCGACCGTGAGCTGCGCGGGCAGGGCGCGGCGAACATCGTCTCCGGTGCTCTGGGCGGGCTGCCGATCACGGGCGTGGCCGTGCGCAGCGTGGCGAACGTCAAGTCCGGAGCGGCCAGCCGGAATTCGGCCATGCTGCACGGCCTGTGGGTGCTGCTCGCCGCCTTCCTGCTGGTCCCGCTCCTCGACCTGATCCCGCTGGCCACGCTGGCCGCCCTGGTGATGGCGGTGGGGGTGCAGATGGTCAGCATCACGCACCTGCGCAGCGTCACCCGGCACCGGGAGGCCCTCGTCTACGGGACGACCATCGTGGCCGTGGTGCTCGGCGGGGTACTGGAGGGCGTGGCCGTGGGCATCGCCGTGGCCGTGGCCCTGGCCCTGCACCGGCTCGCCCGGACGCGCTTCACGCTGGAGCGGCTGGACAGCGGTGTCCACCGGGTCCGTGCGCGCGGGCAGTTGACCTTCCTCGCGGTGCCGCGGCTGAGCCGGGTGCTCAACCAGATCCCGCACGGAGCCCACGCCGTGGTCGAGCTCGACGGGTCCTTCATGGACCACGCGGCCTACGAGACGATCCAGGACTGGCAGCAGTCCCACCTGGCGCACGGGGGGTCCCTGGAGGTCACCGGCCGCTCGGGGCAGGCGGCCCGGATCACCGGGGCCGATCCGGCCGCGGCCGGGAAGGCCGGTTCCCCCACCGGAGCGGACGGGGCCGGAAGCACCGACGGGACCGCGGACGGGGCGCACGGATCCGGTCGCGGCCACGACGGCCGCCACGCCGAGGGCGGGCACCTTGGCGAGCGGTCCCGGCGCGCCCAGCAGCGCGGGACCCACCAGTGCTGCCGCCCCTGGACCCCCTGGCAGAACCACTGCGACCACCGTGCCACGGCCACCCGTACGGCCACGGCCGCGACCATGGCGGCAGCGGCGGCCACGGACCCGCAGGACGTCGGGGCACGGGACGCCGGAGCACAGGGCGTCGGAGCGCAGGACGCGGGGGCGCAGGACCCCTCACCGCCCCGGCGGCGCGGCGCGGGCCAACTGGCCAACGGGATCAGCGCCTTCCAGCGGGACACCGCACCCCACGTGCGGGACGAGCTGGCGCGGCTGGCCCGCGAGGGGCAGCGGCCCTCCCAGCTCTTCATCACCTGCGCGGACTCCCGGCTGGTGACCAGCATGATCACGGCGAGCGGCCCCGGAGACCTGTTCACCGTCCGCAACGTCGGGAACCTGGTGCCGCTGCCCGGGGCCGAGTCCACGGACGACTCCGTCGCGGCGGCCATCGAGTACGCGGTGGACGTGCTGAAGGTGGACAGCATCACGGTCTGCGGGCACTCGGGCTGCGGGGCCATGCAGGCCCTCCTCAGCTCCGCTCCCGGGGTCGCGGTGACCCCGCTGCGCCGCTGGCTGCGCCACGGACTGCCCAGTCTGGAGCGGATGGCGAGCCGCCATCACGCGTGGGCCCGGATCGCGGGCCGGTTGCCCGCCGACGCCGTGGAGCAGCTGTGCCTGACCAATGTGGTCCAGCAGCTGGAGCACCTGCGGGCCCACGAATCGGTGGCCCGGCGGCTCGCCGAGGGCAGCCTGGAACTGCACGGGATGTACTTCCACGTGGGTGAGGCCCAGGCCTACCTGCTGTCCGAGGGCGAGGACTTCTTCGACTGCAGGGTCTTCGACACGGTCGGCCAGCACGCCTGAACCGATACCCTCCGGTATCCGTGCCATCGATTGGCCCCTTCCCGCACCCTGCAGCGGGGAGGGGCCGTTCGCACGCCGTTCTCGTACCGACCGTCTGCGTGATATAGGTCTAAACCAATTTCAGGTTACCCCTTGTCACCCGGGCCGCAGACTGATGAGCTATGCCCGGGGACACAACGGACACCCTGGGAAAGGGAGATGTCGTGAGCAATGAGAGCCTGGCCAATCTGCTCAAGGAGGAGCGGCGGTTCGCACCGCCCGCCGATCTGGCCGCCGCCGCCAATGTGAAAGAGGCTGCGTACGCACAGGCCGACGCGGACCGGCTGGGCTTCTGGGCCGAGCAGGCCCGGCGGCTGACCTGGGCCACCGAGCCGACCGAGACGCTCGACTGGACGAACCCGCCCTTCGCGAAGTGGTTCGCCGACGGCAGGCTGAACGTCGCCTACAACTGCGTGGACCGCCACGTGGAGGCCGGCAACGGCGACCGCGTCGCCATCCACTTCGAGGGCGAGCCCGGAGACAGCCGCTCGATCACCTACGCCGAGCTCAAGGACGAGGTCTCCAGGGCCGCCAACGCCCTCACCGAGCTGGGCGTCGAGGCCGGCGACCGCGTCGCCGTCTACCTCCCGATGATCCCCGAGGCGGTCGTCGCGATGCTCGCGTGCGCCCGCATCGGCGCCGCGCACTCGGTGGTCTTCGGCGGCTTCTCCGCCGACGCCGTCGCCTCCCGGATCCAGGACGCCGACGCCAAGCTGGTCATCACCGCCGACGGCGGCTACCGCCGCGGCAAGCCCAGCGCCCTGAAGCCCGCCATCGACGAGGCCGTCGCCAAGTGCCCCCAGGTCGAGCACGTACTCGTCGTACGCCGCACCGGCCAGGACACCGCCCTCACCGAGGGCCGCGACGTCTGGTGGCACGACGTGGTCGCCCGCCAGTCCGCCGAGCACGCCCCGCAGGCCTTCGACGCCGAGCACCCGCTCTTCATCCTCTACACCTCGGGGACCACGGGTAAGCCGAAGGGCATCCTGCACACCTCCGGCGGCTACCTCACGCAGGCGGCCTACACCCACCACGCGGTCTTCGACCTGAAGCCGGAGAGCGACGTCTACTGGTGCACGGCCGACATCGGCTGGGTGACCGGGCACTCCTACATCGTCTACGGGCCGCTCGCGAACGGCGCCACTCAGGTCATGTACGAGGGCACGCCGGACACCCCGCACCAGGGCCGGTTCTGGGAGGTCGTGCAGAAGTACGGCGTCACGATCCTCTACACGGCGCCCACGGCCATCCGCACGTTCATGAAGTGGGGCGACGACATCCCCGCCAAGTTCGACCTGTCGAGCCTGCGTGTCCTGGGATCCGTCGGCGAGCCGATCAACCCCGAGGCCTGGGTCTGGTACCGCAAGCACATCGGCGGCGACCGCTGCCCGATCGTGGACACCTGGTGGCAGACCGAGACCGGCGCGATGATGATCTCCCCGCTGCCCGGCGTCACGCACACCAAGCCGGGCTCCGCCCAGCGCGCCCTGCCCGGAATCTCCGCCACCGTCGTGGACGACGAGGCGCACGAGGTCCCGGACGGCGGGGGCGGCTACCTGGTCCTCACCGAGCCGTGGCCGTCGATGCTGCGCACCATCTGGGGCGACGACCAGCGGTTCATCGACACCTACTGGTCGCGTTTCGAGGGCAAGTACTTCGCGGGCGACGGCGCCAAGAAGGACGACGACGGCGACATCTGGCTGCTGGGCCGGGTGGACGACGTGATGCTGGTCTCCGGCCACAACATCTCCACCACCGAGGTCGAGTCGGCGCTCGTCTCGCACCCCGCGGTCGCCGAGGCCGCCGTCGTCGGCGCCACCGACGAGACCACCGGCCAGGCCATCGTGGCCTTCGTCATCCTGCGCGGCAGCGCGTCCGAGACCGAGAACCTGGTCGCGGACCTGCGCAACCACGTGGGCAGCACGCTCGGCCCGATCGCCAAGCCCAAGCGGATCCTGCCGGTGCAGGAACTGCCGAAGACCCGCTCGGGCAAGATCATGCGCCGTCTGCTGCGCGACGTGGCGGAGAACCGCGCCGTCGGCGACGTCACCACGCTCGCCGACTCCTCCGTCATGGACCTCATCCAGAGCAAGCTCCCGGCCGCCGCCGGCAGCGAGGACTGACACCACGACACCGGCGTCACCGGCGACGGACGCGGGAAGGGGCACTCGGCGCGACGCGCCGGGTGCCCCTTTCGCGCATAAAGTGACGATCGCCGGATACGCCCTCGCGTACACCCTGTAAAATCTTGAAAGCGTAAAGAAAGACCACAGGGTGCGCCGGGAAGTCTGGTCGGCAACCAGTTCCGTCATGCCGTCCAACAGCCCCCGGAGGTGCCCCCGTGGCCGCGCCCACCCCCACCGACCACAAGAGCCGCAAGCTCCTCGGCCGGCTCTCGCTGCCCGAGAGCCGCTACATCGCCGATGCCCTGCGCGCCGAGACGGTGGGCGGCGTCCTGCTCCTCGTGGCCGCGATCGCCGCGCTGCTCTGGGCCAACATCCCCGCCATCTCGGACAGCTACGCGAGCGTACGGTCCTTCCACATCGGCCCCGCCTCCCTCGGCCTGGACCTCTCCCTCCAGCACTGGGCGGCCGACGGACTCCTCGCCATCTTCTTCTTCGTCGCCGGCATCGAGCTCAAGCGCGAACTCGTCGCGGGCGACCTGCGCGACCCCAAGGCCGCCGCTCTCCCGGTGATCGCCGCCCTCTGCGGCATGGCCGTGCCCGCACTGGTCTACGCACTGGTCAACGTCACCGGCAACGGCTCCATGGACGGCTGGGCAGTCCCGACGGCAACGGACATCGCCTTCGCACTCGCCGTGCTCGCCGTCATCGGCACCTCCCTCCCCTCGGCCCTGCGCGCCTTCCTGCTGACCCTCGCCGTCGTCGACGACCTCTTCGCCATCCTGATCATCGCGGTCTTCTTCACCAGCGAGATCGACTTCCTGGCGCTGGGAGGGGCGCTGGTGGGACTGGCCCTCTTCTGGTTCCTGCTCCGCCGCGACGTCCGGGGCTGGTACGTCTACGTCCCGCTCGCCCTGGTCATCTGGGGCCTGATGTACAACAGCGGCGTACACGCCACCATCGCCGGCGTCGCCATGGGCCTGATGCTCCGCTGCAGCCGCAGGGAGGGCGAGCGGAGCTCCCCCGGCGAGCACATCGAGCACCTGGTCCGGCCCGTCTCGGCCGGTCTCGCCGTCCCGCTCTTCGCCCTCCTCTCCGCCGGGGTCTCGCTCTCCGACGAGGCCATCGCGCAGGTCTTCACCCGCCCCGAGACCCTCGGCGTGGTCCTCGGCCTCGTCGTCGGCAAGGCCGCGGGCATCTTCGGCGGGACCTGGCTGGCCGCCCGCTTCACCAAGGCCGAGCTGAACGAGGACCTGGCCTGGCCCGACGTCTTCGCCGTCGCCACGCTCGCCGGCATCGGCTTCACCGTCTCCCTCCTCATCGGCGAGCTCGCCTTCGCGGGCGACGCGACCCTCACCGACGAGGTCAAGGCCGCCGTGCTGATCGGCTCCCTCATCGCCGCCGTGACGGCGTGCGTGCTGCTCAAGCTCCGCGACCGCCGCTACCGGCTGCTCACCGAGGCCGAGGAGCGCGACGACGATCAGGACGGCATCCCGGACATCTACGAGGAGGACAAGCCCGAGTACCACCTGCGGATGGCGAAGATCTACGAGGACCGGGCGGCGGAACACCGCCGCAAGGCGGAGAAGGCGGCCGCCACCGCGCTCCAAAGCGAAGCCGGGTCCACCACCGAGGCCGACCGTCCGGCATGATCTGAGTGACGACGCGGGGACAGACGCACCACAGCCGCCAGGCGGCGGCGGACGACAGAAGGAGAGAGCGATGAGCGCAGTGGACCAAGGGGCGCAGGGAGCCGAGCGCACACTCGGCCAGCTGGTCGCCTCGGCCACCGCCGAGATGTCCGCCCTGGTTCACGACGAGATCGCCCTGGCCAAGGCCGAGCTCCGCGAGGACGCCAAGCGCGTGGGCAGCGGCAGCGTCTCCCTCGTCGCCGCGGGTGTCTTCGCCGTCTTCTCCCTCCCCGTGCTGACCTTCGCCGCGGCGTACGGGATCCACAACCTGGGGCTCGGCCTCGCCTGGTCCTTCCTGATCGTCGGCGGCGCGTTCCTGCTGATCGCGGGCGTGCTCGCGCTGATCGCCGTACGGAAGTTCAAGAAGATCAAGCCGCCGGAGAAGTCCATCGCCTCGGTCAAGCAGACCGCCGCGGTGGTCGGGACCGTCAAGCCGCACCCGCGGCCGGTGAGTGACAAGGCTGTGGGTGTGGCACGCTCGTCCTCATGACAGCGCCCACGCCGGACCCCAGCATTCCGCCCACGGCCGCCACAGCCGTGCGGCTCGGCCTCCCCGGCGGGGAAGCGGTGACGCACCGGGACGTGGCCGCCAACGGTGCCCGGTTCCACGTCGCCGAGCTCGGTGACGGACCGCTGGTGCTGCTGCTGCACGGCTTCCCGCAGTTCTGGTGGACGTGGCGGCACCAACTGACCGCGCTCGCCGCCGCCGGGTACCGCGCGGTCGCGATGGACCTGCGCGGGGTCGGCGGCAGCGACCGCACCCCGCGCGGCTACGACCCCGCCAACCTGGCGCTCGACATCACCGGGGTCGTGCGGTCCCTCGGCGAGCCGGACGCCGCGCTCGTCGGGCACGACCTGGGCGGCTATCTCGCCTGGACGGCGGCCGTGATGCGGCCCAAGCTGGTGCGCCGGCTCGTCGTGTCGTCCATGCCCCATCCCCGTCGCTGGCGCTCGGCGATGCTGTCGGACTTCGGCCAGACCCGGGCGAGTTCCCACATCTGGGGCTTCCAGCGGCCCTTCGTGCCCGAGCGGCAGCTCGTCGCCGACGGCGGGGCCCTCGTGGGGGACCTGATCCGCGACTGGTCGGGGCCGCGACCTCCCGAGGAGGAGGACCTCGCCGTGTACCGGCGGGCCATGTGCATCCCGTCCACCGCGCACTGCTCGATCGAGCCGTACCGCTGGATGATGCGGTCGATGGCCCGGCCCGACGGGCTCCAGTTCAACCGGCGGATGAAGCGGCCCGTCCGGGTGCCCACGCTGCACCTGCACGGTTCACTCGACCCGGTGATGCGCACGCGCAGCGCCGCCGGATCCGGCGAGTACGTCGAAGCCCCCTACCGGTGGCGGCTGTTCGACGGGCTCGGGCACTTCCCGCACGAGGAGGACCCCGTCGCCTTCTCGACCGAGCTGGAGAACTGGCTGAAGGACCCCGAGCCGGACCGCTGACCGTCCGCCGCACACAGGGCAGTTCAGCAGTCGGATCGCCCTACGGGCATTCAATTGCCCGGCGCATAGGCCAATTGGCCGCCCCGTACGGGGTTACGGACCATGGGGCCCGGGCACAGAGCCGAGTATGAGCTGGACGCACGACTACGGTGACACCGCGCACGAACGCCGCCCGGCAGCCACACCGGGCACGCACGAGAGGGCCGGCCGGCACGGCCACGACCCACGCCTCGGAATTCCCCGCATCCTGCGCCGCCGGGCCCGCTGGGTCTCCGCACGCCTGCGGCATCCACGGACGTAGGGACCCGGCGGGGCGCCGCGTCAGAGGGCGCAGCCCTGGCTCTCGACCCGGCGCTCGGCGGTCCGGCCCTTCTCGATGTCGTCGCGGATCTCGTCCAAGGTCAGCGCGTAGCCGGTGTTCGGGTCGTCG
This sequence comes from Streptomyces sp. NPDC090021, assembly GCF_044748225.1. Classification (NCBI taxonomy): domain Bacteria; kingdom Bacillati; phylum Actinomycetota; class Actinomycetes; order Kitasatosporales; family Streptomycetaceae; genus Streptomyces; species Streptomyces sp. NPDC090021. Next base: position 45,050 of record NZ_JBIVFO010000024.1, on the reverse strand, counting down.
AGGGACTTCGCGAACACGACCCCGTAGACCTTTCCTTCGGGCGTAAGCAGCGGGCCGCCGGAGTTGCCCTGGCGGACCGTCGCGAACAGCGAGTAGACGTCCCGTCGGACGGTGCCGCGGTGGTAGATGTCCGGTCCGTTGGCATTGATCCGGCCGCGGACCCGGGCCGCGCGGACGTCGTACGCGCCGTTCTCCGGGAAGCCGGCGACGATCGCGTCGCCGCCGCTCGTCGCGTCCTTGTCGGTGAACTCCAGCGGCGGCGCCTTCAGCTTGGGCACGTCCAGGACGGCGATGTCACGCTCCCAGTCGTAGAGCACGACCTTGCCGTCGTACAGCTTGCCCTCGCCGCCGATCTGCACGGTCGGCTCACCGACCCCGCCGACGACGTGCGCGTTGGTCATGACCTTGCCGGGCGCGAAGACGAAGCCCGTGCCCTCCAGCACCTTGCTGCAACTGGGCGCCGTGCCCACGACCTTCACGATCGAGCGCTTGGCCAGGTCCGCGACGGGACTGGTGGCGAGCGCCGGGTCGGGCGCCTTCACCTCGGTGATGGGCTCGTTGGAGAACGGGCTGAACACCTGGGGGAAGCCGTTGCGCGCGAGGGTGGAGCTGAAGTCCGAGAACCAGGTGTTCGCCTGGTCGGGCAGCACCCGCGAAACCCCCAGGAGCACCTTGGAGTTACGGACCTCCTTGCCCAGCGTGGGCAGCGAGGTGCCGGCGAGCGCCGAGCCGATCAGCCAGGCCACGAGCAGCATCGCGACCACGTTGACCAGGGCGCCGCCGGTGGCGTCGAGCACGCGCGCGGGCGTACCGGTGATCTGGCGGCGGAGTTTGCCGCCGAGGTGGGTGGTCAGCGCCTGGCCGACCGAGGCACAGATGATGACCGCGACGACGGCGATGACCACGACCGTGGTGGACACCTGGGTGCCGTCGTCGGTCACCCGGTCCCAGATCAGCGGGAGTAGGGCAACGGCGACCAGGCCACCGCCCAGGAAGCCGATCACCGACAGGATGCCGACGACGAACCCCTGGCGGTAGCCGACGATCGCGAACCACACGGCGGCGAGCAACAACAGGATGTCCAGCACGTTCACGTGGGCCACCGTCTCATGCGTGCCAGTCGAGCGGGACCTGACGTGATCGGTCCCACGGACGTTCCCAGCCGGCGAAGTGCAGGATCCGGTCGATCACTCCTGCCGTGAAACCCCAGACGAGGGCCGACTCGACGGTGAACCCGGGGCCCAGATGCCCCCGCGGGTGGACCGTCGTGACCCGGTACTCGGGATCCGTGAGGTCGGCCACCGCAACCGTGAACACCCGGGCCGTCTCGGCCGGATCCACGACGCCGACCGGGCTCGGGGTGTGCCACCAGCCCAGAACCGGGGTCACGACGAACTCGCTGACCGGGATGTAGAGCCGGGGCAGCACCCCGAAGAGCTGAACACCGGACGGATCGAGTCCGGTCTCTTCCTCGGCCTCGCGCAGTGCGGCCGACAGCGGGCCGGTGGTGTGCGGATCCCCGTCCTCCGGGTCCAGCGCACCGCCCGGGAAGGACGGCTGGCCCGCATGCGAGCGCAGCGTTCCGGCGCGCTCCATCAGCAGCAGCTCCGGCCCACGGGGGCCCTCGCCGAACAGGATGAGGACAGCCGACTGCCTCCCCCGGCCGTCCTCGGGCGGCAGGAACCGGCTCAGCTGCCGCGGTTCCACGGTCCGGGCGGCCTCGACGACGGGATCGAGCCATTCGGGCAGCCCCGCGGTGGTGACGGCCGGGCCGCCCCCCTCGCGCACTCCCGCAGTGACCCCGGCCTCGTCCCGTGTACCGCGCGTCATAGGCGCTCCTGTCCGCGTTCCTCTGTCAACAGCGTCTCCCACACCGCAAACGCGGTCCGGGTACCGATTCGTTCCTACGGCTCCGTCGCTCCGGCTCCTACGGCTCCTACGGCTCCGTCGCTCCGCCTCCGGACTCCGGCTCCTACGGCTCCTGTGACTCCTGCGCGGCGACCGCGCCGAGCGGCGGCGCCGGCAGGCCGGGGTAGTCCGGGGGCGGGCTCAGCCGCTGGCCCGGCCGGCCGCCCTTCTCGTACTTGAGCAGCTTCTTCGCCTTCTCCGGGTCCGTCTCGCCCTCCCCGTACGCCGGGCACAGCGGGGCGATCGGGCAGGCCCCGCAGGCGGGCCTGCGGGCGTGGCAGATGCGACGGCCGTGGAAGACGACCCGGTGCGAGAGCATCGTCCACTCGCTCTTGGGGAAGATCGCGCAGATCTCCGCCTCGACCTTCTCCGGGTCCTGCTGCTCGGTCCACTTCCAGCGGCGCACCAGCCGTCCGAAGTGGGTGTCCACGGTGATCCCGGGGACACCGAACGCATTGCCGAGAACCACGTTGGCCGTCTTCCGGCCGACGCCGGGCAGCTTCACCAGGTCCTCCAGCCGGCCCGGCACCTCCCCGCCGTGGCCGTCCCGCAGCGCCTGCGACAGGCCCAGCAGCGACTTGGCCTTCATCCGGAAGAACCCGGTCGGGCGGATGAGTTCCTCCAGATCCTCGGGGACGGCCGCGGCCATGTCCTCGGGGGTCGGATAGGCCGCGAAGAGGGCCGGGGTCGTCTGGTTCACCCGCAGGTCGGTGGTCTGCGCGGACAGCACCGTCGCGACGAGCAGCTCGAAGGGATTGCGGAAGTCGAGCTCCGGATGGGCGTACGGGTAGGTCTCGGCCAGCTCGCGGTTGATGCGACGCGCCCGGCGCACCATGGCCAGGCGGGATTCCTGCTTCGCCGCCTTCGGTTTCTTGGCCGAAACTTTGCCCTGAGGGGCGGTCGCGGCCTTCGGAAGCGCCATCGAGGGGGCTTGTTCGCCCACGGCTGAATTCTGGGCGTCCGTCACTCCTGCGGACCCCTTGGCCTGTGCTCTCAGCGGCTTATTGGACACCCGGCCAGCCTAAGGCCGGGCGCTGACGCCCGTCCGGACCTCAGGTAACACCACCCCGATCGGGCTCTCGCCGCACAGCACGCCCGTCCGTCCGGCATCCTTGTGATTGATCGCACTGTTTGAGCCGTCCGGCAAAATGGGGAGCACGGTCCCCTGAGCTGGTCGACATAGGAGAGAGACTCGTGGACGACGTTCTGCGGCGCGCCCCGCTCTTCGCGGCGCTCGATGACGAGCAGGCCGCGGAGCTCCGCGCCTCCATGGGCGAGGTGACCCTCGCACGCGGCGACGCCCTGTTCCACGAGGGCGACCCCGGCGACCGGCTGTATGTCGTGACCGAGGGCAAGGTGAAGCTGCACCGCACCTCCCCCGACGGCCGCGAGAACATGCTGGCCGTCCTCGGCCCCGGTGAGCTGATCGGTGAGCTGTCGCTCTTCGACCCGGGCCCGCGTACCGCCACCGCCACCGCGCTGACCGAGGTCAAGCTGCTCGGCCTCGGCCACGGCGACCTCCAGCCCTGGCTCAACGCCCGGCCCGAGGTCGCGACCGCCCTGCTGCGCGCCGTCGCACGGCGCCTGCGCAAGACCAACGACCAGATGTCCGACCTGGTCTTCTCCGACGTTCCCGGCCGCGTGGCCCGGGCGCTCCTCGACCTGTCGCGCCGCTTCGGCGTGCAGTCGGAGGAGGGCATCCACGTGGTGCACGACCTCACCCAGGAAGAGCTCGCACAGCTCGTCGGCGCCTCGCGCGAGACCGTGAACAAGGCCCTGGCCGACTTCGCGGGCCGCGGCTGGCTCCGCCTCGAGGCCCGCGCGGTGATCCTCCTGGACGTGGAGCGCCTCGCGAAGCGCTCCCGCTGACAGCTGCCGGTCGCACCGCACGGTCGTACGCGAGAGGGGTCCTGCCCGGCCGGGCAGGACCCCTCCGCATGCCCGGCGGCGCCGCCGTTCGCGGGGCGGCCTCCCCCGGCCCGCCCCCGTGATGCGGCGACGGGCCTTGACCGCCGTGATCTACCGGCCGTCCCGGATCAGGGCGCGCACCTCGTTCATTCGGGTCCGCCGGGGATCAGCCCGTGCTCTTGGAGGTACTCGAGCTGTGCCCGCACGGACCACTGCGCCGCCGGCCACAGGGAGCGGTCGACGTCCGCGTACACCTGGGCGACGACCGCCTCGGGGGTGGTGAAGCCGTTCTCGACGGCCGTCTCGACCTGCGCCAGCCGGTGCGCCCGGTGGGCCAGGTAGTACTCGACGGCGCCCTGTGCGTCCTCCAGGACCGGCCCGTGTCCCGGCAGGACGGTGTGCACCCCGTCGTCCACGGTGAGCGAGCGCAGGCGGCGCAGGGAGTCCAGGTAGTCGCCGAGGCGGCCGTCGGGGTGCGCGACCACCGTGGTGCCACGGCCGAGGATGGTGTCGCCGGTCAGCACCGCCCGGTCGGCGGGCAGGTGGAAGCAGAGCGAGTCGCTGGTGTGGCCGGGCGTCGGCACCACCCGCAGCTCCAGCCCGCCGGTCCGGATCACGTCCCCGGCGGCCAGCCCCTCGTCGCCCAGGCGCAGCGCCGGGTCCAGCGCCCGGACCGCGGTACCGGTGAGCTCGGCGAAGCGGCCCGCGCCCCCCGCGTGGTCGGGGTGGCCGTGGGTGAGCAGGGTGAGCGCGACCCGCTTGCCCGCCCGCTCGGCGGTGGCGACGACCGCCCTCAGGTGGGCCTCGTCCAGCGGGCCGGGGTCGATGACGACGGCGAGGTCCGAGTCGGGCTCGGACACCAGCCAGGTGTTGGTGCCGTCCAGGGTCATCGCGGAGGGGTTGGGGGCCAGTACGTTCACCGCGCGGGCGGTGGCCGGCCCCGAGGTGACGAGTCCGCGGGGCTGTCCGGGCAGTGCGGCGGCGTCGCTCATGCGGGACCTCCCGGGCCGGCGGGGCGTCCGAGGCGGACGCGCTTGGTGAACTCGTCGTGGCCCGGCCAGCTGAGCACCACCTCGCCGTCCTCCAGCGCGGCCTGCGCCAGCACCGGGGCGAGCTCCTGGGCCCCGGCCGCGGTGAGCGCGTCCGCGGCGCTCCCGTACGCCTCCAGGGACCGCAGCGTGGAGATGGTCGGGGGCATCATCAGCAGCTCGCCCTTGTCGTACCCGTCCGCGGCGTCGGCCGGGCGGATCCAGACGGTCCGGTCGGCCTCGGTGGAGGCGTTGCGGGTGCGCTGGCCCTCGGGCAGGGCGGCCACGAAGAACCAGGTGTCGTAGCGGCGCGGCTCGAACTCGGGCGTGATCCAGCGCGCCCACGCACCGAGCAGGTCCGAGCGCAGCCACAGGCCGCGGCGTTCGAGGAAGTCCGCGAAGGACAGCTCCCGCGCCACGAGGGCCTGCCGGTCCGCCTCCCAGTCGTCGCCGGTGGTGTCCCCGACGACGGTGTCCGGGGTCGGGCCGGCGAGCAGGACGCCCGCCTCCTCGAAGGTCTCCCGTACGGCGCCGCACACAATGGCCTGCGCGGTACGGGCGTCGGTCCCGAGCCGGGCCGCCCAGTCCGCCTGCGAGGGCCCCGCCCAGCCGACGTGGTGCTCCTCGTCACGGGGGTCGACCCCGCCGCCCGGATAGGCGTACGCGCCGCCGGCGAAGGCCATGGAGGCCCGCCTGCGCAGCATGTGGACGACGGGCCCGTCGGAGGTGTCGCGCAGGAGCATCACGGTGGCGGCGAGCCGCGGTTCCACCGGGCTGAGCGAGCCGTCCGCGAGCGCGCGGATGCGGTCGGGCCATTCGGGCGGGTACCACTGGCCCCCGGCGGGGGGCTGCTGCTGACCATTCGGCATGGCCGGATGCTACGGCCATCCGGCCCGATGTTCGAGGGTCGTCCTTCCGACGGCCGACGCGCGGCGGCCGGAAGGCGGCGCCCGCCGCTCCCGCGCCGGCGCGGGACCCGCGGCGGGCCGGATCCGGGACGCCGGCACCGTGAAGCGGCGCCGCGCCCCGGCCCGTACGGCTTCCCTCGGGGGGTCAGGCTCCGGGAACCAGCTCGACCTGGATCTCGACCTCGACGGGCGCGTCGAGCGGCAGGACCGCCACGCCGACGGCGCTGCGGGCGTGGACGCCCTTCTCACCGAGAACGGCGCCCAGGAGCTCGCTCGCGCCGTTCAGCACGCCCGGCTGACCGGTGAAGTCGGGGGCCGAGGCGACGAAGCCGACGACCTTCACGACACGCGCGATCTTGTCGAGGTCACCGACGACCGACTTGACAGCCGCCAGGGCGTTCAGCGCGCAGGTGGCGGCCAGCTCCTTGGCCTGCTCCGGCGACACCTCGGCGCCGACCTTGCCGGTGACCGGCAGGCTGCCCTTGACCATCGGGAGCTGGCCCGCGGTGTAGACGTAGGCACCCGACCGCACGGCCGGCTGGTACGTGGCCAGCGGCGGGACGACCTCGGGCAGGGTCAGGCCGAGCTCGGCCAGCTTCGCGTCGACGACGCCGCTCATGCCTTCTCCCGCTTGAGGTAGGCCACGAGCTGCTCGGGGTTGTTCGGGCCGGGCACGACCTGGACGAGCTCCCAGCCGTCCTCGCCCCAGGTGTCCAGGATCTGCTTGGTGGCGTGGACCAGCAGCGGGACCGTCGCGTATTCGAACTTCTTGGTCATGGGAGCGAGGGTAGTGCCTGTGATGCGGGGCTCATGCGCGCCCCGGGAGCCGAGTGGTTAGGCTCGGGCGATGTGAGCAGGCTCCAGGTGGTCAGCGGCAAGGGCGGCACCGGCAAGACCACGGTCGCCGCGGCACTCGCGCTCGCCCTCGCACGCGAGGGCGGACGGACTCTACTGGTGGAGGTCGAGGGCAGGCAGGGACTCGCGCAGCTCTTCGGCGCCGAGGCGCTCCCCTACGAGGAGCGGAAGATCGCCGTGGCGCCCGGCGGGGGTGAGGTCTTCGCGCTCGCCATCGACGCCGAGCGGGCGCTGCTGGACTACCTCCAGATGTTCTACAAGCTCGGCTCGGCCGGACGCGCCCTCAAGAAGCTCGGCGCCATCGACTTCGCGACGACGATCGCCCCCGGCCTGCGCGACGTGCTGCTGACGGGCAAGGCGTGCGAGGCGGTGCGCCGCAAGGACAAGGCGGGGCAGTACGTCTATGACCACGTGATCATGGACGCGCCGCCGACCGGCCGGATCACCCGCTTCCTCAACGTCAACGACGAGGTGGCGGGCCTGGCCCGGTTCGGGCCCATCCACAACCAGGCGCAGGCCGTCATGAAGGTGCTCAAGTCCCCCGAGACGGCGGTGCACCTGGTCACCCTCCTGGAGGAGATGCCCGTCCAGGAGACCGCGGACGGCATCGAGGAACTGCGCGAGGCGGGGCTGCCCGTCGGCCGCGTCGTCGTCAACATGGTCCGCCCGCACCATCTGGACGAGGACACCCTGCGCACCGCGGCCGCCGACCACCGCGCCGGGGTGGCGCGCGCCCTGTCCTGGGCGGGGCTGGGCGGTGCGCGCCGCGGCGGACTCGCCGAGCGGCTGGTCGAACCGCTGCTCGCACAGGCCGCCGAGCACGCGGGCCGGGTGGAGCTGGAGCGCGAGCAGCGCGCCGTACTGACGGGGCTGGACCTGCCGACGTACGAACTGCCCCTCCTCGGGGCGGGGATGGACCTGGCGGGGCTCTACGAACTGGCCAAGGAACTCCGGAAGCAGTCGGTGGCCGAATGAGCGAGGGGGTGGAAACGGTGGGCCTGGACTCTCCGCCGCGGCTGGTGGTCGACCGGCTGCTGGACGACCGGCAGACCCGCATCATCGTGTGCTGCGGGGCGGGTGGCGTCGGGAAGACCACCACGGCCGCGGCCCTGGGCGTACGGGCGGCGGCGCGCGGGCGGAAGGCGGTCGTGCTGACCATCGATCCGGCGCGGCGGCTCGCGCAGTCGATGGGGATCGACTCGCTGGACAACACGCCCCGCAGGGTCGCCGGCGCCGGTGCGGACGGCGGCGAACTGCACGCCATGATGCTCGACATGAAGCGCACCTTCGACGAGATCGTCGAAGCGCACGCGGACGCCGAGCGTGCCCGGGCCATCCTCGCCAACCCCTTCTACCAGTCGCTGTCGGCCGGCTTCGCGGGCACGCAGGAGTACATGGCGATGGAGAAGCTCGGGCAGCTGCGGGCCCGGGACGACTGGGACCTGATCATCGTGGACACCCCGCCGAGCCGGTCCGCGCTGGACTTCCTCGACGCGCCGAAGCGCCTGGGGTCCTTCCTGGACGGGAAGTTCATCCGGGTGCTGATGGCGCCGGCGAAGGTGGGCGGCCGGGCCGGGATGAAGTTCCTGAACGTCGGGATGTCGATGATGACCGGCACCCTCAGCAAGCTGATGGGGGCTTCGCTGCTGAAGGACGTCCAGACCTTCGTCGCGGCGATGGACACGATGTTCGGCGGCTTCCGCACGCGCGCCGACGCGACCTTCCGGCTGCTCCAGGCGCCCGGTACGGCCTTCCTCGTGGTCGCGGCGCCCGAGCCGGACGCGCTGCGCGAGGCGGCGTACTTCGTGGAGCGGCTGGCCGCGGAGAGCATGCCGCTGGCCGGTCTGGTGCTCAACCGGGTGCACGGCAGCGGTGCCGACCAGCTGTCCGCCGAACGGGCGTTGGCCGCCGCAGAGAATCTTGAAGACGGCTGCATTGTCGATCAGGAGTCCGGGAAAGCTGGACTTCGTGACACGGCCGCCGAACCCCCCGGCGCCGATGACGACACCACGGCCGTCGACCGGATCACGGCAGGACTGCTGCGCCTGCACGCCGAACGGATGCAGGTGATCGCGCGTGAGCAGCGCACGCGTGATCGCTTCACCTCGCTTCACCCCGAGGTGGCGGTGGCCGAAGTGGCCGCCCTGCCCGGCGATGTGCACGACCTCGCCGGGCTGCGGGCCATCGGAGAACGACTCGCGGCCGGGGTGCCGGCCGGAGCGTAAGGCGTTCGTACGAGGGTGGCCGCCGTGTGATCTACCCGGCTGCCGCGTACGTCTCGTACGGAACGTCGATCTCCGCGTCTGCATCCATGGTCAGGATGCCCGTGCTGCGCTCGTACTCCGTGCGTGCGGTTTCGAGCAGCCGTCGCCACGAGGTGACGGTGGGACGCCGGCGCAGCAGCGCACGTCGTTCCCGCTCGGTCATTCCGCCCCACACGCCGAACTCGACGCGATTGTCGAGCGCGTCGGCCAGGCATTCGGTCCGCACCGGACATCCGGTGCACACCGCCTTGGCCCTGTTCTGTGCCGCTCCTTGAACGAACAGTTCATCCGGATCGGTAGTGCGGCAGGCTGCCTGCGCACTCCAGTCGGTAACCCAGCCCATCCCGGCGCCGTCCTCTCCCGAATCGAGGCTCCCCCACGGCGGTAGCGGCATATTCACCGCTGCCAGTTGAGGACGTTACGGAAGGCGGGCAGAGTGCAACACCCCCGACGGGCCCAATCTTGAATGGTCCGAACGGACTATGGGTAAGCGGCAGATCACCCGACGGAGTGATGCTGCGACATGCCCGACCATTCCGGCGATTCGGGTGTAATCGGCGGATCAAGTTCACCGGGGCGGCGAGATTCGGACATCAGTCCACCCCATTCGGGAAGGGTGAAAATCAAGCCGAGGGGTTGATGTCGCACCGGTCTGCTGTGACAGTTGGGGGCAGCTTAGGCCAAGGCATTCGCGTGTGTCCGGTGAATCAGAACGTAGGCTGCCCTCCATGGGAAAGAAGCGCTCGGGCGGCGGGCTCACCGGGAGCCAGCAGGCCGCCAAGTTCCTCGGGGTGTCCGTTCTCTCCGGAGTCGTGCTGGCGGGCATGGCGATTCCGGCTGCAGGCGCCCTGGGACTGGCCGCCAAGGGCACGGTCGAGGGATTCGACGAGATCCCGGCCAATCTGAAGACCCCGCCGCTCAGCCAGCGGACCACGATCCTGGACGCCGAGGGTGGCCTGATCGCCACCGTCTATTCGCGCGACCGGCAGGTGGTCCCGCTCACGTCGATCTCCCCGTACATGCAGAAGGCCATCGTCGCCATCGAGGACTCGCGTTTCTACGAGCACGGCGCGGTCGACCTCAAGGGCATCCTGCGCGCGGTCAACCGCAACGCGCAGGAGGGCGGCGCGGCCCAGGGCGCGTCGACGCTCACCCAGCAGTACGTGAAGAACGTCTTCGTCGAGGAGGCCGGCGACGACGAGACCAAGGTGCGCGAGGCCCAGGAGAAGAGCCTCGGCCGCAAGATCCGCGAGCTGAAGTACTCGATCCAGGTCGAGGAGGAGCTCGGGAAGAAGAAGATCCTCGAGAACTACCTCAACATCACCTACTTCGGCCAGCAGGCCTACGGGATCGAATCCGCCGCGCAGCGCTACTTCAGCAAGCCGGCCAAGGACCTGACTCTGGAGGAGTCCGCGCTGCTGGCGGGCGTCGTGCAGTCGCCGAGCCGCTACGACCCGGTGAACGACAGCCAGGAGGCGATGAAGCGCCGCAACATCGTCCTCCAGCGGATGGCCGACACCAGGGACGTCTCGCAGGCGGAGGCCGACGCGGCCAAGGCCAAGCCGGTCACCCTGAAGGTCACCAGGCCCAAGAACGGCTGCATCACGGCGGTCAAGGGCGCGGGCTTCTTCTGCGACTACGTGCGCAACTCCTTCCTGACCGACCCGGTCTTCGGCAAGACGCGCGAGGAGCGGGCGAAGGTCTGGAACAAGGGCGGCCTGACCGTACGCACGACCCTGGACCCGCAGTCGCAGGACGCGGCCAACGAGTCGATCAAGGACCACGTCTACCAGGAGGACTCCATCGCGACGGCTGTGACCATGGTCCAGCCGGGCACCGGGCGGGTGCTGGCGATGGGCCAGTCCAAGCCGTACGGCTTCGGCAAGAACGAGACGCAGATCAACTACTCCGTGGACAAGCGGATGGGCGGCTCGAACTTCGGCTTCCAGGTCGGTTCGACCTTCAAGCCCTTCATCGCCGCCGCCGCCCTGGAGCGGGGCATGCCCCCGACGAAGGTCTACGGGGCCCCGAACAAGATGGCCTACCCGAGCCCGATCTCCCGCTGCGACGGCTCGAACTACATCAACGTCAAGAAGGAGTCCGCGGAGAACGAGACCGAGGACGAGATCGGCCCCTACTCGCTGCGCACGGCGATGGAGAAGTCGATCAACACCTACTTCGTCGAGATGATCGGCGAGATCGGCCTGTGCCCGGTGTCGGAGATGGCGGCCAAGCTCGGCGTGGTGCCGGCGAGCGGCGCGAAGCTGGCCGACGGCCCCGCCATCGCGCTCGGCTCGGAGGAGATGTCCCCGCTGACGATGGCCAACGCGTACGCGTCCTTCGCCAACCGCGGCGTCTACTGCACCCCGGTCGCCATCGAGTCGATCACCGACGCGCACGGCAAGGCGCTCGCGGTGCCCAAGAGCAAGTGCGAGCGGGCGATGTCGCAGACCACCGCCGACACCATCAACACCCTGCTGAGCGGTGTGGTCGACTCCGGCACCGGTGAGCGGGCCGGCCTGACCGACCGCGACAGCGCGGGCAAGACCGGTACGACCGACTCCCGGTACAACGCCTGGTTCGTGGGCTACACCCCGAACGTCTCCGGCGCGGTGTGGGTCGGCTCGGGCGGCGCGAAGAAGATCACGATGGAGAACATCGTGATCGGCGGCAGGTCCTACGCCAAGGTCTTCGGCGGTGGCCTGCCCGGCCCGATCTGGAAGGACGCGATCACCGGCGCGCTGTCCGGCCGCGAGGCCCTGCGCTTCACCACGGTCCACATCGCCGAACCGAGCGTCCCCTCCGGCGGCTCCCGCGGCAACAAGCCGTCCACCAGCCCGAACCGGCCCGGCAAGCCCGGCGGCGACGGCAAGCCCGGCGGGCGGCCCGGCGGCCAGACCTCAGGCCAGACCTCAGGCCAGACGGGCGGCTCCACCGGCGGCTCCACGGGCGGCGCCGAGGAACCGGACACCCCCTTCCCCGGGATCACGATCGACCCGGGCGACGTGATCGGCGGCCGCGGCCCCCAGTAGCGGGCGGTGCGCGAGGACGACACGAAGGGAGGGCCCCGGCCGTTCGGCCGGGGCCCTCCCTTCGTGTCGTGCGCGTTCGTCGTGCGCGTTCGTCGTGCGGGTCCTACGAGAGCGCCTTCTTCACGGCAGCGGCGACTCGGCCGCCCTCGGCCAGCCCGGCGACCTTCGGGTTCACGATCTTCATGACGGCGCCCATGGCCCGCGGCCCCTCGGCGCCCGCCGACCGGGCCTCCTCGACGGCCTCCGCCACGATCCCGGCCAGCTCCTCGTCGGAGAGCTGCTGGGGGAGGTAGGTGTCCAGGAACTCGCCCTCGGCGCTCTCGCGTGCGGCCTGCTCGGGACGACCGCCCTGCGCGAAGGCGTCCGCGGCCTCGCGGCGCTTCTTCGCCTCCTTGGCGATCACCTTGAGGACTTCCTCGTCGGAGAGCACACGGGCCTCCTTGCCCGCGACCTCCTCCTTGGTGATGGCGGCGAGGGTCAGACGCAGCGTGGACGAGTGCAGTTCGTCGCGCGCCCTGATCGCGGTGGTGAGGTCTTCCTGGAGCTTGGCCTTGAGCGTGGTCATGCAGGTGAGTGTGCCAGGTGCGGGGACGGTGGCGCCCACTCGTTTTCCGGTCTGCGACGATGGGTCCATGCGCGCGCGTTACGGAGTACCACTGAAAGCGGCTGCCGGAATCGCTGCGGTGGGGGCCGCGGGTGTGGCTTATGCCGCCGGTTTCGAGGCACGGTCCTTCCGGCTGCGCCGGGTCTCGGTGCCGGTGCTCCCCCGGGGGATGCGCCCGCTGCGCGTACTCCAGGTCTCGGACATCCACATGGTCGGCGGGCAGCGCAAGAAGCGCGCCTGGCTGCAGTCGCTGGCGGGGCTGCGCCCCGACTTCGTCGTGAACACCGGCGACAACCTCTCCGACACCGAGGGCGTCCCCGAGGTCCTCGACGCCCTCGGCCCGTTGATGTCCTTCCCCGGCGTGTACGTCTTCGGGTCGAACGACTACTACGGTCCGCGGCTGCGCAACCCCGGGCGCTACCTGGTCGAGAAGGTCCAGGGCCGGCACGGGCTGAACGGCAACAAGCCGGTCGTCGGCGCCGTGCACAACCCGTGGGAGGAGATGCGGGACGCCTTCGACGCGGCAGGCTGGCTGAACCTCACCAACACCCGGGCCCGGATGAAGCTGGACGGGCTGGAGCTGGCCTTCACCGGCCTCGACGACCCGCACATCAAGCGTGACCGCTACGGGAGCGTCGCCGGCGGACCGGAGGCGGCCGCGGACTTCTCACTGGCCGTGGTGCACGCCCCGTACCTGCGCGTCCTCGAATCCTTCACCGCCGACCGGTACCCGCTGATCCTCGCGGGCCACACCCACGGCGGACAGCTGTGCATCCCCTTCTACGGGGCCCTGGTCACCAACTGCGACCTGGACACGAAGCGCGTGAAGGGCCTGTCCACGCACGAGGCGGCGGGCCACCGCTCCTACCTGCACGTCTCGGCCGGCTGTGGCACGAACCGCTTCACCCCGGTCCGCTTCGCCTGCCCGCCGGAGGCCACCCTCCTGACCCTCACCCCGAAGGCGTAGGGCCCCCGCGCCCGCTCCGCGAAAACCGGATTTCGTCTCCGGCGAGAGGTCCGCTAAAGTAATCGATGTCGCCAGGACAGCAACACTTCAGGGCGGCGATCGGGGTGTAGCGCAGCTTGGCAGCGCGCTTCGTTCGGGACGAAGAGGTCGTGGGTTCAAATCCCGCCACCCCGACAGAGTAAGACCAGGTCAAGGGCCTGATCCGCATCGCGGATCAGGCCCTTCCTGCGTTTGCCGGGGGCGTCAGTAGGGGCGGGGCGACATGATGTGGGGCTCTATGGCCGGGGCCTCGAAGACGCAGCGGGGGATGCCCGGGCCCGGGGTGGCGCGGACGGAGACCTTCGTCGGGGGGTCCGTCGGTAGCTCGATGCGGACGGTCACGGGGTGGTCGTCGTGCGTCGTCGCGTGGCCCGTCTCCTTGCCGTCGACCAGGACCTCGACGACCGCGGTGCGGCCGGTCTGGACGGTGGCACTGACCGAGTGGCCCGCGTGGTCGATGTGGAAGTGATGCCGCCGTCGCATGAGACCGCCTCCCGCCGCTGCCCCCACGTCCCCACGTCCAGCGTAGCCAACAGCGGCTAGGAGCTCTCGTGGAGTGCCGCCAGCTCCGTGCGGGCCAGGCTCGGCAGGTCGGCGGTGGGGGCTGCCCCGGTCAGTGCGTCGAGGTGGTCGAGGACCGCCGCGACCGTGCGGAAGGGGCCCACCGGGCGGAGCAGCCAGAGGCGGCACCGGGGGCGGGGCGGCAGGCCGAGGGCGGCGAGGGCCTCGTCCGCCTCGCGGTCGAGGTCCCGCAGGTCCGGCTCGGGCAGCGGGGCGCACTCCACGCCGGTGATGTGGCCGTGGCCGTCGAGTGCGGTGTCGACGGCCCAGTGGGTGGACCGGTCCGGGATCCAGGTGCGGGCGGCCGGGGGCCAGACGTACGGGAGGAAGACCCAGCGCAGGTCCTCGGGGGCCGGCTCCCAGCCGAGCGCCTCCAGCTCCCGCATCTCGGGCAGCCGGTCCGCCTCCAGTTCGCTGCGGCCGGTGCGGCGCTGCGCGAGCGGGTGCGGTGTTCCGTCCTCGTCCCACGACATGTCCTCGTCCCACGACATGCGGGCACGCTATCCGACCGGGTGCCGGATCCACGTGACCTGCGCCGTGGGCGTACCCGTCAGGCGTCCAGGGGGTTGGCCGCGATGCGGGTGGCCGCGCCGGAGGCGACGTAGGCGGCGGCCGCGCAAGCCGGCTTGCGCCTCGCCTGGTCCTCGACCAGGGCGGTGAAGACGGGGCCGAAGCCGGCCCGCGGGTGGGCGGCGAGGAGGGCGGCGGTGAAGGACGCGTCGAACTCGACGAGGCGCACGCCGGAGACGTCGGCGCTCGTGCCCACCTGGAGGAGGTGGCTCTCCACGTCCTCGGCCGCGCTCACGTCGTCTCGCATGTGCAGGACGATGATCTCCTCGGCGCGGGCCCGCCGGTCCGCCGGCCAGCCCAGGCCCGCCGTCAGGACGCGCGCCACGTGGCCGCCGGCCTCCTCGAAGGGCAGGGTGTGGCTGTCGAACGGCGCGGTGAGGCCCAGGTCGTGCAGGAGGGCCGCCACGTAGAGGAGTTCCCGGTCGTACTCCAGGCCGTGGTCGGCCGCGTACCGCGCGCCGAAGGCGTAGGAGCGCACGGAGTGGTTCAGGAGCGCCGTGCCGGCGTACTCCGACGCGATCTCCAGGGCGGCACGGGCTGAGTCGGTGTCGAGCGTCCACGTCATGGCACATCAGCGTAGGCGGCGGGTGAAGTCGACGTCCGACGGGGGCTCCCCCGGCCAGCTGAGCCGGGTCGGGGCGGGCGGGGTCTCGGCCAGGACGGAGCCGCGCGAGACCACGTAACGGGGGCGCACCTGACGGCGGATCGCCTCCTCGGGCGAGGGCGCGGGCAGGAGGACGAAGGAGGCCGGGGCGCCCGCGGTGATGCCGTATTCGTCGGGGCCGAGACCGAGGACGCGCGCCGCACGGTCCGTCACCATCGAGAAGGCCACCGGGATGTCGTCGGCCCCGGTGAGCTGGGCGGCGTACAGGCCGACGAGGGCGGTCTGCAGCGGATCGGCGGTGCCGAGGGCGTTCCACGGGTCCATCACGTCGTCGTGGCCGAAGGCCACGTTGACCCCGGCCGCCAGCATCTCCCGGACCTGGGTGAGGCCGCGCCGCTTGGGATAGGCGTCGAAACGGCCCTGGAGGTTGAGGTTGGCGAAGGGGTTGGCGACCAGGTTGATGCCCGAACGGGACAGCAGGCGCTGGAGTTTGTAGCTGTACGCGCCGTTGTAGGAGCCCATGGCCGTGGTGTGCGAGGCGGTGGCGCGTTCGCGCAGGCCCGAGCGCAGGGCGAGGGTGGCCAGCACCTCGACGAAGCGGGACTGTTCGTCGTCGATCTCGTCGCAGTGGGCGTCCACGCGCAGGCCGTGTTCCTCGGCCAGCGCGAAGGCGGTGTGCAGCGAGGCCACGCCGTCCTCGCGGGTGTCCTCGAAGTGCGGGATGGCGCCGACGACGTCCGCTCCGCGGGTGACGGCCTCGCGCAGCAGCGCCTCACCGTCCGGGAAGGAGACGATGCCCTCCTGCGGGAAGGCGACGATCTGCAGGTTCATGACGTCCCGCACCCGGTCGCGCACCTCCAGCAGCGCGTCGAGGGCGGTGAGGGACGGGTCGGTGACGTCGCAGTGCGTACGAACGTGCAGCACGCCGTGGCAGGCCTGCCAGCGCAGCACCTCGGTGGCCCGCGCGATCACGTCCTCGCGGGTCAGGGTCCGTTTGCGCTCGCTCCAGCAGGCGATGCCCTCCCACAGGGTCCCGGAGGTGTTGGGGCGCGGCTCGCCGGCGGTCAGCGCCGTGTCGAGGTGGATGTGCGGTTCGACGAACGGCACGGTCAGCAGCCCGCCGTGCGCCTCGATGAGGATGCCGGTGACCGGCGGTTCCTTCTGGTCGTCGTACGGGATCACCCGCGCGATACGGCCGTCCTCCCCGACCTCGACGTCGTAGAGGCCTGATGCGTCGGACAGGCCTGATGTGTGCAGCAGCCGGGCACCCCGGACGATCATCCGCATGGCGCCAGCGTACGGACGACGGCCCTCAGCCGCGCTTGGCCTGGGCCTTCTGCTGCATGCCGCGCGTCTTCGCGGCGTTGGAGTGGGCGTCCTTGAACGCGGCCTTCGCACGGGCCTCGGCGGCGGTGTTCTTCGCCAGCGCGCGTTCGGAGTCCTGGTGCAGGTGGTGGCCGGTGCGGGCCTTCTTGGCCATGATCGTTCCTCCTCGGCGTACGAGTTCCACTGTGCGCCCGTTCGGAGCAGTCGGCATCCCGGGAGCGGCTGCGGCCACAATGGGCGCATGACCAGCGACAGCGAGATCACCCCCGAGATGCCCGACTGGGAGAAGCGGTTCCGTGCGCCGCGCGTCGGGCTGCCCGAGTGGGCCGAGGACGCCCCGGACCGTTCGCTCTTCGTCTCCAACGCGACCGGCACCTTCGAGATCTACGCCTGGGACCGCGCCACCGGCCGGCAGCGGCAGGCCACCGACCGCCCCAACGGCACCACCGACGGCACCCTCTCCCCCGACGGCGAGTGGATCTGGTGGTTCTCCGACACCGACGGCGACGAGTTCGGCACCTGGGTGCGCCAGCCCTTCGCGGGCGGCCCCGACGAGCCGGCCACCCCCGGCCTGGAGCCCTCGTACCCGGCGGGGCTGGCCATCGGGCGCGACGGCACGACGGTGGTCGGGCGCTCCACGGACGAGGACGGCTCGACCATCCACGTGGTCCGCCCGGACGGCTCCGCGCCCGCGGTGATCTACCGGCACCGGGAGTCCGCGGGCGTCGGCGACCTGTCGTACGACGGGACCCTGCTGGCCGTCGAGCACACCGAGCACGGCGACGCGATGCACTCGGCACTGCGCGTCCTCACCCTCGACGGGGCCACCGTCGCCGAGCTGGACGACTCCCGGGGCGGGACGGAGGAACTCGGCCTGGAGGTGCTCGGCTTCGCCCCGGTCGCGGGCGACACCCGGCTGCTCATCGGCCACCAGCGTCGCGGCCGCTGGGAGCCGCTGGTGTGGGACGTGGCCACCGGCACCGAGCAGGAACTCGCGATCGACCTGCCGGGCGACGTCAGCGCCGAGTGGTATCCGGACGGTTCCGCGCTGCTGGTCGCGCACAGCTTCGAGGCGCGCAGCGAGCTGTGGCGCTACGACCTGGCCGCGGGGGAGCTCGTACGCGTGGACACGCCGCCGGGGACGGTGTCCGGGGCCACCGCGCGGCCCGACGGGACGGTGGAGTACCTGTGGTCCTCGGCCGCCGAACCCTCGTCGGTACGGTCCACCGCGGGTGGTGTCGTCCTGGACCCGCCGGGCCTGCGGCCGCCGGGCTCGCTGCCGGTGGAGGACGCCTGGGTGGAGGGTCCGGGCGGCCGTATCCACGCGCTCGTGCAGCGTCCGGCCGGCCACGGCGACGGCCCCTTCCCGACGGTCTTCGACGTCCACGGCGGGCCGACCTGGCACGACAGCGACGCGTTCGCCGCGGCCCCGGCGGCCTGGCTGGACCACGGCTTCGCGGTGGTCCGGGTCAACTACCGGGGTTCGACGGGTTACGGCCGGGAGTGGACGGACGCCCTCAAGCACCGGGTCGGCCTGATCGAGCTGGAGGACATCGAGGCGGTCCGGGAGTGGGCGGTCTCGTCCGGCCTCGCGGACCCGGCGCGCCTTGTCCTGTCGGGCGGCTCCTGGGGCGGGTACCTGACGCTGCTGGGCCTGGGCACCCGGCCGGGCGCGTGGGCGGTGGGCCTGGCCGCCGTACCGGTGGCGGACTACGTGACGGCCTACCACGACGAGATGGAGGCGCTGAAGGCGCTGGACCGCACCCTCTTCGGCGGGACGCCGGAGGAGGTCCCGGACCGGTTCGAGGCGTCCTCCCCGCTGACGTACGTGGACGCGGTGAAGGCCCCCGTGCACATCGCGGCGGGTGTCAACGACCCCCGCTGCCCGATCCGGCAGATCGACAACTACGTGGACCGGCTCGCGGCGCGTGGGGCGGTGCACGAGGTGTACCGGTACGACGCGGGGCACGGCTCGCTCGTCGTGGAGGAGCGGATCAAGCAGGTCCGGATGGAGCTGGAGTTCGCGCTGAAGCACCTGCCCGCCCGACCCTGAGGACCGGTGGCCGGTGCACCCCCCGTACCGTGGTGGGGTGCACCGGTTTCTCCTGACCCCGCGCTGGTGGGGGATCAACGTCTTCGTCGCGCTCGCGGTCCCCTTCTGCCTGTTCATGGGGTCCTGGCAGCTCGGCCGGTTCGAGGCCCGTGTCGACAGCCACCGGGAAGCGACCGCCGAGCGGCCCGCCGACCAGGTGGCGGCCCCGCTGGACTCGCTGCTCCCGGTCGACACCGAGACCTCCGGACGGCTGGCTTCCGCGTCCGGGGAGTACGCCGAGCAGATGCTGGTGCCCGAGCGGCGGCTCGACGGCGCGACCGGTTTCTACGTCCTGACGCTGCTGAAGACCGACTCCGGCAAGGCCGTCCCGGTGGTCCGGGGCTGGCTGCCGGGCGCGGCGGACCCCGCGAAGGCGCCGGCCGCGCCGGCCGGGCGGGTCGAGGTGACCGGAGCCCTCCAGGCCCCGGAGAACTCGGGCACGAAGGGGGTCCACGCCCAGGGCGGTCTGCCCGCCGGGCAGGTCGGCGTGATCGCGGCGGCCACGCTGGTCAACATCGTCCCGCACCCCCTGTACGACGCCTGGCTGACCGTGCAGACCCCGGCGGACGGCATGCTTCCGGTGCCTGCGCAGGCGCCGACCAACACCGGACTCGACCTGAAGGCCTTCCAGAACCTCGGCTACACCGGCGAGTGGTTCGTCTTCGTCGCCTTCGTGCTCTTCATGTGGTTCCGGCTCTACCGCCGCGAGGTGGAGACGCTGCGCGACGCGGAGGCGGGCCTGCTCGACCCCACCGCCGCAGCGGACCCCGCCGCCCCGGCCGGCGCGGGGGACCCCGCCGCCCGGACCGCCACGCCGGATCCCGCCGCCCGGACCGGCCCGGCGGAGCCCGCCGACCCGGCCGGGCAGGACCCGCAGGATCAGTCGTCGACCGGGATCGCACCCGTCCGGTAGACCGTGCCGCCGCAGGCGTCGGGGATCGACGTCCGCGTCGTCGGTGCGCCGCCGGTCGGCGGGGTGTGGGACACCTCGACGACGCTCGGCGCCTGGGGAGTGCCGGTCTGCGGCTCCGACGCCGCGCCGGTGCCCAGGCTGCCCGAGGTGCCCGCCGACCCGCTCTGCGGCGGCGTACCGCCACTGGTGGCGCCGGTCGCCGCACAGGGCTCGCCCGGCGGCACCCAGGCGAAGCGGACCTCGTAGGACTTGTGTGGCCTGAGCACCACCACCGGCGCCTCCGCCGACGGGTCGGGCAGCAGCCCGCTGCCCGGGTCGCCCGCTGTATGGCCGACCACCGCGACCCCGGATCCCGGGGCCAGCGTCGCGGCGGGCGCGGAGGCCGCGGTCAGGGCGTCCCGGCCGGTGACGGCGCAGCCCTGGGACGAGACGTTGGTGACCCTGAAGCCGCCGGCCACCCGGCCGTCACCCTCCGGGTTGCGGATGAAGCCGACGACGCCCAGCTGTTCCGCCCCGCATCCGGGCACGCCCGGCGCGGCCACCGGCGGCAGCGGGCCGGTGCCCGCCGCCGGACCGGCCGTGGAACCGGCAGGTCCGCCCGAGGCTCCGGTGCCCGCCGGGCCCGAGGCCGGCCCACCGGACGGGGAGCCGCCCTGCGAGGGGGCCGGCTGTCCGGCGCCGCCCGCGTCCGGGGAGCCGCTGACGGAGCCCCCCGTCTTCGGGTAGGCGCCGTGTCCGTTCTGGTGCGGGTCGGACGCGCCGCCCCGCTTGGTGCCCGGCTGTGCCTCGTGGCCGGCCATGGCATGGTGGTCCGGGGCCGTGCCCTCGCCGCCCGCCAGGTGCAGGGCGGCCGGAATCGCGGTCCCCGCCAGCAGCGCGGCCGCGGCCGCGCCGACGACGACGGCCCGGCGCCTGCGGGCCCGGCGCCGCGCGGGAACGCCGTGCAGGATCCGCTCCAGCGCGTCCCCGGAGGGCTGGAGGCCCTCGACGGCCCCGCGCAGGAGGATGCGCAGTTCGTCCTCGCCGCTCGCGGCGTCCGGCGCTGTGTGGTCGTCCATCATGACTGCGCAGCCTCCATCGCCACCCGCAGCGCGGCAATGCCCCGCGATCCGTACGCCTTGACCGAGCCGAGCGATATGCCGAGTGTCTCGGCGACCTGGGACTCCGTCATGTCTGCGAAGTAGCGCAGCACCAGCACTTCGCGCTGGCGGCGCTGGAGCCCGCGCATCGCCTTGATCAGGTCGTCCCGTTCCAGCTGGTCGTAGGCGCCTTCTTCGGCGCTCGCCATGTCCGGCATGGGCTTCGACAGCAGCTTGAGGCCGAGGATGCGCCGGCGCAGGGCGGAACGGGAGAGGTTCACGACGGTCTGGCGCAGGTACGCCAGGGTCTTCTCGCGGTCGCGGACCCGGTTGCGGGCGGAGTGCACCCGGATGAACGCCTCCTGCACCACGTCCTCGCAGGAGGCAGTGTCGTCGAGGAGCAGCGCGGCCAGCCCGAGGAGCGAGCGGTAGTGGGCCTGGTAGGTCGCCGTGAGGTGGTCGACCGTGGTGCCGGCCACCACCTGCGCCGCCACGTCGGCCGTCGGGCCCGCCGTCACCTCCGCCGCGGCCGTCGCGTGGGCCGTCACCGCTGCGGTCGGCCCGGCCGTCTCGTCCCTGCCGTTCCCGTCCGCCCCGGCGTTGTCACGCTGGGCGGGCACGAGGCCGCCCGGGACCGGTGCGGCGGCCCGTGCGGGCGCCTCCGGGGTCCCCGGCCGCGGAACGGGAACGATCACGGGAAGACCGCCGCCTGACGTGCGGAAATGCCGGCGCGGCGGGACGATACCCACGCGTGCCGGTAGGACGGCCACTTCGAGCAGTGCCTCTGCCACGCCTGTAGGACGCGCGTCCCCCCGTCAGGGTTGTACGCGCGTGGAAGCCTCACCGGAGAAACCCGTATTGCGCTCATGCGTACCCGCTCTTCCCGATTGCCCCGTCCAGCGAAACGGCAGTCGGGCCATCACCTTGATCAAGGGATCGGCACCGATCCTACAAAGCGAATTACGCAAATTCACCTGCGATCAGTTCCGCGATCTGCGTGGCGTTCAGCGCCGCCCCCTTGCGGAGATTGTCGGCGCACACGAAGAACTCCAGCGCGTACGGGTCGTCGAGCGAGGCCCGCACCCGCCCCACCCAGGCCGGATCCGTCCCGGCGGCGTCCACGGGGGTGGGGAACTCCCCCGCCTCGGGGTCGTCCACGAGCACCACGCCGGGCGCGGCCTCCAGGATCTCCCGGGCGTGCGCGGCCTTCACCTCGTTCCCGAAGCCGGCCCGCACGGTCAGCGAATCACCGGTCAGCACCGGCACCCGGACGCAGGTCACCGACACCGGGAGCGTCTCCAGCTGGAGGATCCGGCGGGTCTGCGCCCGTACCGCGAGCTCGTGCGAGGACCAGCCGTCCTCGTCCAGCTCGCCGCACCACGGCACGACGTTGAGGGCCAGCGGTGCCGCGAAGGGGCCGGTGTCCTCCCCCACGGCGCGGCGTACGTCGCCGGGCTGCTCGCCCAGGGAGGTCCCGGCGACCAGCGACAGCTGACGGCGCAGCGCCTCGGAGCCGGCCCGGCCCGCCGCGCTCGCGGCCTGGTACGTGGAAACGGCCAGCTCGGTCAGTCCGTACTCGGCGTGCAGCGCGCCCAGCGAGGCGATCATCGCGGCGGTGACGGTGTCGGGCGCGGCGACGATCCCGCGCGGCCGGATCCGCGCAGCGTGGGCGTTGATCTCGGGCACCACGAGCGGCACCTCGGGATCGTCCCGGAAGGCGGCGGACTGGTCGACGACGACCGCGCCGCGCGTGGTGACGACGGGGGCCCACCTGGCCGAGATCTCGGCGGGGGTGAGGAAGAGGGCGATGTCACCCGGGCCGAGTCCGTCGAAGGCGTCCTCGGTGAGGGCGAGCACCTCGCACTCCTGCCCGCGGACGGACAGCATCCGCCCCGCCGAGCGCCCGGAGGCGATCAGGCGTATGTCGCCCCAGACGTCGGCCCGCTCGGACAGCATCCGGAGCAGGACCGATCCGACCGCTCCGGTCGCCCCGACGACGGCGAGAGCCGGAGCCGGGGTCGACCGGGGTGCCGTCATCGTCCGGTGCCCCCGTAGACGACGGCCTCGTCGCTGTCGGAGTCGAGACCGAAGGCGGTGTGCACGGCGCGGACGGCCTCGTTGACGTCGTCCTGGCGGGTCACGACCGAGATGCGGATCTCCGAGGTGGAGATCAGCTCGATGTTGACGCCCGCGTCGGACAGCGCCTGGAAGAACGAGGCGGTGACGCCCGGGTTCGTCTTCATGCCGGCGCCGACCAGGGAGATCTTGCCGATCTGGTCGTCGTAGCGCAGGGAGTCGAAGCCGATCGCGCTCTTCGCCTTCTCCAGGGCGTCGATGGCCTTGTGGCCCTCGGCCTTGGGGAGGGTGAAGGAGATGTCGGTCAGGCCCGTCGAGGCCGCGGAGACATTCTGCACGATCATGTCGATGTTGATCTCGGCGTCCGCGATGGCGCGGAAGATCGCCGCGGCCTCGCCCGGCTTGTCCGGAACGCCGACGACCGTGATCTTGGCTTCGGAGACGTCGTGAGCGACTCCGGAGATGATGGCGTGCTCCACCTGCTCGTCCCCTTGCGGATTCTCGTTGCTGACCCAGGTGCCCGGCAGTCCCGAGAAGGACGAACGGACGTGGATCGGGATGTTGTATCGGCGTGCGTACTCGACACAGCGGTGCAGCAGCACCTTGGAGCCGGAGGCGGCCAGCTCCAGCATGTCCTCGGAGGAGATCCAGTCGATCTTCCGGGCCTTCTTCACGACGCGGGGGTCCGCGGTGAAGACGCCGTCGACGTCGGTGTAGATCTCGCAGACCTCGGCGTCCAGCGCCGCGGCGAGCGCCACGGCGGTGGTGTCCGAGCCGCCCCGGCCCAGGGTGGTGATGTCCTTGGAGTCCGCGGACACGCCCTGGAAACCGGCGACGATGGCGATGTTGCCCTCGTCCAGCGCGGTGCGGATACGGCCCGGCGTGACATCGATGATGCGCGCTTTGTTGTGGACCGAGTCGGTGATGACGCCTGCCTGGCTGCCGGTGAACGACTGGGCCTCATGGCCCAGGTTTTTGATCGCCATGGCCAGCAGGGCCATGGAGATCCGCTCTCCGGCGGTCAGCAGCATGTCGAATTCACGCCCGGCAGGCATCGGGGAAACCTGCTCGGCGAGATCGATCAGCTCGTCCGTCGTGTCGCCCATCGCGGAAACCACGACGACCACTTGGTGGCCGTTCTTCTTGGCGTCCACGATCCGCTTGGCGACGCGCTTGATGCCCTCGGCATCGGCTACGGAGGAGCCTCCGTACTTCTGCACGACAAGGCCCACGTGCGCTCCTCGCTCAGTCCGTCTCATTGCTGGTGCAGTCTAACGAGCGACCGGGATCCGACCGTCTCGTACCACATCATGAGACGAAAAGATCAGAGTCCGGGTTCCCGTGCCGGAGGGTCACTTCCGCCGGGTGGTCCGGGGCGGGTCACCTGCGGCAGGTCAGGTGCGCCCGTCAGGTGCGGCCCAGGCGGCCCAGCTCCTGCGCCATCACCTGTCCGGCCTGCTCCGCGAGGTCCTCCTCGGTCAGGTCCTCGTCCGTGTCCAGGCCGTCCAGGGCCGCCAGCGGCTGGTTCAGGCGCACGTGCGAGATCAGGGACTGGAGGGCGCGCAGGGTCGCCGAGGCGGTGGGGCCCCAGTTGGTGAAGTACGAGAACTGCCACCACCACAGCGCCTCCGTGGTGCGGCCCGCCTGGTGGTGGATCAGCCCGTGCCGCAGGTCGGCGACCACGTCGGCCAGGTCGTCGGAGATCCGGTGGGCCACCGGGGCCTTGCGCGGCTCGTACGGGTCGAAGACCTCGGAGTAGACGTCGACCGGCTCCAGCATGATCGCGAACCGCTCGCGCAGGTCGTCGACGTCCGGCTCGGGGCCGAGGTCGGGCTCGTAGCGCTCGTCGGGCAGCACGTCCTGGTACGCGCCCAGCCGGCCGCCCGCCAGCAGCAGCTGGGACACCTCCAGGAGGAGGAAGGGCACCGCACTGTCCGGGTCCTCGCCCTTGGCGACCTCGGTGACCGCGACGATGAACGACTCGATCTGGTCCGCGATCGAGGCGGCGAAGTCGTCCGGATCCTGGCCGAGAGCGTGCAGCGTTGCGTCAGACATCGAGAAGTCGCCTTCCTTCAAAGGCCCGCCCCAGCGTGACCTCGTCCGCGTACTCGAGATCTCCCCCGACGGGGAGCCCGCTGGCCAGGCGGGTGACCTTCAGGCCCATGGGCTTGATCATGCGGGCGAGGTAGGTGGCGGTCGCCTCGCCCTCCAGGTTCGGGTCGGTGGCGAGGATCAGCTCGGTCACCTCGCCGTCCGCCAGGCGCGCCAGCAGCTCGCGGATGCGCAGGTCGTCGGGGCCGACGCCCTCGATCGGGCTGATCGCGCCGCCGAGGACGTGGTACTTCCCCCGGAACTCGCGGGTCCGCTCGATCGCGACCACGTCCTTCGGTTCCTCGACGACACAGATGACCGTCGTGTCCCGGCGCGGATCGCGGCAGATGCCGCACCGCTCCTCCTGCGCCACGTTCCCGCACACGGCGCAGAACCGGACCTTGTCCTTGACCTCCAGCAGCGCGTGCGCGAGGCGGCGGACGTCGGTGGGCTCGGCCTGCAGGATGTGGAAGGCGATCCGCTGCGCGCTCTTGGGCCCGACGCCGGGCAGCCTGCCCAGTTCGTCGATCAGGTCCTGGACCACGCCTTCGTACAACGGACTGCCTTCTTTCGGATGGGATGCGTCGAGTGGGAGGTGACGGGTGGGAGGTGACGAGGGAGGGTACTGCTAGAACGGCAGCCCGGGAATCCCGCTGCCGCCGCCCAGGCCCTGCGCGAGCGGGCCCAGCTTCTGCTGCTGGAGCGCCTGGGCGTTCTCGTTCGCGGCCTGGACCGCCGCGACCACGAGGTCGGCGAGCGTCTCCGTGTCCTGCGGGTCCACGGCCTTCGGGTCGATCACCAGCGCGCGCAGCTCACCGGAGCCGGTGACGGTCGCCTTGACCAGGCCGCCGCCGGCCTGGCCCTCCACCTCGGTCCGCGCCAGCTCCTCCTGGGCGGCAGCGAGGTCCTGCTGCATCTTCTGGGCCTGCTGGAGCAGCTGCTGCATGTTGGGCTGGCCACCACCGGGAATCACAGGGCACTCACTTCCGTACGTCGGTACCGTCAGGACTCTCGCGCCCGAGACCTTCGGAACGCTTGGTCAATCCGAGCCTACGTGCTCCCCGGGCGCCGCGCCCTACGCCGTGAGGACCAACTCTTTCGAGTGAGGGACGGGGCGTACGCGCACCTGATGGAGCCCTCCTTGCGAGCGGAAATCCCGGGATTCGTTGCCCATCGCCCGTCATTCGAAGGTAGGAAGAGCATGCGCATCATTGCGCACACGCGCACCACCACACGTCAGCGCAGGCAGAGGGAGTGCCGGGTGAGCCAGCCGGAGATGCAGCCCGAGGGGCCACCCCGGGATCCCCGGGAGGAAGGCGGCGGGCCGATGGCGGCGGGCGATCTGACCGGCCGGCCCTTCCCCCTCGGGGACTGGGGGGAGCCCGCCGAGCGGCTGGACGAGCTCTACCGGCGGGTCGAGGCGGACGCGCTGCGCACGGCCGAGTGGTATCTGTCCGACCGGGCGTGGAAGCGCCGCGGGGCGCGCGTCCTGCGCGTCGGCGCGGCCCTGGGGGCCGTCACGGGCGCGGCGATGCCGGTACTGGAGCTGACGGGCTCGGCGCCGGGCGGAGGATCGACGTACGGGTACCTGGCGCTGCTGCTGGGCGCGGCGGCGCTGGCCTGCGACCGGTTCTTCGGGCTGACCTCGGGGTGGATGCGGGACGTGGCCACGGCCCAGGCGGTGCAGCGCAGGCTGCAGACCCTCCAGTTCGACTGGGCGTCGGAGAACGTCCGCGAGGTGCTCGGGCCCACCGAGGGCACCGCCAGCGAGGCCGCCGAGCGGTGCCTGACCGTGCTGCGCCGCTTCTCCGAGGACATCACGGAGCTGGTGCGGTCGGAGACGGCGGACTGGATGGTGGAGTTCCGGGCCGGGCCGGCGCCGCTGGTGATGCAGTCGCTGGGCGCCCCCGGGGCGCGCGGCACGGACACGTACGTCCCGCCGGCCCGCTTCCCGCTGCCGCCGGGAACCCGCCCGAACATGCCGCGGCAGCGACCCCCGGAGCAGCCCCGCTGAGATCGGGAGGGGTGGGGCGGTGGCGCCCCGCCCACCGGCTCGGCCTTGGGCGGGGCCCGGCCCGGCGGTGGTTCGGTTCGGCGGTGGTTCGGTTCGGCTGTGGTTCGGTTCGGCCGGTCAGCTGGTGCGGTGCGGTTCAGCTGAAGATGATCATCGAGCCCTGTCCGAGACTGCGGGTGGCCGCCGCGTGCAGTCCCAGCCAGACGTGCCGCTCCCGGGCGAAGGGGCTGCCGTCGTACGGGACCGGTCCCGCCGGCTCCTCCAGCGACGTCGGCCGCCCGGGCGGCGCCGGAGCCGCCGGCGGGTTCCCGGGGTCTATCCCGATGGCGGGCGCGACGAACACCAGCTCCCGCAGGAGCCCCTGGGCGGACCCCAGCGGACCGCCTCCGGCCAGCAGTTCCTCGTTCGCGAGCGGCGCCGCGAAGTCGACGGGCACGTAGGCGCCCGCGTGGTCGTAGTGCCACACCAGGTGCGACTGCTGCGCGGTGGGCTCGAACATCTCCAGCAGCTGTTCGTAGTCCCCGCCCAGTTCGTCCACCGGGGTCACCGGCAGGCCGCAGAGCTGGAGCAGGTAGGCCCGTCTCAGGAAATGCAGGGCGTCGTAGTCGAAGCCGGCGACCGGGGCGACGTCCCCGCTCAGCCCCGGCATGTACGCGAACACGGGCACGGACGGCAGCCCGGCCTCACCCAGCGCCTTGTCGTACGAGGCGATCTCTTCCGCGAAGGGGTTGTCGGGGCTGTGGCACAGCACGTCGACAAGGGGGACCAGCCACAGGTCACAGGCCAACACGGCCTCCGATCAGTCGTTGTCGCCGATCGGGCCAGCGTAGTGCGCCGAACACCCTCCGCGAAGGGGTGCGCCGAACCGGGCGCCCCCGCGGCTCACCGGGATCGAAGCGGAAGGACCGGGAACAGGCGTCGCTCCACCGGGAACAGGCGTCGCTCCACCGGGAACAGCGGGTCTCAGAGCCGGGCGGCCCAGGCCAGGGCGTGCTCGTTGTAGCCCTGCACGATGCGGCGTACCTCGTCGGCGTCCGCCAGGGTCACGGCGTCCACCAGATCGCTGTGCCCGTCCCAGAGGGCCTCCCGCAGCCGCGGCTCGCGCTGCAGGTGGGGGACGGCGAAGACCCAGCACTGCACGCGGATGCGGTGCAGGAACTCGCTGATGTAGCTGTTGGCGACCAGACCGCTCAGCTCCCGCCAGAAGCGCAGGTCGTAGCCGATCAGCACCTCCAGGGAACCGCTCTGGGCGGCCCTGCGCGCCTCCTCGCCCCGGCGGCGCACCGACACCAGCATCTCGCCGGAGCCGGGGGCTGCGCCCCGCTCGGCAAGCCGGCGGAAGATCCCGTCCACGACCAGCGAACGGGCCTCGATCATGCCGCGGAAGTCGTCGACGGAGAGGATCCGCACACGGAACCCCCGGTGCTGGACCAGTTCGAGCAGCCCCTGGGCCGAGAGGTCCACGAGCGCCTCGCGCACCGGGGTCGCGGAGACCTCGTACTGCTCGGCGATCTGCTTCACGGTGAACTCGGTCCCCGGAGGCAGACGCCCCGCGAGCACCTCGTCACGCAGCGCGTCCGCGATCTGCTGGCGAAGTGTGTTGCGGGTGACAGCCGCGCTGCCTGGCATAGGGGTCCGTCCTGTCGTCGAGCTTCGGACACCATAGGCCAGACAGCGAGTCTGAAACCGATCGGTTTGTGATCGTTATGTGGAGGTCAGGACCGTTATGCGGACGAGAGCCGCGTTCAGGCGGTGGTGTGGCGGTCGGCGACCGTCAGCGCCTCGTCCAGCAGGGCCAGGCCCTCCTTCGCCTCCGCCTCCGTGATGGTGCACGCGGGGACGACATGGGTCCGGTTCATGTTGACGAAGGGCCACAGTCCGGAGGCCTTGCAGGCCGCCGCGAACTCGGCCATCGGGGCATTGTCCGCACCGGCCGCGTTGTACGGGACGAGCGGCTCGCGCGTCTCCTTGTCCCGTACGAGCTCCAGGGCCCAGAAGGCGCCGAGGCCGCGGACCTCGCCGACCGAGGGGTGGCGCTCGGCGAGCTCCGCGAGCGCCGGGCCGAGCACGTTCTCGCCGAGGTGGGCGGCGTGCTCGACGACGCCCTCCTCCTCCATCGCGTTGATCGTCGCGACGGCGGCGGCACAGGCCAGCGGGTGGCCGGAGTACGTCAGTCCGCCCGGGTAGGGGCGGGTCGCGAAGGTCTCGGCGATGGCGGCCGAGATGGCCACGCCGCCGAGCGGCACGTAGCCGCTGTTGACGCCCTTGGCGAAGGTGATCAGGTCGGGGGTGACGCCCCAGTGCTCGGCGGCGAACCACGCGCCTGTCCGGCCGAAGCCGGCCATGACCTCGTCGAGGATGAAGACGATGCCGTAGCGGTCGCAGAGCTCGCGGACGCCCGCGAGGTAACCGGCCGGCGGGACCATGATGCCCGCGGTCCCGGGCACGCTCTCGAGGATGACCGCCGCGATCGACTGCGGGCCCTCGAAGGCGATGGTGTCGGCGAGGTGGGCAAGGGCGCGCTCGCACTCCTCGGCCTCGGTGGTCGCGTGGAAGGCGGAACGGTAGAGGTACGGGCCCCAGAAGTGCACGACACCGGCGGCGGCCGTGTCGGACGGCCAGCGGCGCGGGTCGCCGGTCAGGTTGATCGCGGCGGCGGTGGCCCCGTGGTACGAGCGGTAGGTGGAGAGCACCTTGGCGCGGCCCGTGTGCAGTCGGGCCATACGGACGGCGTTCTCGACGGCCTCGGCGCCGCCGTTGGTGAAGAAGATCTTGTCGAGGTCGCCGGGGGTCCGCTCGGCGATGAGGCGTGCGGCCTCGGAGCGTACGTCGACGGCGAAGCCCGGCGCGAGGGTGCAGAGCCGGGCGGCCTGCTCCTGGATCGCGGCGACGACCTTGGGGTGCTGGTGGCCGATGTTGGTGTTGACCAGCTGGGAGGAGAAGTCGAGGTAGCGCTTGCCCTCGTAGTCCCAGAAGTAGGAGCCCTCGGCCCCCGCGACGGCGAGCGGGTCGATCAGGGCCTGGGCGGACCAGGAATGGAAGACGTGCTTCCGATCTGCGTCCTTCACGGCGGCAAGGGTGTGCGGGGTGGCATGAGGGGTCATGGCGTCACGCTAGAAGTGCGCAGGTGGGGAGGGATATCGGCGGACTGTATGGGGGTGGCGGGCGGGTCTCGGCAGTCTGTCTGCGCCATCCGATCGCCCGAGGAAGTATTGACAGCATCCTGTCGTTATGACAGCCTCTTGTCATAGGCGCTTTTCGTGGAAGGCCGGCACGGACGGCCCGCGCGACACGCATAACGACCACCGCGAGCACCGCAGGCACCACGAGGGCTACGAGCGCCACGAGCACCGCAGGCACCTGGCACACCTGGCACCACCCGACGCTGGAGGCGAACCACCATGAGCGAGACCGCACACAAGCCCGTCCACCTCGCGGTCTACGACACCTACGCGGACTGGGAGACCGGCCACACCACCGCGCACCTCACCCAACGCGGCCACGCCGTGCGGACGGTCGGCTTCGCCCCCGAAGCGCCGGTCACCACCATGGGCGGCGTCCGCATCCAGCCCGACCTGGCCCTGGCGGACCTGCGACCGGAGGACTCCTCGCTGCTGATCCTCACCGGGGCCGCCCTGTGGGACGCGGGTGACGAACTGGCGCCCTTCGCGGCGAAGGCGCGGGAGTTCCTGGCCGCCGGGGTGCCGGTCGCCGCGATCTGCGGGGCCACCGCGGGCCTCGCCCGCGAAGGCCTGCTGGACGACCGCGCCCACACCAGCGCAATGTCCCTCTACCTGGCCGAACAGCCCGGCTACGGGGGCGCCGAGCACTACGTCGAGGTCGACGCGGTGACCGACGGGAACCTGATCACGGCGGGTCCGACGGAGCCGGTCGCCTTCGCCCGTGAGGTCTTCGCCCGCCTGGACGTCTACAAGCCTGACGTCCTGGACGCCTGGTTCGGGCTCTTCCACCACTCGGACGAGAACGCCTACCCGGTCCTGATGGCGGCGTCGGAGGCGGGCGATGCCTGAGACGTCGCCGACGCTTGAGCCGTCGATCGAGCCGTCGCCTGCCGGGTCCGCCCGGACCCGCCAGGACCTGCTGAGCCGCACCGCACTCGGGGTGTTCCGGCTGAACGGCCAGTTCCTCTCCCTCTCCGAGGAACTGGCACGGCCGGCCGGACTGACCGCCGCGTGGTGGCAGGTGCTGGGAGCGGTGCTGCGGGAGCCCCTGCCCGTCGCGGGGATCGCCCGGAGCATGGGGATCACCCGGCAGAGCGTCCAGCGCATAGCGGACCTGCTCGTCGCCAAGGGCCTCGCGGAGTACGCGCCGAATCCCGCCCACCGGCGGGCGAAGCTGCTGCGACCGACGGAGGAGGGCCGCGCGGCGGTGGACCGGATCGGCCCGGGCCACTCGGCCATGGCCGCCCGCCTCGCGGCGGAGCTGGGCGACGCCGCCTTCGCGGAGACGGTGGGCGTGCTGGAGCGCCTCGCCGCCGCGCTCGACACCCTGCCCGCGGCGCACGATCCGGCCGCCGCGGCCGGTCCGGCAGATCCCACCGGTTCGGGCGAGCAGGCCGGTCCGGGCGATCCTGCCGAAGCCCCTGGTCCGAGGCGTCGGGCCGGGGTCTGAGGGCGTCCGGCGGCGGCGTAAGGCGGCCGCCGGGCACGCGCCTCGGTCCGGTCCGCCCCGGTCCGGTCCGCCCCTGTCCGGTCCGCCCCGGTCCGGTCCGCCCCGGTCCGGTCCGCTCAGGGGTTCGGTCCCCCGTGAGGGTGACCGGAGGCAACCGGCGGGCGCCCCCGGCCGTCCTTCCCGGCGGAGCTGTTCGGCCAGCAGGGGGAGGACCGCCCGGCCATGGAACGACTGCAGCCGCACGACCCGCACCGCATCGGCCCCTACCGCCTGCTGTCCCGGCTCGGCGCCGGCGGCATGGGGCAGGTCTACCTCGCCCGCTCCGACCGCGGCCGCACCGTCGCGGTCAAGCTGGTCCACCCCGGGCTCGCCGCCCACGAGGAGTTCCGCATCCGCTTCCGCCAGGAGGTCGCGGCGGCCCGTCGGGTCGGTGGCGAATGGACCGCCCCGGTCCTCGAAGCCGACACCGAGGCCGCGACCCCTTGGTTCGCCACCGGCTACGTCGCCGGACCGAGCCTGCGCCGCGTCGTCGCCCACGACACCGGCCCGCTGCCGGCCCGTTCGTTCCGGATCCTGGCCGCGGGCCTCGCGCACGCCCTGCGGGACATCCACGACGCCGGCATCGTCCACCGCGATCTGAAGCCCTCGAACGTCCTGATCACCCTCGACGGCCCACGCGTCATCGACTTCGGCATCGCCCGCGCACCCACCGGCCACGGCGAGGGCCCGACCCGGGTCGTCGAGGTCATCGGCTCCCCCGGCCTCATGGCCCCGGAGCAGATCCGCGGCGAGCCGGTGACCGCCGCGTGCGACGTCTTCTGCCTCGGCGCGGTCCTGGCGTACGCGGCCACCGGGCGCCTGCCCTTCGGTGACGCGGAGCAGCCCGGCGGCATGGCGGCGCTCCTGCTGCGCAGCACCGGGGCGGAACCCGACCTGGCCGGCGTACCCGCCGAGCTGCGGGACCTCGTACGGGACTGCCTGCACCCGGATCCCGGCGCGCGGCCCGGACCCGCGGAGGTACTGGCCCGGGCCGGCGCCGACGACACCGTGGCCGACGGAAGGGCCCTGGAGCCCTGGCTGCCGGCCCCGCTGGTGGCCCGGCTCGGGAGGCACGCCGTACAGCTGCTGGACCGCGAGGACGCCGGGCCGGACCGCGCAGTGTCGACGCCGCCTCCGCCGCCGCCCTCCTACTCCGCGTACCCACCGCTGGAACCGGAACCTCCGCCCAGGCCCTGGACGGCGTCCACCGCCGCACTCCTCGTGGTGGCCGCGGTCGTCGCGGGCCTCTCGGCCGGCACCGTGTACGCGGTGGTGAGCGGGGCCGAGGATCCGCGACCGCCCGTCACGGGCCCCCGTAAGCCGACGACGACCGGCACGGGCCCGATCGCGGGCGCGGGGTCGGCGCCGGGGTCCGGGGCGGGCTCCACGTCGGGTTCGGGTTCGGGTTCTGCTTCCGCTTCCGCTTCCGCTTCGGCTTCCGCTTCGGCCCTGGGTTCCGCGCCGGCCCCGGTGTCCGGCAGCCTGCCCGAGGCCTACATCGGCACCTGGCAAGCCGTACGCGGCAGCCGGACCTGGCGGCTCACCCTCACGCACGGCCGGGTCGGCGAGCCGGTGATGACGCTGTCCGTCCAGGACCCCGGCTTCGCCTGCGCCTGGACCGCGCCTCTGCGCAGCACCCACGACCCCGTGGAGCTGGACGCCTCCACCGTCACCTCCGGCGCCCCGCCGACGTGCACGGCGGGCGGCCGGAGTCGGCTCCTGCTGCTGCCCGACGGCGCCCTGCGCAGAGAACTCGTAGGCAGTGACAGCCCCCCGCTCGACTACCGCAGGCAGTGACCCGGACCGTTCGCGTCGAGGTCAACGAGCCTGCAGGCAGAGCCCGTTGCGCACGAAGAGTCGCTGCCGGACACTGCGGAGCACGGAGCCGTTGAGGGTGGTGGCACGGCTGTGGGAGCGGACCGCGGCAGGTGGCTGGGACGGCATGGCCGGGCTCGTCGCCGAGACCGCCGTCATCGACCGGATGCCGCGAGCCGGTCCAGTTCCTCGCCGATCGCCACCCGCAGGACGTCATGGCGCGGAGCCAGCGCGTACCGCTCGCCGCGCCAGCACTCCTCCTCGTCGTACAGCCACACGGGCAGCCGGACGCGGTCGGCCGGCTCCCAGTCGTAGCGGGGCCAGACATGGGCGTGGAGGTACGGGTCGGTGTTGCCGAGGATCTCGATGTTCACCCGGCGGAAGGCCGGATCGAGCCGCGCACAGGCCCGCTCGACGGCCTCTGCCAGACGCTCCGTGTCCGAGAGGTACGCGGCCCTGCGGGGCCGGGGCAGGTCCGAGAGCCGGGTCGTGGCCGGGTCGTCGGTCAGCAGGACCGAATAGCCGGGGAGGAACTGCCGGTCCCCGATGACCGCGAAGCCGGCGTCGAGGCGGCGCAGGACGGTCGGGTTCGCACCGCGGTGCGCGCTGCCGATGCGATCGTGATGCCAGTCTTCCTCGGCCATTGCCCTACTCCAAGTGGTCTTGTGCTGCCGGATGCCGGGGGTTCGTCGAAGCGCGCCGGGGGAGGCGTCGTGGCTCTGGAGTATCTGCCGTCATACCTAAGAGCGACGTAGGGACACGGCTCCGTGGCGGGACGCCGACGAGGGGCGTGGATTTCTAACTTCGGTGGTGGAGAAGGGCACTGACGGTCCTTCCGGGATACCGAGGGAACACACCATGGCGACGGGGACGGCGGCACGGACGGCGGGCACCGCTGGGGCCGCGAGCACGACACGGACGACAACGACGGCGGCAACAGCGACGGCGGCGGAAGTCGGCGCGGGCGCAGCCGCGTTCGGCTTCCGGTGGGCGGGGGCGCTCGGGGGGCGGCTGCGTCGTACGGTGCTGGCCTCGCTGGTCGCGGCCGCCGTGGTCGTCCCCGTGTCCGCGGCCTCCTCCGCGCACACACCGGCCCCGGCGGCCGTCGCATTCGCCGAGGGCGCACCGCCCCAGAGCCGGTATGCCGCCAATCGGGACAACCTCGCCGAGGCGGTCCGTATGGCGGAGCACACCGACCGCGCCGGACGGGCCGACCGGCTGCGGACCATGGCGGCGGCCGGCACGGCGCAGTTCCTCACCTTCGACGGCCGCGGCAGGGGCCGGGCCGTGGAGGTGTTCGGTGACCTGGAGAGCGCCGAGCGGATCGCCGTCCTGGTGCCCAGCTCCGACACCACCCTCGACACGTACGAGAGGTTCCGGTCCGGGGCGGTCGCCCTCCAGCAGCGTCTCCAGGCGGGACATCTCCGCGCCGCCGTGGTCGCCTGGCTCGGGTACGACACTCCGCGCACGGTCAGCACGACCGTGCTGACCGTCGGCCGGGCGGACGACGCCGCAGCCGAACTTGAGCCGTTCCTGGACCGGTTGGCGAGCATGGCGGCGCCCGGCGCCCGGCTCTCTCTGCTCTGCCACTCCTACGGCTCCGTCGTCTGCGCGCGGACCGCGACGGGCCCGGCCGTCGGCGACGTGGTCCTGTTCGGCAGCCCCGGCACCGGGGCCGGATCCGTCCGCGAGCTGCCGACCGCGGCCCGGGTCTGGGCCGGCCGCGGCGATGCCGACTGGATAGCCGACGTGCCGCACGTCCGGCTCGGCGGGCTGGGCTTCGCCGCCGACCCGGTCGATCCCGCCTTCGGGGCGCGGGCGTTCGCCGCCGGGGCCGGCGGGCACAGCGACTACCTCAAGCCGGGCACCCGGTCCCTCGACGCCCTGGCAGCGATCGTCCTCGGCACCGCTCCCGTCGAGGAGGCCGGCCATGCGTGAGCTCCGCGCACGCTGGTCCGCCCTGGCGGCGGGCATCGAGGCGGCCACGCCGGCCGACCGGGACCGGGCTGTGGACGCGCTCCGGGCCCTGGCGATCCTCGGCGTCGTCCTCGGCCACTGGCTGGTCACCTCCCTGACCGCCGAAGACGGCGGTCTGCGCGGCACCAGCCCGCTGCTGCACATGCCCTGGCTGGCCCCGGTGTCCTGGGTGTTCCAGACGCTGGCGGTCTTCTTCCTGGTCGGCGGCCATGTCGCCGCCCGCGGGTACGCCTCGGCGCGCGAGCGGGGCGTCTCGTACGGGGCCTGGGTCGGGCAGCGGTTGGGCCGGCTGTTCCGGCCGGTCACGGCGGTGCTCGTCCTCTGGACCGTCGTGGCGGGCGGGATGCTCCTCGGCGGGGCGGAGCTGTACACCGTGACGACGCTGGTCAGGCTGGTCCTGTCGCCACTGTGGTTCCTGGTCGTCTTCGCCGCGCTCACCGCCGCGACTCCGCTCGTGGCCCAGCTCCACCCGCTGTGGCCGGCGGCCGTGGTGGCGGGTGTCGACCTGTGGCGCTTCGGGCCGGGCGGGCCCGCGTGGATCGGCTGGGTCAACGTGGCCGCGGGCTGGCTCGTCCCGTTCACGCTGGGCGCCGCGTGCGCGCGCGGGGCCTTCGCCCGGCGCGGCCGGCTCCTGCTCCTCGTGGCAGCGGCCGGGGCGGCGACGGGCGCGCTGGTGCTGTGGGGCGGGTATCCGGCGTCGATGGTGGGCGTGCCGGGGGCGGCCGTCTCGAACCTGAACCCGCCGACGCTCGCCGCGGTCGCGTTCGGAGTGGCCCAGGGCGGGCTGGCCCTGCTGGCCCGCGACCGACTGGCCCGGCTCATGCGTCGGCCCGCTGCCTGGGCGAGCGTGGCGTTGGTGAACCTCTCCGCCATGACGGTCTTCCTGTGGCACCAGACCGCCATGATGGCCGTCACCGCCGTCGCACTGCTGCTCCCGGGCCGCCTGCCCGGGCTGCACACCGTGCCCGACTCGGTGGGCTGGATAGCGGCCCGGGTGCTGTGGCTGCCGGTGTTCGCGGCCGCGCTGGGGCTCTGCTGGGCGGCGTTCCGCATCCATGAACAGGACCGGCGTTCACGGTCGGCCGCGGTCACCGCCGCCCGCCGTGTCCCGTGCCCTTCCGCCGAGGAGATCACCCATGCCTAGGCTGACCGACGTGAACGAGCAGCGCCTGCCCACGGCCGAGCCGAAGCCCGCCGTGCCCGACGTGCCCGACGTGCCCGCCGTGCCCGCCCAAGGCGTGGGACCGCGCATGGCGTTGGCCCTGGAGCTGTTCACACTGCGGCGCGATCCCCTTCCCGCGATGGGACGACCGAAGTGGCTGGCCCGGCTGCCGCACGTGTTCGTCGCGTATGCGGCGGTGTTCTTCGGATTCCTCACCACCGAGCAGCTCATGGACCACTACCACGTCAAGGGCGGGCCGCCGCTGGCCGTCGCGCTCCTGACGGCTCTGTCCATCTGGCTCGCGATGTTCCGCCCGATCGCGGCCTGGTGGCTGGGGCTGCTGGCCGCGAGCTGGATCGCCTGGATGGTCCGAGACACCGTCGGGCAGGGCCAGACCTGGCCCTGGATGCCGGGCGGGATGTTCGCGCTCGCCCCCGTGCTGCTGCTGGTCGCCCTCCGGGTGCCGCCGCGGGTGACCATATGGGTCGTCGGCGTCTCCGTCGCCCTCACCGGCGCGGCCGAGCTGACCTTCCGTCCGGACGGAAGCCAGATCTCCTCCATGGCGGCCACCGTCCTGTTCGGCTTCGTCGGGCTCCTCGGGTACGCGCTGCGCGCCCTGCGGCTGGCCCGTGGCGAACTGGTCGAGCAGGAGACCCTCACCGCGGAGGAGCGGGCCCGGCGCACCCTGTTGGAGGAGCGCAGCCGCATCGCCCGCGAGCTGCACGACGTCGTCGCACACCACATGTCGGTGATCTCCATCCAGGCGCAGGTCGCCCCGCACCTCGTGGAGAACCCGTCGGAGGAGCTCAGGGAGAACCTGGCGGGCATCCGGGAGAACGCGCTGGAGGCCCTCACGGAGCTGCGCCGGGTGCTGGGGGTGCTGCGCTCGGAGCAGCCCGGTGATCCCGCGGACCCGCAGCATCCTCAGCCTACCCTCGCCGAGCTGGACGGCCTCGTGGACAACGTGCGGGGGGCGGGGCTGGACGTCACCACCGAGGTCGCGGGCATCCGCCGGTCGCTGGCCCCCGGGGTGGAGCTCACCGCCTACCGGATCGTGCAGGAGGCACTGAGCAACTGCCTTCGTCATGCGCCCGGTTCGCGGGTGGAGGTGGGCGTCGCCTACGGGCCGCGCGAGCTGCACCTGTGCATCGCCAACAGCGCGCCGACCCGGCCGGCCCCGCCCTCGCAGGGAGCGGGGCACGGGCTGCTGGGGATGCGGGAGCGGGCGGGCATGCTGGGTGGCGAACTGGCCGCGGGCCCACGTCCCGACGGAGGGTACGAGGTCAGCGCCGTGCTTCCGATGGATCCGCAGAACCCGGCCGCCGGTACCGGCCCCGAGACGAAGAAGGCCCCATGAGCACCCCGATCAAGGTGATGATCGCCGACGACCAGATGATGGTGCGGCAGGGCTTCACCGTGCTTCTCGACGCCCAGCCCGACATGGAGGTCGTCGGGCAGGCGGTGGACGGGGCGGACGCCGTCGCGAAGGTCGCCGAGCTGACCCCGGACGTGGTGCTGATGGACATCCGCATGCCGGGCATGGGCGGCATCGAGGCCACGTCGGTGATCACCCGCGTCCCCGGCGCCGCGGTGAAGGTACTGGTGCTGACCACCTTCGACCTC
Organism: Streptomyces sp. NPDC090021; assembly: GCF_044748225.1. Lineage (NCBI taxonomy): Bacteria > Bacillati > Actinomycetota > Actinomycetes > Kitasatosporales > Streptomycetaceae > Streptomyces > Streptomyces sp. NPDC090021. The sequence continues at coordinate 6,963 of NZ_JBIVFO010000024.1, read as the reverse complement.
GACGAGTACGTGTACGAGGCGCTGCGGGCCGGGGCTTCCGGGTTCCTGCTGAAGGACGCCTCCGCCGATCAGCTCGCCGAGGCGGTGCGGGTGGTGGCCGCGGGTGAGGCGCTGCTCTCGCCGAACATCACCAAGCGGCTGATCACGGAGTTCTCACGGCTGGGCGCGCCGCGCGCGCCGTCGAGGGCCCGGATCGACGCGCTGACCGAGCGGGAGACCGAGGTGCTGTCGCTGATCGCGCAGGGCCTGTCGAACGCGGAGATCTCCGAGCACCTGGTCCTGGCCGAGCAGACGGTGAAGACGCATGTGAGCCGGATCCTGGTGAAGCTCGGTCTGCGGGACCGGACGCAGGCGGCGGTGTTCGCGTACGAGACCGGTCTGATCCGTCCGACGGGCTACTGACGGACCGGTGTAGTACTTGAGAGGGACCCGGGGAAATCCCCATCAGCGGCGACGCGGACGAAGGCGGTACCGACCTACGGTTGTGCGTATGACCGAGACGACCACCGGGGGGACAGCCCGGACGCCTGAATTCCGACTGGCATCGGAGGTGATCGATACCCTGCGCCAGGACCTCCTCACCGATGCCTTCGCCTACCGGCCGCTGCCCCTGGCGGGGCCCCTGGGGCGTTTCTCCCGACTGCTTCCCCGGGCGATACGCCATTACGCGCCGTGGCGGCGGCACGTGGCGGTGGGACTGCTGGCCTTCGTGGCCGTGCTCTTCACGATGGAAGGGCAGTCGAGCTATCTCGGTGATCTGGGGCAGCTCGTCATGGGGCTGACAGCCGCGGTTCCCGTCGTGATGACGCTGGTGCGGCCGATCGGGGCGTGGTGGGCGGCCGTCGCGATGACGGTGGTCCTGGCCGCCCTCGGCGGCAGCGGGAGCTGGCCCTGGACCCCGGGCGCCTTCTTCTCCTACATCGTGGTCATGGTCCTCGTCACGCTGCGGACCGGCCCCCGGGTGGCGGCCTGGATGTGGGCGCTGACCCTCGCGCTGGGCACCGCGCTCTCCGTGGTCTTCAGCGGCGAGTGGGGGTCGAACGTGCCGGGAATGGCGGTGACCTCGGCCTTCGCCCTGGTGGTCGCCGGCAGTATCCAGATACGCCGGCACGCGAAGGCGGAGGTGAGCGCGCAGCAGGAGGTCACGGCCGTCGAGCGGGACAAGCGGACGCTGCTGGAGGAGCGGACCACGATCGCGCGGGAGCTGCACGACGTGGTGGCGCACCACATGTCGGTGGTGGCGATCCAGGCGGAGGCCGCCCCGTACCGGGTGAAGAACCCGCCGCCGGAGCTGGAGGCGGCGTTCGCCACCATCCGGGAGAACGCGGTGGCGGCCCTGACGGAGCTGCGGCGGGTGCTGGGTGTGGTGCGGTCCGCGGACTACGAGGCGCCGGAGGCCCCGCAGCCGACGCTGGCCTCGCTGGACGGACTGCTGGCCAATGTGCGCGAGGCCGGGCTGAGCGTGGAGAAGACGGTCACGGGTGCGGTGCGGGAGCTGCCGCAGGGCGTGGAGCTGTCGGCGTACCGGATCATCCAGGAGGCCCTGAGCAACGCCCTGCGGCACGCGCCGGGCGCGGCGGCCGGGGTGGAGGTGTCGTATGTGCTGGGCGGCCTGGGGATACGCGTCGTCAACGAGGCGCCGACCGGGGACGTGCCGCCCTCCGCGGGGGCCGGCCACGGGATCACCGGAATGCGGGAGCGGGTGGCCATGCTGGAGGGGGAGATGACTGCCGCGCGGACGGAATCGGGCGGGTACGAGGTCGCGGTGTTCATTCCGGTCCGCAACCGTCCCGAGCCGGTGCCCGAGCCGCGGGAGGAGACGGTATGACGATCAGGGTGCTGATCGTCGACGACCAGATGATGGTCCGTGAGGGGTTCTCCGTTCTGCTGAACGCCATGGACGGCATCGAGGTGGTGGGCGAGGCGGTCGACGGCCGGGAGGCCCTCGCGCAGGTGGCCTCGCTGCAGCCGGACGTGGTGCTGATGGACATCCGGATGCCGCAGATGAACGGCCTGGAGGCGACACGGGAGATCGTGGCCGCCGACACGGACGCGAAGGTGCTGGTCCTGACGACCTTCGACCTCGACGAGTACGTGTACCAGGCGCTGCGGGCGGGCGCGTCCGGGTTCCTGCTGAAGGACGCGTCGGCCCGTCAGCTGGCGGACGGGGTACGGGTGGTGGCGGCCGGCGAGGCACTGCTGGCACCCTCGGTGACCAAGCGGCTGATCGCGGAGTTCTCGAAGATCTCCGAGGCGCGCAAGCTCGCGGATCCGGCGGGGGTGGGCGAGTTGACGGAGCGGGAGACGGAGGTGCTGATCCTGATCGCGCAGGGGCTGTCCAACGCGGAGATAGCCGACCGGCTGATCGTCGCGGAGTCCACGATCAAGACCCATGTGAGCCGGATCCTGGTGAAGCTGGGCCTGCGCGACCGGACGCAGGCGGCGGTGTTCGCCTATGAGACCCGCCTGGTGACACCGGCCTGATCCGCGGGTCGAGCCCTTAGTCTGCGGGGATGGGCTTTGATCCGTGGGATGCCGCGTTCGTCGCCGATCCGTACCCGGCCTACCGGGAGTTGAGGGAGCGGGGGCGGGCCGTCTGGTGGGATGCCACCGGGCAGTGGCTCGTGCCGCACTACGCCGATGTGAGCGCGCTGCTGCGGGACCGGCGGCTGGGGCGGACCTACCTCCACCGGTTCACGCACGAGGAGTTCGGGCGGCAGGCACCGCCGCCGGAGCACGAGCCCTTCCACGTGCTCAACGGCAACGGCCTGCTGGACCTGGAGGATCCCGCGCACGCGCGGGTGCGCAGGCTGGTGGCGAAGGCCTTCACCCCGCGGACGGTGGAGCGGCTGGTGCCGGCCGTGCAGCGGATGGCCGGGGAACTGGTCGGCCGGCTGCTCGCGGACGGCGGCGGGGACCTGCTCACGACCGTCGCCGAGCCGCTGCCGGTGGCGGTGATCGCGGAGCTGCTGGGGGTGCCGGAGTCGGACCGGGGGCTGCTGCGGCCCTGGTCGGCGGACATCTGCGGGATGTTCGAGCTGCGGCCGGACGAGGAGACGGCGCGGCGCGCCGTGCGGGCGAGCGTCGAGTTCAGCGCGTACGTGCGGGAGCTGATCGTGGAGCGGCGGGCGCGCCCCGGCGAGGATCTGATCTCCGGACTGATCGCCGCCCATGACGCCGAGGGGCGGCTCAGCGAGCAGGAGATGATCTCCACCTGTGTCCTGCTGCTGAACGCCGGGCACGAGGCCACCGTCAACACCACCGTCAACGGGTGGTGGGCGCTGTTCCGCAACCCCGACCGGCTCGCCGCACTCCGCGCCGGCCACGATCCCGAAAAGTTGTCCACAGCTGTGGATGAACTCATGCGGTACGACACTCCGCTCCAGATGTTCGAACGCTGGGTGCTCGACGACATCCGGGTCGGCGACACCGACATCCCCCGCGGGGCCGAGGTCGCGCTGCTCTTCGGATCCGCCAACCGGGATCCCGCGCGCTTCGAGGACCCCGACAGCCTGGACCTGGAGCGGGCCGACAATCCCCACCTGACCTTCGGCGCCGGGATCCACTACTGCCTGGGGGCACCGCTGGCGCGGCGGGAACTGGAGGCGTCGTTCGGGGCGCTGCTGGCGGACGGCGTCCCGCCGATGCGGCTCGTCGAGGAGCCGCGGTGGCGGGACGGGTACGTCATCCGCGGGCTGGAGCGCCTGCTCGTGGAGTTCTGAGCGTTCGGGACTCAGGCGGTGATGTCGCGGCGGCGCAGGGCGGCGAGGCCGGCCGCCGTCAGCGCGGCCGCCAGGACGGTCAGGGCCAGGAGCGGGACCCACGACACGGACTCCGTCCCCGGGAGCCTGGGCAGATGGGCGAAGGGTGAGAGGTCCAGGGCGACCTGTGGGAGGTTCAGTGCCGGGCCGAGCCAGCCCAGGACCAGGGCGCTCCCGGCCACCGCCCAGGCGGCCGCCGCGTACGCGGGGACCGCGCCGTGGAGCAGCGCCGCCAGGGCCCCGATCACCCACACCGCGGGGAGCTGGGCGAGGGTCGCCGCGACCGTCGTCCCCACCTCGCCGCCGTGCCCGATGCCCAGGCCGAGCCCCGCCAGCAGGAGCATCAGCGCCGACCCGCCGTAGGCCACCGCCAGGTGGCCGCCGGCCCACCGGAGCCGGCCGACCGCGTTCGCGAGCAGCGGTTCGGCCCGCTGTCCCGACTCCTCACCGCTCAGGCGCAGGACCGCCGATACGGCGTACAGGGCGGCGACCATGCCGAACATGCCGGCCATCGTGGCGAGGAAGGCGTCGGTGAGCCCGCCCTGCCCGCCCATCCGCTCCATGATCTCGCGCGTCCTGTCGTTGCCGCCGACCAGGTCGGCGGCACCGTCCGCCATCCCGCCGAAGACCGCACCGGCCGTCAGGAAGCCGGCGCTCCAGCCCGCCAGGGTGCCGCGCTGCAGCCGCCAGGCCAGCGCGCCCGCCGTACCCAGCCGTCCCTCGGCCGGCCCCGGACGGGACGGAAGGAAGCTCATCCCCAGGTCACGGCGCCCGGCCAGCAGGTACCCGGCGCCCACCTGCGCGGCGACGGCGGCGGCGAGCAGCAGGAGCACCCACCAGCGCTCGTCGGCGAAGGCCCGTACGTTCTCCACCCAGCCGAGCGGGGAGACCCATGTCAGGGCGGACCGGCCGCCGGCCGTACCGGCGTCGCCGGCGGCTTTCAGGACGAAGGCCGCGCCGAGCAGCGCGGCCGTGAGCCCCTTGGCGGTCCGGGCGCTCTCGGTCAGCTGGGCGGCGACGGCGGCCGCGCCGGCGAAGAGCATGCCGGTGCCGGCGAGGGCCAGCGCGAGCGCGGCGGCGCCCGGTGCCCCCTGCCCGGCGAGACCGCCGGCGACCAGCAGGCCGAGGCACAGGTTGGCCACGAGGGCGGCGAGCAGGGCCGCGGTCAGCGGGGCACGGCGTCCCACCATCGCTGCGGAGAGCAGTTCCTGACGGCCCGTCTCCTCCTCCTCGCGGGTGTGCCGGACCACGATGATCAGGCTCATGACGGCCGCGAGGACCGCGCCGAACACCCCGGCGCGCCAGGCGGTCAGGCCGCCGAGGGAGTCGCTGAAGACCGGTCCGTACAGTGCGCGCACGGAGCTGTTGGCGTTCATCGAGGCGGCGGCCGAGGCGCGTTCCGCGGCGGTGGCGTACACGCTGCCGAGGGCCCCGGGCATGCTCACCACCAGGAGCGTCGTGAGCAGGATCCAGACCGGCATCATCACCCGGTCGCGGCGCAGGGCCAGCCGGAGCAGCGCACCGGTGCCCGCGAGGCCGGTCGGTCGTCGCTTCATCGCACGCTCGCCCCGCTGTCGCTGTCGCTGTTGCCGCTGTCGTTGCCGTTGCCGTTGCCGTTGCCGTTGCCGTCGGTGTAGTGGCGCAGGAAGAGCTCTTCGAGGGTGGGCGGGGTCGCGGTCAGGGAGCGCACGCCCGACGCGGCGAGGGACCGCAGTACGGCGTCCAGCTTGTCGGTGTCGGCCTGCAGGCGGACCTTCAGCCCCCGCACCTCCATGTCGTGCACGCCCGGCAGGCGGGCCATGCCGTTCGGCGGACCGGCGAGCTCGGCGCTGATCGACGTACGGGTGAGGTGGCGGAGTTCGGCGAGGGTGCCGGTCTCCACGGTGCGGCCCCGGCGGATGATGCTGACGCGGTCGCAGAGCGACTCGACCTCGCTGAGGATGTGCGAGCTGAGCAGGACGGTGCGCCCGGCGGCGCGGGCCTCGGCGACGCAGCTCTGGAAGACGCCCTCCATCAGCGGGTCGAGGCCGGACGTGGGTTCGTCGAGGATGAGCAGTTCGGCGTCGGAGGCGAAGGCGGCGACGAGGGCGACCTTCTGCCGGTTGCCCTTGGAGTACGTACGCCCCTTCTTGGCGGGGTCCAGCTCGAACCGCTCGACGAGCTCGGCGCGCCGCGCCCGGTCGAGGCCGCCTCGCAGCCGTCCGTACAGGTCGATGACCTCGCCGCCGGAGAGGTTGCGCCACAGGGTGACGTCTCCGGGGACGTACGCGACGCGGCGGTGGAGGGGGACGGCATCGGCCCACGGGTCGCCGCCGAGGAGTTCGGCGGTGCCGGAGTCGGCGCGCAGCAGGCCGAGCAGGATCCGGATGGCCGTGGACTTGCCGGCGCCGTTGGGGCCGAGGAAGCCATGGACCTCGCCCGCGGCGACCGACAGGTCGAGTCCGTCCAGCGCACGGGTGCGGCCGAAGGCCTTGTGGAGGCCGACAACGCTGATTGCCTTCGTCATACCTCCGAACGTACGACAATTTCACAAATTTGTGAAGCTTGGGAATCTCAAGAATCGCGTAAAGTTGGGAGAGTGGCGGACGACATGATGAAGACGGATGGGGACGGGCCCGCGGACGCGGCCCCCGGACGCGACGAGGGAGCGGTCTCCCGGTTCGTGGAACGGTTCGCCGCGCAGCTGACCGAGGCAGGCATGCAGCGGATGGCCGCACGCGTCTTCGCGCAGCTGCTGGCCAGCGACGGGGGCTCGATGACCTCGGCGGAGCTGGGCGAGGCCCTCCGGATCAGCCCGGCGGCGGTCTCGGGGGCGGTGTCCTACCTGACGCAGGTCAGCATGGTCAGCCGCGAACGCGAACCGGGCTCGCGGCGGGACCTTTACGTCCTGCACAACGAGCTCTGGTACGAGACCTTCACCCGGCGCGACCAGGTCCTGACCCAGTGGGGGAAGACCCTGCGCGAGGGCGCGGCCAGCCTCGGCGCCCATTCACGGGCCGGGGCGAGGGTCGCGGAGACGGCCGCGTTCTTCGAGTTCATGCAGGGCGAGATGCTGGGGCTGATGGACCGCTGGCGCATCCACCGGGCGACGCTCGACCTCGGCTAGTGCCAATGCCGTTCGGTTAGGGGTTCGGTTGGCGGCGCAACGCTCGGCGTTTCGGCTGGTGATACGGGTGCAGCCCTTGTAGTGGTTCTCGGGTCC
>NZ_JBIVFO010000023.1:8106-124936 GCF_044748225.1 Streptomyces sp. NPDC090021 | reverse complement strand
GGGGCGGCGGGGGCCCCCCCCCCCGGGGGCCCCCCCGCGGGGGGCCCCCCCCCCCCCGCCGCCCCCCCCCCCCGGGGGGGGGGGGCCCGGGGCCCCCCCCCCCCCCCCGCCTCGGTAGGATCGCCACCGCACACGACGGAAGGCGATCATGGCGGACAGTCCCCTCAGGCCCAGCTCGTTGATCAACACGGTCTACGGGGCGTTCCTGCGACGCCTCGGCGGCTGGATCTCCGTCGCCGACCTGCTGACCCTGATGGCGGAACTGGACGTCGACGGCCCGGCCGCCCGCTCGGCGATCTCCCGGCTGAAGAAGAAGGGCGTCCTCGAACCGGAACGCCGCGGCGCCACCGGTTACCGGCTCAGCCCCGCCGCGCACCCCGTCTTCGACGAGGGCGACCGCCGCATCTTCGGCAGCCTGGAACCGGCGAAGCTCAGCGACGGCTGGGCGATGGCCGTCTTCTCGGTCCCCGAGTCGGAGCGGTCGTACCGCTACCAGCTGCGCACCCGCCTGACCTGGCTGGGATTCGGCAACATCGCCCCCGGCGTGTGGCTGGCGCCGGCCCGACTCCTCGGCGACGCCCGCGACATGCTCGTACGGCGCGGACTCAGCGAGTACGTGCACCTGTTCGCCGCCGACTACGCCGCCTTCAGCGACCTGCCCGGGACGGTCGGCTCGTGGTGGGACTTCCCCGCCATCGAGGAGCAGTACGCCGGCTTCACCGACGCGTACGGGCCCGTCGCGGCCGCCCTCGCACCGGGACGGGACATCGGGGGCGGCGAGGCGTTCCGCCACTACGTCCCGATGCTCACGCAGTGGCGCCGCCTGCCCTACCTCGACCCCGGCCTGCCCGCCGAACTGCTCCCGGCCGACTGGAACGCGGTGGCCGCCCGCCGGACCTTCCAGCAGCTGAACGGCGTGCTCGCCGCTCCCGCCCTGCGGCACGTACAGCAGGTCACCGGCCTGGAGGAGACGACGGCGCGGTCCTGACACCGGCGGGTCCGGGCCGGCCGGCACCGTGCGGCGCCGGCCGGCCCGGAGCCCGGACGCCCGGAGTCAGGACCCCCGGATCAGACGAGGTCGAACCGGTCCAGGTTCATCACCTTGTCCCACGCCGCGACGAAGTCCTGGGCGAACTTCTCCTTCGCGTCGTCGCTCGCGTAGACCTCCGCGAGCGCCCGCAGCTCCGAGTTGGAGCCGAAGACCAGGTCGGCACGGGTACCGGTCCACCTGACCTCGCCGGTGGCGGTGTCACGGCCCTCGAAGGTGTTGGCGTCCTGCGCCGTCGCCTTCCACTCCGTTCCCAGGTCCAGGAGGTTGACGAAGAAGTCGTTCGTCAGCGCACCGGGGGTCGTGGTGAACACGCCGTGCCGCGACTGCTGGTGGTTGGCACCCAGCACCCGAAGACCGCCGACGAGGACGGTCAGCTCGGGAGCGCTCAGGTTCAGCAGGTTGGCCCGGTCCAGCAGCAGGTACTCGGCCGGGAGCCGGTTGCCCTTGCCGAGGTGGTTGCGGAAGCCGTCCGCGGCCGGCTCCAGCGCGGCGAAGGACTCCACGTCCGTCTGCTCCTGCGTGGCGTCCACCCGGCCCGGTGTGAAGGGCACCTGCAGGTCGAACCCGGCGTCCCTGGCGGCCTGTTCCACCGCGGCGGCGCCCGCCAGCACGATCAGGTCGGCGATCGAGATCCGCTTGCCGCCGTCCTGGACGGCGTTGAACGACTCCTGGATGCCGGTCAGGACGCGCAGCACCCCGGCGAGCCGGTCGGGCTCGTTGACCTCCCAGCCGGCCTGCGGCTGCAGCCGGATGCGGGCACCGTTGGCACCGCCGCGCTTGTCGCTGCCGCGGAAGGACGACGCCGAGGCCCACGCGGTGGACACCAGCTGCGACACCGTCAGTTCCGACGCGAGGACCTGCGCCTTGAGAGAGGCGACGTCCGCGGCGTCGACCAGCTCGTGGTCCACCGCGGGCAGCGGGTCCTGCCACAGCAGCTCCTCGGACGGCACCTCGGGACCGAGGTAGCGCACGACGGGGCCCATGTCGCGGTGGGTCAGCTTGAACCACGCGCGGGCGAAGGCGTCCGCGAACGCGGCCGGGTCCTGAAGGAAGCGGCGCGAGATCTGCTCGTAGGCCGGGTCGAAGCGCAGCGACAGGTCGGTCGTCAGCATGGTCGGGGCGTGCGTCTTCGACGGGTCGTGGGCGTCGGGCACGGTGCCCGCGCCGCCCCCGTCCTTGGGCCGCCACTGGTGGGCGCCGGCCGGGCTCTTGAACTGCTCCCACTCGTAGCCGAAGAGGATCTCGAAGAAGCTGTTGTCCCACGTGATCGGGGTGTTGGTCCAGATGCCCTCCAGACCGCTGGTGATAGCGTCCCCGCCCTTGCCGGTGCCGTACGAGCTGGCCCAGCCCAGGCCCTGCGCCTCGATCGGGGCGGCCTCGGGGTCGGCGCCGACGCTCTCGGCCGGGCCGGCGCCGTGGGTCTTGCCGAAGGTGTGGCCGCCCGCGATCAGGGCCACCGTCTCCTCGTCGTTCATGGCCATCCGGCGGAACGTCTCACGGATGTCACGGGCCGCCGCGACCGGGTCCGGGTTGCCGTTCGGGCCCTCGGGGTTGACGTAGATCAGACCCATCTGGACGGCACCGAGCGGGCTCTCCAGCTCGCGGTCACCGGTGTAGCGCCGGTCGTCGAGCCAGGTGGTCTCGGGGCCCCAGTACACGTCCTCGTCCGGCTCCCAGACGTCGGCACGGCCGCCGCCGAAGCCGAAGGTCTCGAAGCCCATCTGCTCCAGCGCGACGTTGCCGGTGAGGATCATGAGGTCGGCCCACGACAGGCTCTGCCCGTACTTCTTCTTGACCGGCCACAGCAGACGGCGGGCCTTGTCGAGGTTGCCGTTGTCCGGCCAGCTGTTGAGGGGGGCGAAACGCTGCTGGCCGGCGCCCGCGCCACCGCGTCCGTCGCTGATCCGGTAGGTGCCGGCGCTGTGCCAGGCCATGCGGACCATGAAGGGGCCGTAGTGGCCGAAGTCGGCGGGCCACCAGTCCTGCGAGGTCGTCAGGACCTCGGCGATGTCCCGCTTGACCGCGGGCAGGTCGAGGGTCCGGAACGCCGCGGCGTAGTCGAACTCCTCGCCCAGCGGGTTCGCCACCGCGGGGTTCTTCGCGAGGATCTTCAGGTTCAGCCGTTCGGGCCACCACTGGCGGTTTCCGCCGCCCTGCGTGGGGTGCGCGGCGCGCTCGTGCGCGACGGGACAGCCGCCCCCGCCCTGCGCCTTGTCGTCCGTGACGATTGCATCGTGGTTCTCGGACATGGGAATCCTTCCGTACCAGGGGGATCGCGGTGCTCAGGACCGAACGCGGTCGAACAGGCGGGACACGGGGTCCCCGCGCACGGGGTCCGGCCTCGGCGGTCGACCCGACGCCGAGCGGTCACCGTCCGTCCCGTACTCCCGCCGCTCGGGAGTCTTCCTGCCTCTTGGTTATCAACGGATCCGATCCTACGATGGACGCAATCCAAGTCAAGATGAGTACCAAGCCCATATCCGATCGGATTCCGGAAGCCGACCGGGCGCCCGCGGGCACCCGACGCACCCGATGGGGGGAGCCGAGATGAGTGACCTGCTGGAGCGGCTGCGGGGGCGCGGCTGGCGGCTGACGTCGCAGCGGCGGGTCGTCGCGGAGGTCCTCGACGGGGAGCACGTGCACCTGACGGCCGACGAGGTGCACGCCCGCGCGACGCTGCGGCTGCCGGAGATCTCCCGGGCCACCGTCTACAACGCCCTGGGCGAGCTGGTGGCCCTCGGGGAGGTCGTCGAGGTCACCACCGACGGCCGCGCCAAGCGCTACGACCCCAACGCGCACCGCCCGCACCAGCACCTGGTCTGCGCCGGATGCGGCCTCATCCGCGACGTCCACCCGGACGGCGACCCGCTGGCGGTGCTGCCCGCGGCGCAGCGCTTCGGTTTCGCCGTGTCCGAGGTCGAGATCACCTATCGCGGCCTGTGCCCGGCCTGCGCCCGGACCGCGCTCCCTCCCACCCCCTCGGTTGACCCGGGCACCGCGGGGTAGGCGCCGGTCAGAACCGGCCGCTCGCAGCGAGCGGTGGCCGGCCGGACGATGGCACTGCACGCACCCGCGCACGTGGGAAGAGGTGGTTCCCTATGGCCCCGCCGCAGGACGGTGACAGATTCGCCGTGGACGTGCGGTCCGAGGGCGAGGTGATGGTCTTCGCACTCACCGGAGAGCTGGACCACGACACGGCCGAACCCCTGCGGGCCGCCCTCGCCGCAGCCGTCGACGGCGGCGCACGAAGGCTGCTGGTGGACTTCTCGCAGGTCCGGTTCTGCGACTCCACGGGACTGAACGTCCTCCTGCACAGCAGGCTCTCGCTCCAGGAGGAGGGCGGCAGCATCGCGTTGGCCGGGCTGCGCCCGCCCGTCGCCCGCATGTTCCGCATCACCGGTGCGGACGGGATCTTCCCCGTACACCCCGATGTGGCGCACGCGCTGGCCGAGCCGCGGCACGGGTGAGGGGGGAGCGCGCCATGGAGCCGCGGCCCCCCGGTCGGAGGCGGAGTCTTCTGCTGACGGGCATGACGGACGCCGTCACCCGCTGCCGTGACTTCACCCGCGAGGCCCTGATCGACTGGCGGTGGATGCCGGACGCCCGCGACGACTCGGAGGACGTCCTGCTGCTGGTGTCCGAGGTCGTCGCCAACGCCTGCCTGCACGCGGGCGGGCCCCGCACGCTGCTGCTGGTGTGCACGGACGACCTGCTGCGCGTCGAGGTCACCGACGACAACCCCGTCGCCCCCGCCCCGCGCACCCGGCCCGATCCGGCCCGGCCGGGCGGATACGGGCTGCTCATCGTGGAGCGGATCGCCCGGCGCTGGGGCACGCTGCCGCTGGCGGACGGCAAGTGCGTGTGGGCGGAGATCGACGCGCCGCTGCGGTCCCCGGACGCCCGGGGACCGCAGCCCGTGTCCTCGTAGGCCGGTGCGGCCGGTTCGGCGCGGCGCCCCTCAGGGCGTGTCGTCGTTCCTGCTGCTCAGGGCGTGTCGTCGTCCTCCTCCGCCTCGCCCTCGTCGGGGTCCTTCAGCATGCCCGCGCGCAGCTTCGCCATGATCCGGCTCAGGAGCCGGGAGACGTGCATCTGCGAGATGCCGAGGCGCTCGCCGATCTGCGACTGGGTGAGTTCGTCGCCGAAGCGCAGCTGGAGCACCAGCCGGTCCCGCTCGCCGAGGGCGGTGAGGAGCGGCTTGAGCGTCTCCAGGTCCTCGATGCGTTCGTACGCCGCCTCCTCCGTGCCCAGGGAGCGCGGCGGGGAGCCCCCGTCCGCGTCCTGCCCGCCGGTGGTGCTGAGGGACTCGGCGACGTAGCAGTTGGCGGCCTGCCGGCCCTCGGCCAGGGCGTCGTCACTGACGCCGAGGTGTTCGGCGAGCTCGTGGTCGGTCGGCCGGCGGCCCAGGTCCTGTTCCATCGCGTCGCAGGACTTCGCCATGTCCAGCCGGAGTTCCTGGAGGCGCCGGGGCACCTTCACGGACCAGCTGGTGTCCCGGAAGAAGCGCTTCATCTCGCCCGTGATGGTCGGCACGGCGAAGGTGGCGAACTCGACCCCGCGCTCGACGTCGTACCGGTTGATGGCCTTGATCAGGCCGATCGTGCCGACCTGGACGATGTCCTCGAAGGGTTCGCTGCGGTTGCGGAACCGCCGGGCCGCGTACTTCACCAGGCTGAGGTTCAGCTCGACCAGGGTGTTGCGCACGTAGGAGTACTCCGGTGTGCCCTCGGCCAGGGAGCGCAGCCGGTGGAAGAGCGCCACGGACAGGCTCCGGGCGTCGTCCGTGCTGACGGCGAGGGGGTTCTCGGGAATCTCGATGGTGTCCGCCGCAGACCGGGTACGGACGGGGTCCGCGGTGTCGCGGGGCAGGGGGGTCATCAGTTTCCTCCGACGGGTCGGGGAGCCGCGCGCGGGGCGCGACGGGGCCGTCGTGGGTTACCCGTCGGGTTATATACCCGATCGGGGCGCCCTGACCCTTTCGGGGACCGGAGGGGGAACGTGACGCCGTCGCCCTCCAGGACGTCGGGCGCCGATGGGGCCGGGCACGGCCGGGGTGCGTGCGGGGCAGGAGGCGTGACCGGGTGCTCCCGGGGTAGGCGCCGGACGAGCCGGGCCCCCGACGCTCCCGTATACCGTCCGGGCCCGCCGACCCTCCGAGAGACGAAAGGACGAACCGCGCCGCCGAGCTGCTGCGCGAGCTCGACCCCAGGGGCCGGCGGGTGCTCCTGGTGACGTCCACGAGCGCCGACGACCGGGGGCGCCGGCAGCAGTACTCGGGCACGTGCGTCAGGGCCACCCGGCCCGCCGCACACGAACCCAGGGAGACAGCATGCCCGACGCCATCGCCGAGCGGGACGAGAACCAGAACGAGGACGAGAACCAGAACGAGAACGAGAAGGAGCGCGCCGACCGGCAGTGGCAGGAGCTGATCCAGGAGATCCGCGTCGCCCAGACGGGCGTACAGATCCTCTTCGGCTTCCTGCTGACCGTGGTCTTCACCCCGCTCTTCCACGACCTTCCCCAGACCGACAGGACGATCTACATCGTCACCGTCGTCCTCGGTTCCCTGGCGACCGGTGCCCTGATCGGTCCCGTCGCCTTCCATCGCGTCGTATCGGGACGGCAGATCAAGCGCGAGGCCGTGGCCTGGGCCTCACGCCTCACCTTCGTCGGCCTCGTGCTGCTGCTGGCCACGTGCACGGCGGCGCTCCTGCTCGTCCTGCGGGTGGCCACCCACGACGCACTCGTGCCGTGGCTGGTGGCCGGAGTCGTGGCCTGGTACCTCCTGTGCTGGTTCGCCCTGCCCCTGTGGGCGCGGGTCCGCTACACGGTCGAGAAGTGAAGGCTTCCGGTCCCCGGCGGCCGGTCGGCCGTCGTCAATCGGCCACACCCGAAGCTTCGACGGGAAAATTCTTGACCGCGCACTAGGCTGTTGGGTTGTTCGGCTACAGACCGGGACAAACGGGGTGAATCCGGTCTCAGCCGAAGAACCGGACCAACTGCCGGAACGACACGCGAGGGCCGATGCCAGCCACACCCGATCGCACTGAACTCGCTCTCCTCGACGACCGCGGCACCCACACCGCCCCGGACGGAGGAACGGGAACGCACGAGGAGCCCGGCAAGTCCGCCCGCTTCCGTGCCGGACCCGCCGCCCCGCCCCGCACCCTCCTCGACATCCTCAAGGCCTCCGTACGGGCGTACCCCGACGAGCCGGCCCTCGACGACGGCACCACCCGCCTCACCTACCGCGCCCTGGCCGCCGAGACCGACCGCGGCCGCCGCGCCCTCGCCGCCGCCGGGGTCGCGGCCGGGGACCGGGTCGGCGTACGCGTCCCGTCCGGCACCAACGAGCTGTACGTGGCGATCCTGGCCGTCCTCGCGGCCGGCGCCGCGTACGTGCCCGTCGACGCGGAGGACCCCGACGAACGGGCCGACCTGGTCTTCGGCGAGGCCGGAGTCCGGGCGGTCCTGGGCGCCGGCCTGCGCATCGACACCGTCGACCCCGTCGACGCCGTCGACCCCGTCACCGCTGTCGACCCCGTCACCGCCGTCGACGCCGTCGGCCTCCCCGGGACCACGTCCGGCCGCGGCGGTGCCGACAGCCCCGCACGTCCCGGCCCCGAGGACGACGCGTGGATCATCTTCACCTCCGGCTCCACGGGCAGGCCCAAGGGCGTCGCCGTCACCCACCGCAGCGCCGCCGCCTTCGTCGACGCCGAGGCCGCGCTCTTCCTCGCCGAGGAGCCGATCGGGCCCGGCGACCGGGTCATGGCCGGCCTGTCCGTCGCCTTCGACGCCTCCTGCGAGGAGATGTGGCTGGCCTGGCGCTACGGAGCCTGCCTCGTGCCCGTCCCGCGCAGCCAGGTCCGCAGCGGCGCCGACCTCGGTCCCTGGCTGGTGGAACAGGAGATCACCGTGGTCTCCACGGTCCCCACGCTGGCCGCGCTCTGGGAGCCCGAGGCCCTCGGCGAGGTCCGGCTGCTCATCTTCGGCGGCGAGGCCTGCCCGCCCGAACTGACCCAGCGCCTGGTCACCGAGGGCCGCGAGGTCTGGAACACCTACGGCCCCACCGAAGCCACCGTCGTCGCCTGCGCCGCACTCCTGACCGGCGAGGAACCCATCCGCATCGGCCTCCCGCTGAACGGCTGGGAACTCGCCGTCGTCGACGCCTGCGGAGACCCGGTCCCGATGGGCGGCAGCGGCGAACTCGTCATCGGAGGCGTCGGCCTGGCCCGCTACCTCGACCCCGCCAAGGACGCCGAGAAGTACGCCCCTCTCCCGTCCCTCGGCTGGCAGCGCGCCTACCGCAGCGGCGACCTCGTCCGCGCGGACGAGGAAGGGCTCGTCTTCCTCGGCCGAGCCGACGAGCAGATCAAACTCGGCGGACGCCGCATCGAACTCGGCGAGGTCGACGCCGCCCTCCAATCCCTGCCCCACGTGGCCGGCGCCGCGGCCGCCGTCCGCACCGCGCGCAGCGGCAACCAGCTGCTCGTCGGCTACCTGGTCACCCAGGACGGCTGGGACCGCGCAGCGGCCGTCGAACGGCTGCGCGCCGAGCTGCCCGCAGCCCTCGTACCGCTCCTCGCACCCGTCGCCGAGCTGCCCACCCGCACCTCCGGCAAGGTGGACCGCGACGCCCTGCCCTGGCCACTGCCCGACCTGGAGACCACCGGCCCCACCGAAGAGCTCCACGGCACCGAGGCCTGGCTCGCCGAGCAGTGGCGAGAAACCCTCGGCGCGGCCGTCACCAGCGCCTCCGACGACTTCTTCGCGATCGGCGGCAACAGCATCGCCGCCGCACAGCTCACCACCCGGCTGCGCACCCGCTACCCGAGCGCCGCCGTCCTCGACATCTACCAGCAGCCCACCCTGCGCAAGCTGGCCCGCCGCCTGGAGAAGTCGGCACCGGACGGCGGCCCGGCCCGACCGGTGGCGCCCGTTCCGCTGCGCTCCCAGGTCCTCCAGGCGCTCCTGCTGCTCCCGCTGCTCACCGTGCTCGGCCTGCGCTGGACGGTCGCCCTCCTGGCGCTGGGCAACGTACTGCACCGGTTCGGGCCCTACCCGTGGGCGCCGACCGCCTCCTGGTGGCTCGTCGCCGCCGGCGCCGTCCTCCTCTTCAGCCCCCCGGGGCGCCTGGCCGTCGCCGCCGGCGGCGCACGCCTGCTCCTGCGCGGGGTGAAACCCGGACGGCACCCGCGGGGCGGCAGCGTCCACCTCAGGCTCTGGACCGCCGAACGGCTGGCCGAGTACGCGGGCGCGACCTCCCTGACCGGATCCTGGCTCGAACGCTACGCCCGGGCCCTCGGCGCCAAGGTCGGCCCCGAGGTCGACCTGCACGCGCTGCCCCCCGTCACCGGCATGCTCAAGCTCGGCCGCGGCTGCGCCGTCGAGTCCGAGGTCGACCTGTCCGGGCACTGGCTGGACGGGGACCAGCTGGAGATCGGCCCCGTCAGGGTCGGCGCGGGAGCGGTCGTCGGCACCCGCAGCATGCTCTTCCCCGGCGCACGGATCGGCAAGCGGGCCGAGGTGGCCCCCGGCTCCGCCGTGGTCGGGACCGTCCCGACCGGCCAGCGCTGGGCCGGCGCCCCCGCCGTCAAACTCGGCAGGGCCAAGCGGAACTGGCCCGAGGAACGCCCACCACGCGCGGTGCACTGGCGGGCCATGTACGGCGCCACCGGCTTCGGCCTCACGGCGCTGCCCGTCCTCGCCACCGTGCCCGCCCTGCTCGTGCTGAGCCGGTTCGTCCCCGCGGACGCCGGGGTCGCCGAGGCGCTGCGCGGAGCACTGGTCGCCGTGGTGCCCGCGGCCCTCGCCTTCGGCCTCGCCTACGCCCTGCTCCTGCTGGTCGCCGTACGCCTGCTGAGCCTCGGCCTGCGGCCCGGCAACCATCCGACGCACAGCCGCATCGGCTGGCAGGCCTGGACGGTCACCCAGCTGATGGACCTGGCCCGGGAGACCCTCTTCCCGCTCTACGCCGGACTGATCACCCCGGTCTGGCTGCGGCTGCTCGGCATGAAGATCGGCCGCGGTGCCGAGGTGTCCACCGTACTGGCGCTCCCGAGCCTGACCACCGTGGGCGAGGGCGCCTTCCTCGCCGACGACACCCTCACCGCCCCCTTCGAGCTGGGCGGTGGCTGGGTGCGCATCGGTCACTCCGCGATCGGCCGCCGGGCCTTCCTGGGCAACTCCGGCATGGCCGCGCCCGGCCGCACCGTGCCCGACGACGGGCTGGTCGGAGTCCTGTCGGCCGCGCCGAAGAAGGCCAAGAAGGGCAGCTCGTACCTGGGCCTGCCACCGGTCAAGCTGCCCCGGTCCAGCGCCGACGCCGACCGGAGCCGGACCTACGATCCGCCCGCACGCCTGCTGTGGGCGCGCGGACTGGTCGAGCTGTGCCGGCTTGTCCCCGTCTTCTGCTCGGCGGCCCTGGCCGTACTGACCGTGGCGGCCCTGTGCGCACTGACCGCGTGGAGCGGCCCGGGCGTCTGGGTCGCCGCGCTGCTGTCCGGAGCGGTCCTGCTGGCCGCCGGTACGGCCGCGTGCTGCGTCGCGGTCACCGCGAAGTGGGTCCTGGTCGGCCGGCACCGGCCCGGCGAGCACCCGCTGTGGAGCGGCTTCGTATGGCGCAACGAACTCGCCGACACCTTCGTCGAGGTCCTGGCCGTGCCCTGGCTCGCCGGATCCGTACCCGGAACGCCGCTGATGGCCCTGTGGCTGCGCGGGCTCGGCGCCCGCATCGGCCGCGGCGTGTGGTGCGAGAGCTACTGGCTGCCGGAGACCGACCTGGTCACACTGGGTGACGGCGTCAGTGTGAACCGCGGCTGTGTGTTGCAGACACACCTCTTCCACGACCGGATCTTGAGGACGGATACTGTGATCCTCCGTGAGGGCGCCACCCTGGGCCCGGGCGGAATCGTCCTGCCCGGGAGCACGGTCGGGGCACGCAGCACCCTGGGCCCCGCCTCCCTCGTGATGGCCGGGGAGTCCGTCCCCGCCGACACCCGCTGGCTGGGCAACCCGATCGAGGCGTGGCGGTCCTGAGGGGCGGCGGCGCAGGCCGGGACGGAGGCAGCCGGCGGGCACGGCAGGGGCACAGCAGCACGTCGTACGAGCACGGCGCAGGGAGCGGAAGCGGCAGTGAGCGGCCAGACCACAGCGGTATCGGACCCGTACTTTCCGGCCAACGGCGACGCTCGCTACCGCGTGCACCGGTACGAGATCGCCCTGGACTACCGTCCCGGCCCCAACCGGCTGGCCGGGACCGGCCGCCTCAGCGCGATCGCCGGACGGGCGCCGCTCACCGAGTTCCACCTGAACCTGGCCGATTTCAAGATAGGCCGCGTCCTGGTCAACGGGCGGGCCCCGCAGTACACCCACCGCGCCGGCAGGCTGCGCATCCGGCCGGCGAAGCCGCTGCCGGCCGGGGCCGCCTTCACCGTCGACGTGACCTGGTCGGGCAACCCCAAGCCGGTGCGCAGCCCCTGGGGCGGCCTCGGCTGGGAGGAACTGACCGACGGCGCGCTCGTGGCCAGCCAGCCGGTCGGCGCCCCCTCCTGGTACCCGTGCAACGACCGCCCCGCCGACAAGGCCTCGTACCAGATCTCCGTCAACACGCCGTCCGCCTACACGGTCGTGGCCGGCGGCCGGCTGCTCACCAGGACCACCAGGGCCAGCACCACCACCTGGGTCTACGAGCAGCCGGCCCCGACCTCCAGCTACCTCGTCGGCCTGTCCATCGGCATGTACCAGACCGTGCTGCTGGGCGACCCCGGGCTCGGCGGCGTGACGCAGAGCGCCCACGTGCCCCCCCACCTGCTGTCGCGCTTCGCCCGCGACTTCGCCCGGCAGCCCGCCATGATGCACCTCTTCGAGGAGCTCTTCGGCCCCTATCCCTTCGGCGAGTACGCGGTGGTCGTCGCCGACGAGGAACTCGACGTGCCGGTGGAGGCCCAGGGCCTCTCCCTCTTCGGCGCCAACCACGTCGACGGCGTGCGCGGGTCGGAACGCCTCATCGCCCACGAGCTCGCGCACCAGTGGTTCGGCAACAGCGTGACCATCGCCGACTGGCGCCACATCTGGCTCAACGAGGGCTTCGCGAAGTACGCCGAATGGCTCTGGTCGGAGCGTTCCGGCGGCCGTACCGCCCACGAGCAGGCGGCCGCCGCGCACCGCTCGCTGACCGCCCGGCCGCAGGACCTCCGCCTGGTCGACCCCGGCCGGAAACTGATGTTCGACGACCGCCTGTACCAGCGTGGAGGCCTCGCTGTGCACGCCCTGCGCCGCGCACTGGGGGAGGAGGACTTCTTCCGCATGCTGCGCGACTGGGCCACCGTGCACCGCCACGGCGTGGTGAGCACCGCGGCGTTCACCGCCCACGCCGCCCGCTACACGGCCGATCCGCTGGACGACCTGTATTCGGCCTGGCTGTACGAGGCCGCCCTGCCGCCCCTGCCCGTGTAGTTTCCGGACACGCTGCGCTCCTTCCCGTCCACCTGTCCTTGGCGATCGTGCAGGTCGGAGCCTTGCCCGGAGCGGCCGGAAGTCGGCGGCGAGGGCAGGGTCGCCCTTGCCGGGTGACTATGCGGCTGCCAGCATTCCAGCGCGCGCCCCGGGGAGGTCCCGGAAGGGAGCAGATCCCGGCACCTCCCACCGCATGGTTCCGTCCGGTGAACAACGAGCCAGGAGTGCATTCCGTGATCCGATCGAAACTGCGTACGCTGCTGCTCGGTGGCGGCAGTGCGGCCGTCATGCTGGCCACCGCCCTCGTCCCCGCCACCGCGTCCGCCTCCCCCGCAGCCGAGTCACCGGCGGCCGAGTCACCGGCCGCGGCCGCCGCCGGCTTCTGGTCCTGCACCGTGCCGCCCGGCTACACCTATTCCTCCACCCAGAACACCCTCTCCTGCGGGGGCAGCGGCTTCCGCACCTACTACTTCGTCCAGCCGCCCGCCGACAACCTGTGGGCCTGCACCGCGCCCAGCGGGTTCACCTACTCCAGCACGCAGAACACGCTCGACTGTTCGACCAGCGGCGGCTTCCGCACCAAGTACCTGCTGCGCACCCCCAAGACCGGCCTGTGGGCGTGCACCGTCCCCAGCGGATTCACCTACACCAGCACGCAGAACACGCTCGACTGTTCGACCAGCGGCGGCTTCCGTACCAAGTACCTCCTGCGGGCCTTCTGATCCCTCCTCCCCGCTGCCTGCCGGAGTGCGACACGCACTCCGGCAGGCCCGGCGGTACGGGGGGTCGGGGCGGCCCCGGCGCGGGCGTCGGCGGTGCGGTGGAGCCCGCCGGGTCCAGGCAGGTCAGGGACATCACCACCGGAGCCTGGAGGCATTGCGCGGCCTCCGGGGACGGGCGGCTCGCCAGGACGGTCCAGTTGCCCTTCGTGAGGGTCGGCGTTCCGCCGCCCAGGTCGGGGCCCGCCTGCCGGCCGTGCTCGGATCGGGCGGGTCAGCATGACGTTCGAGGGCTTGAGATCGCGGTGCACCATGTCCCGGGCGTGCACCGGGGCCAGGCCCGCGGCCGCCTCCCGCAGCAGCAGCCACAGCGCGTCCGCGGGCAGCGGGCCGCCGTGCAGGGCGATGGCCTCCCGCAGCGTGAGACCGGGGACGTGCCGTCCGGTCCGGCGCCCGCACGCCCCGGGCGGAGGGCCGCCGCTCGCGTACGGGCCGGTCCCGGATCGTGAGAACCGTTACATTCGTCCCTCAATTGCCCCTTTTGGGGGAATCATGAATCCCGGATCTGTCGTCTATGTGCCGCGTGAGCGGCCTGCGCCGTCCGGGGACGGTCGGCGCCACTGGGAGTGACATGGGACGCGTGCGCGGCTGGACGGGCAACCGGCGGATGGCCCTGCCGATGGTTGCGGGCGGAGCCGTCGTCCTCGGGCTGGGCGGCCTCTACGTCACCGGACTCGTGGCGGGCGGCGACGTCGAACGGGGCACTCGCGTGCGCGGCGTGGACATCGGCGGCCTGCCCGTCGCGCAGGCCCGGCGGGTACTGGACCGGGAGCTCGGTCCCGCCGCCGCCGCACCCGTCGCCATGAAGATCGGCGACCACGTCGAGAAGGCCGATCCCGCGACGCTCGGCCTCTCGCTGGACACCGCCGCGACCGTCGACCGCGCCGTGCGCAAGGGCTACGACCCCGTCACCGTCATCGGCGGCCTCTTCGCGTCCGGCCGACGCGACGTCGAACCCGTGATCCGTGCCGACGAGCAGAAGGGCCGGGCCGCGGTCGACCGCATCGCCGGAGCCACCGCCCGCGCACCCCGCGACGGCGCCATCGCCTTCGAGAAGGGCGCCGCCAAGGCCGTCGCCCCCCTCACGGGCGTCACCCTCGTCCAGGACCGGGCCTTCGACACGCTCCGTGACGCCTACCCGCGGACGGACACCGGCCCGGTCGTACTGCCCGTCGAGCGCACCGAGCCGGCCGTCGGCGCCGAGGAGACCGGACGGGCCCTGCAGCAGTTCGCCCGGCCCGCCATGTCGGGGCCCGTCGCGCTCACCGTCGCCGGGAAGAGCGTGTCCATCACCCCCGCGGTGCTGGGCGAGCACCTGAAGATGCGGCCCGACGCCCAGGGCCGTCTCGTACCCGCCCTCGACTCCAAGGGTCTGATGGCCGAACCCGCCGTGGCCGGCCCCATCGAGGAAGTCAGCCGTCCGGCCCTCGACGCCGCCCCCCGCGTCGGCCCCGACGGCACCGTGGTCATGGCCCAGCAGAGCCGTGCGGGACGCAAGGTGACCGAGGAGGCGCTCGGCAGGGCCGTGCTGCCGCTGCTGACCCGCACGGGCGCGGCCCGCAGCGGCGAGGTCGCCACCGTGGCCGTCCAGCCGGAACTCTCCAGCGAGGAGGCGCGACGGATCGGCATCAGGGAGAAGCTCTCCTCCTTCACCGTCGATTTCCCGGCCGCCCCGTACCGCAGCACCAACATCGGCCGGGCCGTGGAGCTCATCAACGGCTCCCTCGTCCAGCCGGGCAAGGAGTGGAGCTTCAACCGCACGGTCGGTGAGCGCACCAAGGAGAACGGTTTCGTCGACGGCATCATGATCAATGACGGCCGGTACGTGAAGTCGCCCGGCGGCGGCGTCTCCGCGGTCGCCACGACCATGTACAACGCGGTCTTCTTCGCCGGCCTCAGGCCCGTCGAGTACGGTGCCCACTCCTTCTACATCGAGCGCTACCCCGAGGGCCGCGAGGCCACCGTTGCCTGGGGCACCCTCGACCTGCGCTGGATCAACGACTCCGGCCACGCCGTCTACGTACAGGCCGAATCCACCGACACCTCGCTGACCATCACCCTCCTCGGCACCAGGAAGTACGACGAGATACGCGCGACCAAGGGGCCGCGCACCAACGTCACGCCGCCCGCGAAGCGCACCGGCAGCGGGCCGGCCTGCGAGGTCCAGACCCCGCTCGAAGGCTTCGACGTGACGGTGGGCCGCGTCTTCGTCCAGGGCGGCAAGGAAGTCCGCACCGAGGAGTTCAAGACCCACTACACCCCCCGCGACGAGGTCGTCTGCACCCCGGAGGCCCCCGAGGGAGCCACGACCCCGGCCCCGACGGCGCCCGCGGCGCCCGCGAGCCCGGCGGCGCCCGGTACCGCCGGTACCGCGCGGACGGCACAGGCCGCGCCCGCCCCTGCCGGAGCCCCCGCCGACGGCGCCGGCGCACCCCGCAGGTCCTGAGGGACAGCGGGGACGAGGTGTGACACTCCCGGCGCGCATTGTGCATGCCGGGAGCCATGGAGGCCCGGAAGTGCTACAACTGGGTTCGTGACCATTCCTTGCCACCCGTGCCGGGCACGTCGGTGCGGTCACCTCTAGGCAACCGATTCAGAAGCGTCGCCGGCCAGGTATTCGTCCTCCAGGTGGCGATCGTGGTCCTGCTCGCCGCCGGGTCCCTGCTGGCGCTGGTGCTGCAGTCGCGGCACGACATCGACCGCGAGGCACGCAACCGCTCGGTAGCCGTCGCCGAGACCTTCGCCCACCAGCTGGGCCTCCAGCCCGCCCTGAAGACGTCCGACCCCTCCGCGGTGCTGCAGCCCCTGGCCGAGCAGACGCGCAAGGCCGCCGGGGTCGACTTCATCGTGGTGATGGACACCAACGGCATCCGCTACAGCCATCCCCAGCCGGACCGCATCGGGAAACGGTTCGTCGGAACCATCGAGCCCTCGCTGGAGGGCAAGGTCCACACCGAGAGCGTCGACGGTCCCCTGGGCAAGGAGATCCAGGCGGTGGTCCCGGTCAAGGACCCCAACGGCGAGGTCGTCGCCCTGGTGTCCGCCGGCCTGACCGTCGAGAACGTCACCGGCGCCCTCGACCGCCAGCTCCCGGTGATCCTCCTGGCCATCGCCACGGGCCTGGCCCTGGCCACCGTCGGCACCTGGCTGATCAGCAGACGCCTGCGCCGCCAGACCCACGGGCTCGGCACGCAGGAGATGACCCGCATGTACGAGCACCACGACGCGGTGCTCCACGCCGTCCGCGAAGGGGTCCTGATCACCGACGGCGACGGACAGCTCCTGCTCGCCAACGACGAGGCCAAACGCCTCCTCGGCCTGCCCGAGAACGCCGAGGGCCGCCCCATCGGCGACGTGCCCGGCCTGGCGCGCCGGATGGCCGACCTGCTGCTCTCCGGCCGCGAGGCCACCGACGAGGTGATCGGCTCCGGCGACCGGCTGCTCGTCGTCAACCAGCGGCCCACCCACCCCCGGGGCCGGCCCGAGGGTGCGGTCGTCACCATCCGCGACTCCACCGAGATGCAGATCCTGACCACCCGGGCCGAGACGGCCCGCAGGCGCCTCAAACTGCTCTACGACGCGGGCGGCGACATCGGGACCACCCTCGACGTGGTCCGTACGGCCGAGGAGCTCGCCGCTGTCGCCGTACCCCGCTTCGCGGACTTCGTCACCGTCGACCTCGCCGACCAGGTCATCGACGGCGACGAGCCCGCCCCGGGCGCCGAC
Organism: Streptomyces sp. NPDC090021; assembly: GCF_044748225.1. NCBI lineage: Bacteria > Bacillati > Actinomycetota > Actinomycetes > Kitasatosporales > Streptomycetaceae > Streptomyces > Streptomyces sp. NPDC090021. The sequence continues at coordinate 107,923 of NZ_JBIVFO010000023.1, read as the reverse complement.
ATGCGGCGCACGGCCATCAGCGGCATCCGCTCCGACCACCCCCTCTACCCCGTCGGGCGGCTCATCGACTTCCTGCCGTCCACCCCGCAGGCCCGCGGCTACGGCACCGGGCGGGCGGAACTGGTACCCGACCTGTCCGAGGCCCCCGGCTGGCAGGCCCAGGACCCGCCGCGGGCCCGCGCCATCGTCGACTACGGCATCCACTCGCTCATCGCGGCCCCCCTGATGGCCCGGGGCGTCGTCCTCGGCGTGGTCAACTTCTGGCGCTCGCAGAAGCACGAGCCCTTCGACGAGGACGAGCTGTCCCTCGCCGAGGAACTCGTCGCCCGCGCGGCCGTCAGCATGGACAACGCCCGCCGCTACACCCGCGAACACGCCCTCGCCGTGACCCTCCAGCGCAGCCTGTTGCCGCGCGCCCTGCCCGAACAGAGCGCCATGGACGTCGCGCACTTCTACCTGCCCGCCCAGTCCGGCGTCGGCGGCGACTGGTTCGACGTGATCCCGCTGCCCGGCAGCCGGGTCGCCCTGGTCGTCGGCGACGTCGTCGGCCACGGCCTGCACGCCGCCGCCACCATGGGCCGGCTGCGCACCGCGGTGCACAACTTCTCCTCCCTCGATCTGCCGCCCGACGAGATCCTCGCCCGCCTGGACGACCTCGTACAGCGCATCGACCACGACCACAACCAGGACGCCGAGGACGCGGACGGCGGCGTACTCGGCGCCACCTGCCTGTACGCCGTCTACGACCCGGTGTCCCAGCGCTGCACCATGGCCCGGGCGGGGCACCTGCCCCCGCTCCTGGTCGCCCCCGACGGCACCACGCAGATCGTCGAGCTGCCCGCGGGGCCCCCGCTGGGACTGGGCGGCATGCCGTTCGAGACCGCGGAACTGGAACTGGCCGAAGGCAGCCAGCTGGTCCTCTACACCGACGGGCTGGTGGAGGAACGGACCCGGGACATCAGCGAGGGGCTGGAACTGCTCCGGGCGGCGCTCAGCCACCCCGACCGGGACCCCCACGACAGCTGCCGGGCCGTCCTGGACATGCTGCTCCCCGCCCGGCCCACCGACGACGTGGCCCTGCTCATCGCCCGCACCAGGACCCTCGGCCCCGACCGGGTCGCCCAGTGGGACGTGGCCTTCGAGCCGAGCGCGGTCGGCGGCATGCGCAGCGTCGCCGCCAAGAAGCTCGACGAATGGGACCTGACGGAACTCGGCTTCGCCGCGGAACTGATCCTCAGCGAGCTGATCACGAACGCCCTGCGGCACGGAAGCGGACCGGTGCGGGTACGGCTGCTCCGCGACCACAACCTGACCTGCGAGGTCTGGGACGGCAGCAGTACGGCCCCCCACCTGCGCTACGCCGCCACCACGGACGAGGGAGGGCGCGGCCTGTTCCTGGTCGCCCAGCTCAGCGAGCACTGGGGCACCCGCTACACCCCCGAGGGCAAGGTCATCTGGGCGGAACTGGCCCTGCCGGGCACCCCGGGCGGCGGCGAGACCGTCCTCTCCGCCTTCCTCGACGTGGACCCCCTCTGACGGCGCGCGCCTACCGGGCGCCCTCCGAAGGCGCCGCCGACGTCCCCGGCCGGCTGCTCGCCCGCAGTACCGGGTCCGCAGGACTCAGCGGCCCGTCGGGTGGTGCGTACCGTTCGAATGGTTCATGCCGATACGGGCGGTCAGCAGGGCGATGTCGTCGTCGGCGGACGCCGGGACGAGGTGGGCGATCAGCGAGTCGCACAGGTGGTCGAGCGGCTGGAGGGGCTCGGTGAGCAGGCCGGTCAGCTCGCCCAGCCGCTCGTCGATGTCGCGGTTGCGGGCCTCGATCAGGCCGTCCGTGTAGAGGACCAGCAGGCTGCCCGGCGGGAGCGTGAGGTCGGTGGTGGTGAAGGTGACCCCGCCGACGCCCAGCGGGGCCCCGGGCGGGGTCTTGACCAGGTAGACGGTGCCGTCGGGCTCGGCCACGGCCGGCGGCGGGTGTCCGGCCCGGGTGATCGTGCAGCGGCCGGTCGCCGGGTCGCAGACCACGTACAGGAACGTGGCGAGCATCGGCTCCGCGAGGTCGGCGAGGGTTGCCTCCAGCTGGTGCAGCAGCGCCGTGGGCGGCATGTCGAGGCGCGCCAGGGCGCGGACGGTCGCGGACAGGCGCCCCATCACCGCGGCGGCCGCGATGCCGTGCCCCATGACGTCCCCCATGAGCAGGCCGGCCCTCCCGCCGGCGAGGGGGACGACGTCGTACCAGTCCCCGCCGACCTCGTTGACGTCGCTGGCCGGCAGGTAGCGGTGGGCGATCTCGATGCCCGGCGGCGGGGTGACGTGCTGCGGCAGCATGCTGCGCTGGAGCACGACGGCGGTCTCGTGCTCGTGGTGGTAGAGACGGGCGTTGTCGATGCTGACGGCGGCCCGGGCGGCGAGTTCCCCGGCGAGGGTGACGTCGTCGGAACCGAAGGGTTCGAAGGGCTTCGTGCGGTAGAAGGCGGCCACGCCCAGGACGAGCCCGCGCGCGACCAGCGGGACCATCATGAACGAGTGCACACCCGTCTCGACGAGCTGGGCGGGCTTCGGGGTGTGTCGGGAAGCCGGGGCGATCGCCATGGAGTCGAGGTGGGCGATCAGGTAGGGCTGACGGGCTGCAAGCGCCTGGGTGTACGGCGCGGTCGCGGGGAAGGTGAGGGTCCGGCCCAGCGGGGCGAGGATCTGCGTGACCGGGGAGCCCGTCAGGGGGGCCTTGCCCAGGCGGCGCAGCGCCACACCCCCGGTCAGCCCCATGCCCGGTTCGTTGCCGCGCGCCAGCGAGTCCAGCACGTCGACGGTGACGGCACTGGCGAGGTGCGGGACGGCCAGGTCGGCCAGCTCCTGCGCGGTGCGTTCCAGGTCGAGGCTGGCGCCGATCCGGGAGCTGGCCTCGGTGAGCAGGGCGAGCCGGCGGCGCCCGGCCTCCGCCTCGGTGTGGTCGCGCTGCTGCGAGGTGATGTCGAGCAGGGAGGCGATCACGCCGATCGGCCGGCCGGCCGGGTCCTCGACCCGTACGTAACTGCACGCCCACACATGGTCGTGGTCCGGGTCCGCCGGGGTCCGGCCGGTGCGCCGGCGGTTGAGGACCGGCTCGCCGGTCGCCAGGACCTGGCGCATGGCCTCCTCCATCTCGCCCGCGTTCACCTCCGGCAGCACCTCGGCGAGCCGACGGCCCACGTGGGCGGACTCCGTCAGCCCGTTCATCGCCTCCAGCGCCGGATTGACCTGGAGGAACCGCAGCTGCGTGTCGAGTACGGCGATCCCCACGGGGGAGCGGGCGAACAGGCCGTCCCACACCGCCGAGGACCCGCGGATCCGGCGCGCCGCGTGCGCGTCCGCGGCGAACACCAGCACGGCCGAGGCGCCGTGCCGCCGGTCGGGTACGGGACAGGCCCAGATCTCCAGCTCCAGCGGGTGGCCGCCTCGGTGCCAGGCGGTCACCGTGCCCATCACCCCGCGGCCGGTGGCGGCCGTCTCCCACAGGGACCGGCCCAGGCTGCGGTCGGCGCCGGGGTGGAGGAGATCGGCGATGTGCCGTCCGAGGACCTGGGGCGGGTCGTAGCCCAGCAGTTCCTGCGCCCCGTGGTTCCAGCGCACGATCATGCCGTCGCCGCTGGTGGCCACGAGCGCCACCGGCAGGGCGCCCAGCCACCCGCCGGCGTCCTGGGCCGCGCCGCTGATCAGCTCTTCGAGGGGCCTCTCCTCATGCATCCCGCACCCGCTCCTTCCGGGCGTACCCGGCGCCGCCGCGCGGCGGCCCCGTCTCGCGGCGGCGCCGTGTCCGCCGGCCGCTCGCCCCGTGCGGTCCGCGGCTGCGCTCCACCCCTTTCATCACCTTCATCCTCGCTCCGGGCGACCGGCGGCGCTCCCCGGCCGCCGGACCGGGCCCCGGAACCGGCCGTCGGCCCCGGAACCGGCCGCCGGACCCGGACCCGGCTCCGCAGACGCGGCGTCGGCGGGTGCGGCAAGGCGGCCCCGCGCCCTCCGTTCATCCGGTCGGCCGAGCACAGCGGGCCCCGCGCGCCACCCCGGGCCACGCTGTGGGCAAGGACCGACACCACCGCACAGACGAGGACCGCACCATGTCCCACAGGCGACGTATCGGGATCACCGCGGGGGCCGCAGCGCTGCTGCTCGGCGCCACCGCTTGCTCGGGTCTGGGTCGAAGCACCGTCGGCCAGCTCAGCTTCCGCGGCCACGACTCGCCGGTCGAGATCAACTACAACAACACCCTCGTCACGGGCTGCCACCGGATCGCCATCCCCGACGGGGCCACCCACGTCGAGAACAACACCCTCGTCGACGTCATCCTGTACCAGAACTTCGACTGCAAGCAGACGGACGATCCGAACAACGGGATCTACGTGGCGACGACCCTGTCGAACGTGACGGCCCCCAGGACCAACCCCTGGCGCAGCTTCAGCGTCGTCCACTGACGCGGCCGGCGACGACGGCGGTACGAGGGCCGCGACGACAGGGGGCGGACAGTCGGAGTCAGAGGCCGGTGGCGGCCCGGCGGACCGCGTCCAGGGCGCGCGCCACGTCGTCCTCGTTCGTGGACCAGTTGCTTACCGAGATGCGCATGACGCGCCGGCCGTGCCAGGTGGAGCCGCTGATCCACGTCGTACCGTCGTCGAGGAGCCGGGTGAGTACCCGCTCGGTGCGTTCGTCGTCGCCGAACTCCGCGCACACCTGGGTGAACACCACCTCGTTGAGCACCCGGGCACCCTCGATCCCGGCGACGCCGCGCAAGCCGCGGCCGGTACGCTCCTTCCCCTTCCGCGGCCCGCGCGCTCAGTGCTGGGCGGGCGCGGGGTCGAGGGCGCCCAGGGCCGTGGCCCAGGGGAAGGGGGCCGGGGCTTCGGTGGGGGTGTTGTCGTGCGGGAGGAGGCGGACCCCGGCGTTGCGCAGGGTGGCGAGGGAGATGTCGTACTGGGGATGCGCGGCGAGCGCGGTGTTGGTGCAGGAGATGGCGGTGACGGGAGTGCTGTTGCCGAGGGCCTCGGCGGCGAGGCCGACGGTCAGCCGGTCGGTGAGGCCGAGGGCCCAGGCGTTGACCGTGTTGAAGGTGGCGGGGGCGTAGAGGATCGCGTCGGCGGCCGGCCACTGCTCCGGTTCGCCGGGGAGCCGGTACTGCCAGAGCACGGGGTGGCCGGTGAGGGCGGCGAGCCCGTCGAGGCTCCCGGCGAGCCAGTGCGCGGCGGTGGGGGTGAGGCCGAGGCACACGTTCCAGCCGCGGGCCTGGGCGTCTTCGATGACATGGGCGACGTCGAACACGGGTGGGGCGGCGGAGCAGAGCAGGTAGAGGGTCTTCATGGTCATGCCGCATTATGATCATATTGCTTGACCTCAAGTGTGGTTGAGGGAGCAGGTTCGAGCCCATGGACGAGCACGCGGCCACGGCCGCCGACATCAAGGCGATCGAAGAGGTCGTCCACGTGCGGTTCCTGCGCCCGGACGTCGCGGCGGTGAAGGTGCGCCAGGTCTACCACGCGCCGGACGGCGGCGAGGGCGTGCCACTGTACGTGATGACGCGGGAGGCGGACGGGCCCTGGCTGCTGACCGCCTGTCAGAACACCCAGGTGGTGCACGACCCGGCCTGATCCCCGGGTCAGGTGGGGGACCGTGGCGCTGTGGCCGACGCCGACGCGGTGGCGGCCGAACTGTACGGGCTCGGGCCGGAGGAGTTCACGGCACTGGGGGGCGGCGCTGTGCGAGGCGCACCGGGTGCTGTCGGGGGAGGAGCTGCGGGGGGCTCTCCCGCCAGGAGAACGTGGTGATCGCCGCCATGGCCGGCGGGGAGGTCGAGCAGGTACTCCGCGGCGTCCTCGCCGATCCCGAAGCCGCGGGGTGTCCGGGTACGGGGAGCGCCGGCGAAGGCGGAACAGGCGCGGGGGGTGCCGCTAGGGCCTGTATTGAGTTGCCCCGCGGCGTCGCGACGGGGCGGAGCCTGGGGCGGGTCCCGCGGGCCGGCCCGGATGCGACGGCCCGGATGCGACGGCTCGGCCGTACCGGCTTTCGGACCGGGGCGGCCGGCACGCGTACCCCGTCACGCGAACGGCCGGGCCGGGCAGCACGGCCGGTCCGGCCAAGTTGGGCGCCCGGTGCCTCGCGGTGGGCGCCCGCGGGGTCGGCCCGCGGCCCGCCGTCCGACCTGCGTAGTGACGTCCCGGGGCCGGATGCGGTGAAATCCGGTGCCTCGCCGCCCTGGTGGAATTCGGCCAGCGAAGGGGTGCGCGCACCGCCGGGGGGCGGTTGTCCATATCCCGTCCTTTCGGCGCAGGCGGGTCCGTGGTGGCATGTCCATGCCGAAATTGATCGGCGGCCCCTGATGAATGGAGAAACAAGGATGTTGCTCCGCAGGCTGACCGTCGGCGCGGCGGTGGTGGCGTTGTCCACCCTGGCCATGCCGGCACAGGCACACGACGCCACCTATCCTCCCGGGAGAATCACGGTCGACGTCGTCGGCGTGAACGGCTCGGGATGCCCCCAGGGCACGGCGAGCGTCGCCGCCGCCTCCGACAACACCTCGTTCACGGTCACGTACAGCGACTACCTCGCCAAGACCGGCGCCGGCTCCGGCGGAACCGACTTCCGCAAGAACTGCCAGCTCGCCCTCCAGATCCATGTGCCGCAGGGCTTCACGTACGCCATCGCCCGCGCGGACTACCGCGGTTTCGCCCACCTCCAGCGCGGGGCCTACGGCCAGGAGCGCGCCAACTACTACTTCCAGGGCATGGCACAGACCACCCGCAGGACCCACCAGTTCAACGGCCCCTACTCCGACAACTGGCAGGCGAGCGACCAGACGGAGTACGCCGACCTGGTCTGGGCGCCGTGCGGCGAGGAGCGCAACCTCAACGTCAACAGCGAACTGCGCGTGTACGCCGGAACATCGAGCCCGCAGGCCCTGAGCTTCATGAGCATGGACTCCACGGACGGCAGCGTCAGCACGGTCTACCACTTCGCATGGAAGGAATGTCCCGCGGTCTGACACGGCGTGAGCCCCGGAACCAGCACATCACGGTCAGGAGTGACAACGATGTCCCCTTCCCTGCCCCGCACCCTGTTCACCGGTGCCGCGGCCGCGGCACTGATCGTCACGGCTACCCCGGCAGGAGCCGCTGGCCCGAACCCGCAGATCACCGCACCCCCCGACAGGATCGTGATCGAACTCGCCACGGTGAACGGGTCCGGCTGTCGGGAGGGCACCGCCGAAGTGGCCGTCGCACCCGACAACACGGCCTTCACCGTCACCTACAGTGACTACCTCGCGCAGGTCGGACCGGGCGCGCCACCGACGGGATTCCGCAAGAACTGCCAGCTCAATCTGCGGGTCCACGTTCCCACGGGATTCACGTACGCCATTGTCCAGGCCGACTACCGGGGATTCGCATTCCTCCAACCGGGAGCGTGGGGCCAGGAGAAGGCGAACTACTACTTCCAGGGAATGCCGCAGACCACCCAGCGCACCCATCAGTTCAACGGCCCGCTCAACGACAACTGGCAGGCGACCGACAGGACGGAGTACGCGGATCTCGTCTGGGCGCCGTGCGGCGAGAAACGCAATTTCAACATCAACACCGAACTGCGCGTGAACGCCGGCACGTCCAATCCGCAGACCGCGACCAGCTTCATGACCATGGACTCCACGGACGCGAGCGTGAGCACGCTCTACCACCTCGCCTGGCAGGCCTGTCCCGCACCCCGGCCGCGTTCGCATTAGGACGCGCGCGTCAGGTCCGTCGGGATGGTCAGGCCGTCGGGCCCGACGGACCGACGGACCGACGGCCCGTCGTCGGAGGTCCCGCCGGGCGCGGGACCTCCGGCCACGCCGTCGGGCGCCGCGCTCAGGCGGCGCGCCGCACCCACACCAGGACCTCGGCCGCCACGGCCGCCGCCGGGAGGGTGCGAACGGGACGTCGAGGTCCCCCGACCCCGGCCCCGGTGAATGCGATCGGATAGTTTGAAGGGATGTCCGAACTGCGAACAGAACGTCTTGTCCTGCGCCAATGGCGGGAGTCCGACCTGGGCCCCTGGGCGGCGATGAACGCCGATCCCGAAGTCCGCGAACATCTGGACGGCGTCCTCACCCGTGAGCAGAGCGAGGCGTCCGCGGCCCGCTTCCGGGCCGCCATCGAGCAGCGCGGCTGGGGCTGGTGGGCGGTCGAGGTGCGGGATACCGGCGAGTTCATCGGTTTCACCGGTCTGGACCCGGTGGACGAGGACATGCCGTTCACCGGGGTGGAGGCCGGCTGGCGGCTGGCCCGCTCGGCCTGGGGGCACGGCTTCGCCACGGAGGCCGCCCTGGCGGTCGTGGCCTTCGGTTTCGAACGCCTCGCGCTGCCCGAGCTCCTCGCGGTGACCACGGCCACCAACCTGCGCTCCCAGGCGGTGATGCGCCGCATCGGCATGACCCGGGACCCGGCCGACGACTTCGACGACCTCACCGTGCCCGAGGGCCCGCTGCGCCCGAGCGTGGTGTACCGCATGGCGCGGGTCCGGACAGGCTGACCTGCACGGGAGGAGGCGACGGCGGCCCGGGGCCCGTGCACGGCCGCGGCCCGCGGCGGGTTACCGTGTTCCTTCATCCGAGGGGGAACACAGATGTCGCAGAACACGGGGTGGGCACAGCACCCGGGACAGCCGATGCCGCAGTGGGGAGGCGGCTGGGTGCCGCCGTCGGCGCCCACACCCGGCGTCATACCGCTTCAACCGCTCAGCGTGGGCGACATACTCGGCGGTGCGTTCTCGTCCTTCCGCCGGCACTGGAAGCCCCTGGTCGGCATCATGCTCGCCGTACAGGGCGCGGGGATCCTGCTCGTGGCCGTCGCGACCGGCATCGCCGTCGCGGTCGCGCAGGACCGGCTCGCCGCCGTCTTCGACCTCGGGCCCGGCGAGAGCGTCGCCGGCGAGGATGTGATGGGCCTGCTCCTGGCCTTCGTGCCCGTCGGAGTGCTCCTTCTGGTCACGGTGACCGTGGGCGCGGCGCTGATCAGCGCACTGGGCCCGGCCGTGATCCAGGAGGCCGTGCTCGGCCGTTCCACGACGTTCGGCGCGATGTGGCGCCGCTGCTGGTCCCGGCTGCCCGCGGTGCTCGGCACCGTGCTCCTCGCCGGGCTGATCGCGGGCGCGCCGATGCTCCTGGTCTACGCGGTCGGCGTCCCGCTGGTCATCATGTCCGTCGACGGATCCGGCTCGCCGGCTGCCCTGTTCCTGCTGGTCCTGGCCCTCCTGGTCTGCCTGCCCGTATCGGTCTGGCTGGCCACGCGACTCAGCCTGGCGCCCGCCGCCGCGGTGTGCGAGGGACTCGGCACCGTCGCGGCGCTGCGGCGCTCCTCCCACCTGGTCAAGGACGGCTGGTGGCGTGTGTTCGGCATCACCATGCTGGGATATCTCGTGGCGGGGGCCGTGGGTTACGCCATCCAGATGCCCTTCGGATTCGTCGGCATGGCCGCGTTCCTGCCGAGCATGATGGCGATGGGCGAGTCGGACCCGGATCCGGAGGTGGCGATCGTCGGGCTGCTCGTGTACGTGATCTGCATCGTCATCGGCGGTCTGATCAGCGGACTCTTCCAGTTCGGCTTCCCGCCGCTGGTCACGGCGCTGCTTTACGTCGACCTGCGGATGCGCAAGGAGAACCTCGCGGAGTCCCTGATCGCCGCAGCGGCCCCGACCGCGCCGCCGACCGCGCCGCCGACCGCGTCCGCGCCCGTCGTCGCCGATCCGGCGGGTCCGGCGGGTCCGGCCGATTCGACGGATCCGGCCGACCCCACCCCGCCGCCTGCCGCCGGCCCGGCTCCTGACCGTACGTAACATCCCCTGCTCGGCAGGCCGGACGACCGCCCCTGGACCGGGCCGTCGAACCCGGCCCGATCGGTGTGGACGGCCCGGCTCACCGGCCGACGCGGCGTAGAGCATCAAGCGCACGAGGTCTCTCCCTGCCCGGCCGAACCCCCCGGGCCTGGCGCACCGCGCTGTCGGCCCGGGCCGGCGGAGCCCGAGGGCGAGGCACCCCCGCGTCCGGCCGGGGGCGACGCCACGCGCGCCCGGCCGATCGAGGGGACAATTGCCCCATGGCTGACACAGGGCTGCCGTCGGGCGGTGCGGGTTCCCCGGGCGAGGGGCGCTACGGCGAGCGGGTCTTCCGGCCGGATCGGAGCGGCGAGGGCGACCGGATCGATCTCGGAGCCCTCGCCTACGACGACACCAGCATGGCCCGGTTCCGCGCGCTCGGGGTGGGGCCCGGCTGGACCTGCCTGGACGTGGGGGCGGGCACGGGCACGATCGCCCGCCGCCTGCTGGCGGAGGCGGGTGTCGCGGAGGTCCTCGCCGTGGACCGCGACGTCCGGTTCCTCGCCGCGCAGCCCGTGACCGGACTGACCGTGCTCCAGGCGGACGTCACCGCCGACGACTTCGCCCCGGGCCTCTTCCGGCTCGTCCACGCCCGGTTCGTGCTCATGCACCTGCCCTCCCCGCAGCGCATGGTGGCCGGACTGAGCCGTCTCCTCGCCCCCGGCGGCGTACTCGTCGTCAGCGACGCGGTCGACCTGACCACGGACTCCGCGCCCGGTACGCCGTACACCCGCGCCATGCGGGCCATGTGGCAGGGACTGCGCGACACCATCGGTACGGACGTCTCGCAGGTGCCCCGCCATCCCGAGCTGCTGTTGGCGGCCGGCCTGGAAGCCGTGGCGGCCGAGATCCACGTACCGCCCCTCCTGCCGGGGAGCCCGATCAGCAGGTTCTGGGCCGACACCTGGGAGCGGGCCCGTGGGGCCATGGTGGCAACCGGTCTCGTCGACGACGGACAACTCGACGAAGCCGTCCGCCATCTGGCGTCCCCCTCCTGCACGGGCCTGTCACCCGGCATGCTCACCGCCTGGGGCTGGAAACCGGTTTCCTAGGCCGTGTTCTGCCGCTCGGGCCGGATCACGGTGCGGGGGCATCGACGCCGGGCGCGGGGCCGCCTATGATTCCGACGCCCCATCGCACCTCGAACGGACATATCCCATAAGGGAGTTGACGGCGTCCGGGACTCGTACCGGAATCCGCCGTGACGCCCGACGAGTTCGGAGGTCCCGTTGAGCACAGCCTTACGCACCCCGCGCAGACTGGCGGCCCTGACCATCGGCCTGGCCGCCCTCCTGGTCGCACCGGCCGGTCCGGCCCTCGGCGCGTCACAGACCGCAACCGCAACCGCAACCGCAACCGCCGCCGTGGCCGTGGACGGTGCGGTGGCCGCACCGGTCGTGGCCAACCCCGGCAACCAGGTCAACTTCCAGTGGGACGCGGTTCGCCTGCAGATGAGGGCCGCCGGTGGCGTGACGCCGTACACCTGGTCGGCCTCGAACCTGCACCTCGGCACGACGATCAACCCCTCGACCGGCCTGATCTCGGGCGTCACGCGCGGCAGTGGGACCCGCACGGTCACCGTCACCGTCCGCGACGCCGCGGGCGCCACGGCCTCGACCACCTTCAGCTGGCGCGTCATCCGCGACGCCTGCCCCCGCTGCTGACCCCGGCCCGGCCCGCCCCTTCGCACGGTCCGATGCTGGGGCAGGATACGCACGTGCAGATGATCACGGAGCTGGTGGAGAAGGTGGCCGGGCTGGCCAGCCGCGGCGGCCGGCGGATCCTCGGCCTGGCCGGGCCGCCCGGCGCCGGGAAGTCGACCCTGGCCGCCCGGCTCGCCGAAGCGCTCGGCCCGCGGACGGCCGTGGTCGTGCCCATGGACGGATTCCACCTCGCCCGGGCCGAGCTCGACCGGCTCGGGCGGGCCGACCGCAAGGGCGCCCCTGACACCTTCGACGCGGCCGGGTACGTGGCCCTGCTGGCCCGCCTGCGCGCCTGCGCCGGATCCGGCGGCACCACGGTCTACGCGCCCGCCTTCGACCGGACCGTCGAGGAGCCGATCGCGGGCAGCATCGCCGTTCCCCCCGGAGTCCCGCTGGTGATCACCGAGGGCAACTACCTGCTGCACGACGCGGGGGAGTGGGCCGGGGTGCGGCCGCTGCTGGACGAGGCCTGGTACTGCGCCCCGGACGAGGAGACGCGGGTGCGGCGCCTGGTCGAGCGGCACGTGCGCCACGGCAGGGAGCCCGCTCTCGCACGCGCGTGGGTGGCCCGCTCCGACGAGGCCAACGCCCGGCTCATCGCCCTCGGCCGCCACCGCGCCGACCTCGTCGTCGACCCCGGCTGAGCGCACCCCGAACGGTGTGCGGGACAGACGTGCACGGCCCCGGGCGTGGCGGAATCGAGTTGTCCGAATCCGCTGTTAGGGTGACGTGTGCTCGTCAAAACGAGCTGTTTCAGTACGGACACACCAACGGGGTAGAACGTGAAGTTTCGTCATGTCCGCGCGATAGCCGTCTTCGGTATCGCCATCGTCGCGCTCACCGGTGCCCGCGGATCCCACGGCGCCGGCTGCGGCGGCAGCCACTCCAGCTCCAGCAGCAGCGGTGGCACCAGCGGTGGTAGTGGCAGCGACAGCACCAGCAGCGGAGGCAACGCAAGCAGCGGAAGCGACAGCACCACCACCGGCGGTACGAGCACCACCACCACCGGCGGTTCCGGCCGGGACAAGGCCGAACGCGACATCAGGATCGACAGCTGCAAGCTGGACAGCACCGGCAAGAACCTGGTCGCCCGGCTCACCGTCACCAACAGCGGTTCGCTGGACCAGACCTACAGCATCACCATGAAGTTCAACCCGGCCGCCGGGTCGAGCGCGGTCGCGGCCCAGGCCAGGGTGACCGGTCTCAAGGTCAAGGCGGGTGCGTCCCAGCAGACCGAGGCCACCGCGCCGTACACCGGCAAGGGCGACGGCAGCGAGTACAAGGAGTGCGTCGTCTCCAGCGCGTCGAAGAACTCCCTCTGACACGCCCTCTGCCCGCCCTCTGACCCGCCGTCCGGCACACCGCCCGGTTCGGCGTCCGGTTCGGCGTCCGGCACACCGTGCCACGTCCCGGCCGGCCGTTATGAGCGGCCGGCCGGGACGGCCGCGTCAGGCCAGGTCGAACCGGTCGAGAGTCATGACCTTGTCCCAGGCCGCCACGAAGTCACGGACGAACTTCTCCCTCGCGTCCTTGGACGCGTAGACCTCCGAGAGGGCCCGGAGCTGGGAGTTCGAACCGAAGACGAGGTCCACGGCGGTGGCGGTCCACCGGGGCTCGCCCTTGCCGCCGCTGCGGCCCTCGAAGACGTTCTCCTCCGTGGCCGATGCCGTCCACTGCGTACCCATGTCCAGCAGGTTGACGAAGAAGTCGTTCGTCAGGGTCTCCGGCCGGTCGGTGAGCACGCCGTGCCGGGACTGCCGGAATCCGGTGTTCAGGGCCCGCATCCCACCGACCAGCACCGTCATCTCGGGTGCCGTCAGGTCCAGCATGCTCGCGCGGTCCAGCAGCAGGGTCTCCGGAGGCAGCTTCTCGCCCGCCGGGAAGTAGTTGCGGAACCCGTCGGCCCGCGGTTCGAGCACGGCGAACGACTCCACGTCGGTCTGTTCCTGCGTGGCGTCGGTGCGTCCGGGCGCGAACGGGACCGTGATGTCGTGCCCCGCGTTCTTCGCGGCCTGCTCGATCGCCGCGCACCCGCCGAGGACGATCAGGTCGGCGAGCGAGATCTTCGTTCCCCCGGCCTGCGAACCGTTGAAGTCGCGCTGGATCCCCTCCAGGGTCCCCACCACCTCGGTCACCTCGGGCAGGTCGTTGACCTCCCAGTCCTTCTGCGGCGCGAGCCGGATCCGGGCCCCGTTCGCCCCGCCGCGCTTGTCGGTGCCGCGGAAGCTGGCCGCCGACGCCCAAGCCGTGGTCACCAGCTGGGAGACGGTCAGCCCTGAGGCGAGGATCCGGCCCTTGAGGGCGGTCACGTCCCCGGCCGAGACCAGCTCGTGGTCGACCGCGGGCACGGGGTCCTGCCACAGCTGCGGTGCGGGGATCCACGGCCCCAGGTACCGCGACAGCGGCCCCATGTCGCGGTGCAGCAGCTTGTACCAGGCCTTGGCGAACGCCTCGGCGAGCTTGTCCGGGTTCTCGTGGAAGCTCTTCGCGATCGGCGCGTAGACCGGATCCAGCTTCAGCGAGAGGTCCGTCGTCAGCATCATCGGGGCGTGCCGCTTCGACGGATCGTGCGCGTCCGGCACCGTGTCCTGCGCCGAGGCGTCCGTGGGCGTCCACTGCTGCGCTCCGGCCGGGCTCCGCGTCAGCTCCCAGTCGTACCTGAACAGGTTGTCCAGGTAGCCGTTGTCCCACTTCGTCGGCTCGGTCGTCCAGGCGCCTTCGAGCCCGCTGGTGATCGTGTCGACGCCCTTGCCGCTGCCGTACGAGTTGTGCCAGCCGAGGCCCTGCTGCGCGAGCGGACCGGCCTCCGGTTCCGGACCGACGTACTCGGGATCGACCGCGCCGTGGCACTTGCCGAAGGTGTGGCCGCCGACGATGAGGGCGACCGTCTCCTCGTCGTTCATCGCCATGCGCCCGAACGTCTCGCGAATGTCCTTGGCCGCGGCGATCGGGTCGGGATTTCCGTTGGGGCCCTCGGGATTGACGTAGATCAATCCCATCTGCACCGCTCCGAAAGGCCCGGTGAGTTCCCGGTCGCCGCGGTAACGCTCGTCGCCGAGCCAGGTGTCCTCGGGTCCCCAGAAGACTTCCTCCGGCTCCCAGATGTCCTCCCGGCCGAAGCCGAATCCGAAAGTCTTGAACCCCATCGACTCCATTGCGCAGTTGCCTGCGAACACCAGCAGGTCGGCCCAGGAGATCTTCCGGCCGTACTTCTGCTTGACCGGCCAGAGCAGACGCCGCGCCTTGTCCAGACTCGCGTTGTCCGGCCAGCTGTTGAGGGGCGCGAAACGCTGTGCTCCGGAACCGCCGCCGCCACGGCCGTCGGCGATGCGGTACGTACCCGCGGCGTGCCAGCTCATCCGGATGAAGAGCGGCCCGTAGTGGCCGTAGTCGGCGGGCCACCAGTCCTGCGACGTCGTCATCACCTCGAAGACGTCCCGCTTCAGCGCGTCGACGTCCAGGGCCGCGAACTCCTCCGCGTAGTCGAAGTCCTCGCCCATCGGACTGGCCTGGGGCGAGTTCTGGTGGAGGACCTGGAGGTCGAGCTGGTTCGGCCACCAGTCCCGGTTCGTCCTGGGACGAGGGGGAGCGGGGGTCGGGGAGGGGATTGCGGGGTTCTCGCTTTCGCTGCCGGACACGTCCGTCCTTCTTCCTGTCTCGGTGCTTCCATCTGCTGGATGCTCGCTCTTGACGGCGTCCGTATGGTCGCGCACCGCGGACCGCGGGGCTGAGAGAACACGCAGGGCGCGCTCGCCCAACCGGCATTACCGGTATGCCGCCGGCACGGGAAAGGAGGCAAAGGCGGAGATCGTACGATCATCGTTATCACTCCGCCGCCGTGGAAAGCACCGGCGGCCATTCCCTGCCGGTAATCTGTAGCTCGCTTTTCGGGTCGTGGCGGGGCCCGCCCACTCCTCAGTCCCTTGTCCCGACGACCATGAACCGGTGAGCCGAATGAGTGACCTGCTGGAGCGGCTGCGGGGACGCGGCTGGCGCATGACGTCGCAGCGGCGTGTGGTCGCGGAGGTCCTCGACGGCGAGCACGTGCACCTGACGGCCGACGAGGTGCACGCCCGCGCGGCCGGGCGGCTCCCGGAGATCTCCCGGGCCAGCGTCTACAACACCCTGGGCGAGATGGTCGCCCTGGGCGAGGTCGCCGAGCTCTCCGCGCACGGGCGGGCCAAGCGCTACGACCCCAACGCGCACCGCCCGCACCAGCACCTGGTGTGCTCCGGATGCGGCCTCATCCGCGACGTCCACCCGACCGGTGACCCGCTGGCCGGCCTCCCGGCGCACGAGCGCCACGGCTTCGCCGTCTCCGGGGCCGAGGTCGTCTACCGCGGGCTGTGCCCCACCTGCGCGGGCGGGCCGACCGTGCCGGCCGGCCCGACGAGCGCCTGACCGCGGAGGGCATCCGTACGGCCACGGCTACAGCCACGTCCGGGCACCGGCCACGTCCGGGCACCGGCCACGTCCGGGCACCGGCCACGTCCGGGCACCGGCCACGGCCGGGCAGCGGGCGCGGGGCGCTACCACTCGGGGTGGACATCACGGCTGTCGTAGCGGTCGCCGGCGGCGGTGATCCATGGCCGGAAGCGGCCGGGACCGGTGCCGTCATGGGCGTAGGTGACCGGCTCCCGCGTGTCGTCGGTGACGACGACGGCCCCGGCCCGCATGCGCTGCGCAGCGCATGCGTCGACCCGGGCCGGGGCCGGCCGGTTCGCGGCCGGGGCCGGACGCCACGGCTCCTTCACCGACTGAGCGGCCTACGGGCGGGTCCGGCGGCCGGGCGGGCGCGGAGGGGCATCATGGCCGTGTGAACGCGTTCCCGGCCGTCGGCGGCGGAGCCGGCGTCCCAGGTTTCCTCGGCGTGGCCCCCACGCCCCGTACCGCCGTGGTCTGGCTCCCGCCGGCCGGGCTGTGGCCCGCGATCCAGGCCGTCCGTGCCGAGCACGACCCGCAGATCCGCCGCTGGCCCCCGCACGTGAACCTGGTCTTCGGCTTCGTCCCGGATGCGGATTTCGCCCGGGCCGCACCACTGCTGGCCGACGCGGCGACCACCGTCGAACCCTTCGACATCCGGCTCGGCGGAGTGCGGGCGTTCCGGCACCGCGGCTACGCGACCGTCTGGCTGGACCCCGCCGCGGCCGGCCTCGCCCCGTGGAGGGAACTCCAGGAGAGCCTGGTGGAGCCGTTCCCCGCATGCCGCGGCCGGTTCCCGGTGTTCACGCCGCACCTCTCCCTCGGGCGCACCCACGATCCGCGCGGCCTCGCCGCGGAGTGCGCGGCCCGGCTGGGCACCGTGGCCGCGCGGGTGGACGAGATCGTGCTGCTCTCCCGTCGTGGTGACGGGCCCATGCGGCCCCGGGCCGTGATCGGCGTCGGCACGGGCACGGTCACGTGGTCAGCGCGGTGAGCCCGGGCCGGTAGCTGCGCTCTCGCCCTCGCTCTCACCGTCGGGAACGTGGGGCAGGCCTCGCGCAGGCGGTCCGGGGGCCCGCGCCGCATTGGGGCGCCGGGGCCCGACCGCCCGACGGCGCGGCTCGGCCGGTGGCCGGGCTCGCCCCGCACCGGCCCGGCTCGCCCGGCACCGGCCCGGGTGCGCACGGGACCGGCCCGGGTGCGCACGGGACCGGCCCGGGCCGGCCGGGAGCCGGTCGGCACCGGGCCGGTGTCCGCGTGCGGGTCAGGACTGGGGCGGCGGGGGGTTGCCCTGGTCGCGGCGCAGCTGTTCCTTGAGCTTGTCCTGGGCCGTGTCGACCTGGCTGCTGTACTTGCCCTGGGTCTTGCCGTCGACGTAGTCACCGGCCTTGTCAATGCCCTGTTCGGCCTGGCTCTCGTGGCCGCGCAGCATCTGCTTGAGCTTGTCCATCATCGACACGACGGTCTCCTTTGCGTCCGTCCCCCACGGCCAGGGTTGCCGACGATCGACCGGACCGCATCCGCGAGGCGCTGACCTGGACGGATACCGCCGCCGACCACCGATCACCCCTGTCACCGGCGCCCATGAGCAGCGGGAACGCCGCCGAGCCGAGGTACCCCTCGACAACCAGTCGCCGAAGGTGATGCCGCCCCGCGCCTCGGCAGCACGGCCGACGCGCCGCCAATCGGCGGGAGACGGGGGTCGGCATGGAACGATTCTCCGCATGACAGAGAGCATGAGCCCGTACATGTCCTCGCCGCGGATCACCGTCCTGGGTGTGCAGCCCGGCGACCCGCCGTTCCGGATCGTCGAGATCGACGGGGAGATGGTCCGTATGGCGACATCCATGACCGACGTGATCCTGGCTGCCGCGGACGCGGGGATCACCGTCCACGACCTCGACGACCCGGACGTGGTCCGCTGGGTGGGCGGCGGGAAACTCACCTGGCGGCTGCACTAGGGGGTGTCGCCCCGGGGCCCGCGAGCCCGGCCTGACCGGTAGGACACCCCCATGGAGGTGTGCCGGGCGGCTGCGCCGTGCCGTCGCCCGCTTCCAGGTCACGCGTACCACCGAGAGAGGATCGGTGACCCGGGTTCGACCGACGTGCACGCGCGCATACGGCTGCCACTGCGGGTGGGGGTAACGGGGGTGAGCGCGAGTGCGCGGGCGGGCGCGGGGGACTGCCGATCAGGTGGCGCGTCCGTAGCGGACCGCTTCGCTCCAGATCTGCTCCAGACGCACGGTCGTGCCGGGGCGGGGAGCGTGCCAGATCTTGTTGTCGCCGGCGTAGATGCCGACGTGGCCCATGGTCGCCCCTCGGGGGAAGAAGACCAGGTCACCGGCCGTGCGATCGGCCTTGGGGATGTGGCGGGTGTGCTCGTACTGCTGGTCGGCCGTGCGTGGAAGGCGTTTACCGGCCTTCTTGAACGCGTAGAGGGTCAGCCCCGAGCAGTCGAAGCGTTTGGGTCCGGTGGCGCCGTAGGCGTACGGCGAGCCCTGTTTGGAGGCGGCCACCGCCACGGCCTTCTTGCCGTACGACGGTGCTGCGTGAGCCGGGTCCGCGGGAGCGGTCAGGGCGCCGGCCGCCAGGAGCAGTATGAAGAAGAAGGCGCGTGCTCTGGGGCAACAGCACATCGGAGAAGTGCCCTCGGGGGCCTTTCGGAAGTCGGTCCTGGAGCAGGACATCGTGACACCTCCGCAATCGGTTGGCAGGCGACGATTCAGATCAGCGGCCTGGTCCTGTTCTCGGTGGCAGTCGTCTTGGCTCTGACGGCGGACCAGTTTTCCCGGACGTCCCGGATCGACCCCATCGGACACGACGTCATTTGTCCCGATTTTGCGTTCGATTCGAGATGATAGGTAAGGCGGATCGTCATACCACGACGGCGTGGTGACGGAGCCACCGCCGATGTGCTGAATCGGGGTACCGGCAGGCATCGGCCCGCCGCGGAACGGGCACGCAGCACGGGTGACCACGACCGACCTGCTTCCGGCGCCGCCGCCGCACGCCGCGGCCCGCCGGGCCCTGCTCGCCGGTTCGGCCGGCAACCTCGTCGAGTGGTACGAGTTCGGCGTCTACGGCTGCTTCGCCACCGTCATCGCGGCCAACTTCTTCACCACGCAAGGGGGATCGGGGACGGGCGCGGCAGCGGAAGGTCCGGCAGGCGGTGCCGAGGCGCTGGTCGCCACGTACGCCTCGTTCGCCCTCGCCTTCTTCTTCCGGCCGGTCGGCGCCCTCCTGTTCGGGCGTATCGGCGACCGTTTCGGCCGCCGTCCCACCCTCGTCCTCGTCATCGGCCTCATGACGCTCGCCACCACCCTGATCGGGCTCCTCCCCACGCGCGCCGACATCGGCGCCGCGGCCCCGTGGCTGCTGACGTTCCTGCGCGCCGTGCAAGGGCTGTCCGCCGGAGGGGAGTTCGGCGGTGCGGTGTCCGTGATGGTGGAGCACGCGCCGCCGGGCCGCCGCGGCCTCTACGGCGCATGGCAGTCCTTCACCGTGGCCCTCGGCCTGCTGGCCGGCGCCGCAACGGCCGCCGCGCTGGGGACGGTTCTCTCCTCCGCGGCGCTGTACGCGTGGGGGTGGCGGGTCCCGTTCCTGCTGGCCCTGCCGCTCGGGCTGGTCGCGTTGTGGCTGCGCACGGCGCTGGAGGAACCCCCGGACGCGCCCCCATCCGCGCCAGGGACGGTGGCGACGGCGGCGACGGCCGGGTCGGCTGCGAAGGCGGCGGCTACCGAGGCGACCGCGGCGACCGCGACGGCGGCGACGGCGGCGACGGCGGCGGCCGCGACAGCCGCGACGACCGAGGCGACCGCGACGGCCGGTTCGGCCGGGTCGGCTGCGACGGCCGGTTCGGCGACCGTACGGGAGCAGGTGCGTGCCGTCGGGCTCGGCATCGGGCGGATCATGGGCTGGTCGGCCGCCGGGTACACCTTCCTCGTCGTCCTGCCCTCCCACCTCCAGTCGGCCCTGGGGGCGTCCTTCCGGGACGCCCTGCTGGCCACCACCCTCGTCAACCTCGGCTTCGCCGCGTCGATCCTGCCCGCGGGCCTGCTCAGCGACCGCGTCGGGCGGCGCCCCGTCATGCTCGGCGGCGCACTCGGCGTCGCCGTGTCCGCCTTCCCCCTCCTGCACGTGCTCCAGTCGCCCGCGGCGTCCCCGCAGGCCCGGGCCGCAGCCGTGCTCGCAGCCGGCGCGCTGGTCGGCCTGCTCGCCGGACCCGGGCCGGCCATGCTGGCCGAGATGTTCCCAAGGCGCGTCCGCTGCACGGGACTCGGTCTCTCCTACGCCCTCGCCAACGCCGTCTTCTCCGGCTGCGCGGGGCTCTTCGTCACCGCACTCACCGCCCGGACCGCAAGTACCGTCGTTCCCGCCCTCTACGCCGCCACGGCCTGCGCCCTCAGCGCACCGGCGCTGCTGACCCTGCGCGCCGACGACCACCAGGAGCCACTGCGATGAGAGTGATCGGCCTGATGTCCGGGACCTCGTACGACGCCGTCGACGCCGCCGCCTGCGACCTCGCCCACCGGCCCGGGGGCGGCGCACTGCACCTCACCCCACTGGGCATGGTCAGCGAGCCCTACCCGGCGGACCTGCGGACCGCGCTCGCCGACGCCCTGCCGCCCGCCGCCACCACCCTCGCCGACGTGTGCCGGCTCGACACCCGGATCGGGCAGGCCTTCGGGCGGCTCGCCGTCCGGGCCGACCGCGAACTGTGTTCCGGACGAGCCGAGTTGGTCGCCTCCCACGGGCAGACCGTGTACCACTGGGCGGCCGACGGGCAGGTCCACGGCACCCTGCAGCTCGGTGAGGCCGCCTGGATCGCCGAGGCCACCGGCCACCCCGTCGTCTCCGGCTTCCGGCCCCGGGACGTCGCCGCCGGCGGGCAGGGCGCACCCCTGGTCGGCCTGATCGACCTGATGCTGCTGCGCGGCCGTCCCGGCGTACCGGCCGCCCTGAACATCGGGGGGATCGCCAACGTCACCGTCGTGCCCGGGAACGCGGCCCCCGTGGCCTTCGACACCGGCCCGGGCAACGCGCTCATCGACGCCGCTGTACGCGAACTGAGCGGCGGGCGGCTCGCGTACGACGAGGGCGGCGCCCTCGCGGCCTCCGGGCGCGTGCACGAAGGGCTGCTGGGACGCATGCTCGCCGAGCCGTACTACCGGTTGCCGCCGCCGCGGACGACGGGCAAGGAACTCTTCCACCCGGGGTATCTCCGTTCCTGCCTGGCCGAGTTCGGTCGGATCCCGCCGCAGGACCTGGTCGCCACGCTCACGCGCCTCACCGCCCGGACCGTCGCCGACGCGCTGCGGCCACTGGGAGCCACCGAGGTCTTCGCCTCGGGAGGCGGGGTGCGCAACCCGACGCTCACGGGGATGCTCCGTGCCGAGCTGGCCGGCGCCCGGCTGCGCACCTCGGAGGAGCTCGGGCTGCCCGCCGCGGCGAAGGAGGCGTACGCGTTCGCCGTGCTCGGATACCTGACGCTGCACGGCCTGCCGGGCAACGCCCCCGGCTGCACCGGGGCCGCGGGCCCCCGCGTCCTGGGCTGCGTCACCCCGGGCAGCCGGCCGCTCCGGCTGCCCGCGCCCTCGCCGATCGCCCCCTCCTCCCTCCTCGTCCGCGCGGACGGTGTTAGCGTGCGGGCATGCGCGCTCCGATAGGGCCCTTCGACAACGCGGTGCCGGCCCCCGACTGTCTCGCGGAACTCGTCGCGCCCGTGGCCGGGGCGGTCGCGGGCTGGTCCGGCGCCGTCCCCGCCGAGCAGATCCTCTACGTGGACACCGACCCCGCCATCGCGGACACCGGCGCCTTCGTCGCGCACTACGGGCAGGACCTGCTCGGCCGGTCGGCGAACTGCGTGGTGGTCGCCGCCCGGCGCGGCGGCGGGACCACCCTCGCGGCCTGCCTCGTGCCCTCCGCGGGCCGGGTCGACGTCAACGGCGCCGTACGGCGTCACCTGGGCGCGCGCAAGGTGTCCTTCGCCCCGATGGGAACAGCCGTGGAGCTGACGGGCATGGAGTACGGCGGCATCACTCCGGTGGGCCTGCCGGAAGACTGGCCGCTCCTGGTGGATCCGGCGGTCGTCGGCATGCCGCACGTGCTCGTCGGCAGCGGACGCCGTCGCGGCAAACTGATCGCCCCCGGCCCGCTGTTCGCACAGCTCCCCGGCGCGGAACTCGTCGAGGGCCTGTCCCTCTGAGAGCCTGGCCGGGGGCCGTCACCGTCACCTGTCGACGATCTTGCGCACGTTCTCGATGCTGCCGCAGTCCGACGCGAGCTGCTTCCCCCGCTCCTCCAGGAAGGCGGCGGACGGGCAGGACCTCGTCCTGTACTGCCCGGGAGCGAAGGAAGGGATATGTGGATCGTAGATCGAATCAGCCTTCCAGTCTTCGAATATGATGCTGTGTTCATGAATATGCGATGAAGGCAAGGTCGCCCCAGAGGGAGTCGGGCGTTGCGTACATCCGCCAGGGCCGGATGGGCCACGCCCGACCGAGCGCGGCCGTGCCTGCCGGGGCATCGCCGCGGCTCCTGCCATCGTGGGCACCGCGCTCCGTGTCTCCCTCTGGAGGTATCCGCCGTGTCCCCACGCCCGTACGGCCACCCCCGCCGGATCCGCCCGTCGCTGCGCCTGGTCGCCGCGACCGCCGTGTGCGGCGCTCTGCTCGGCGCCTCCGTACTGCCGGCGCGGGCCGCCGCGGACCGCAAGCCGCCGCCGGACCGGGGCGCGGCCCTCCGTCAGGAACTGCGGGAACTGGTCGAGCGCCCGGACGGGCCCCCCGGGGTCATCGCCGTCCTGCGCGATGGGGACCGCAGCACGGTCTACCGTGCGGGCGTGGCCGACGTGGAGAGCGGCCGGCCGCCGAGGGCGAGCGACCACATGCGGATCGCCAGCGTCGCCAAGGCCTTCAGCGGAGCGGTGGCCCTGAGTCTCGTCGACCGCGGCCGGCTGCGCCTGGACGACACGATCGGCGAGGTGCTGCCCGAGCAGCCGGAGGCCTGGCACGATGTGACGCTACGTCAACTCCTGAACCACACCAGCGGACTGCCGGACTACTCCGCCTCCCAGCCGTTCCTCGACATCGTCACCGAGGACCCCCGCCACCACTTCGACTCCCGGCACCTGCTGGAGTTCGTAGCCGACGAGGACCTCGCATTCGAGCCGGGCAGCCGCTACCTCTACTCCAACTCCGACAACATCGCCGTCGCGCTGATGGCCGAGGCCGCCACCGGACGCCGGTACGAGACGTTGCTGCGCGAGCTCGTGTACCGGCCGCTGGGCCTGACCGACACCAGCCTTCCCCAGGGCTACCGACTGCCCGAGCCCTTCCTCCACGGCTACCAGATCGACCCGCAGGAGGGTCCCGTCGACGTCAGTGAGGCCGTGAGCGCCTCGGGGGCCTGGGCCGCGGGCGGCATCGTCTCGACACCGAAGGACCTGACCGCCTTCATCCGTGGCTACGCGGGCGGCGCCCTCGTCTCGGACCGCACCCGCCGGCAGCAGTTCACGTTCATCCCCGGCGCGCTGTCCCAGCCCCCCGGCCCCGGCCGCACCGAGGCGGGCCTGGCCGTCTACCGCTACACCACCCGCTGCGGCACGGTGTACGGCCACACCGGCAACACCCCCGGCTATACGCAGCTGGCGGCGGCCACGGCGGACGGCAGGCGCTCGCTGAGCTTCTCGATCACCACCCAGACCTCCCTGACCGACAACCCCGAGCTGCTCGCCCGGGTCCGTGAGATCCAGGAGGACTTCGTCTGCGCCCTGCTGCGGGGGTGACCCCAGCGGGTGCGCAGGCCGCACGGCCCGCGCACCCGCCACCCGGGCGGCGTAACCTGGTCGGACCGCCACTTCACGCGCGCGCCGGGACCGCGGTGCGCACCCCCGTACACCCCGCCGCGAACGATCCAGGGAGGCGGCGAGTGACCGATCCCTTCGGCTTCCTCAGGATCCCCCGCGAGCCCGTCCCGCCCCGGCCCGTGGAGGAACGGCTCGGCGACTGGCGCGAGGTCCACGCCGGCCAGGCGCTGCTCCCGCTCGTCTCCCGGCAGGCCGACCGCTGCATGGACTGCGGCATCCCCTTCTGCCACACCGGCTGCCCCCTGGGGAACCTCATACCCGAGTGGAACGCGTACGCCGCCCACGCCGACTGGCGCGCGGCCTACGAGCGGCTGCACGCCACCAACAACTTCCCGGAGGCCACCGGCAGGCTCTGCCCCGCCCCCTGCGAGGACGCCTGCGTCCTCACCATCAACGCGGACCCGGTGACCATCAAGAACGTCGAGCAGACGATCGTGGACGAGGGGCTGCGGCGCGGCTACATGACACCGAGCCCCCCGGAGCGGCACAGCGGCAGGACGGTGGCCGTCATAGGCTCCGGTCCGGCCGGGCTGGCGGCCGCGCAGCAGCTGACCCGCGCCGGGCACGCGGTCACCGTCCACGAGCGGGCCGACCGGATCGGCGGGCTGCTGCGCTACGGCATCCCCGAGTTCAAGATGGAGAAGGCACACCTGGACCGCCGGATCGAGCAGATGCGGGCCGAGGGCACGGAGTTCGTCACGGGACAGGACGTGGGAGGCACCGACGACGACGGCGTCGCAGCGGCCGATGCCGCCGCACTACGGGGCCGCTGCGACGCCGTCGTCGTCGCCGTCGGAGCCGGCGAGCGCAGGGAGCTGCCCGTCCCCGGCCGCGAGCTCCACGGAATCCACCAGGCCATGGACTACCTGACCTGCGAGAACCGGGTCCGGGAGGGCGACTGGGCAGAGTCGCCCATCACCGCCGAAGGCAGGCACGTCGTCATCGTCGGAGGCGGTGACACCGGCTCCGACTGCATGGGGACGGCCCTGCGGCAGGGCGCGATCTCGGTGGTCCAGCTCGACATCAACCCCGAGCCCGGACCGGACCGGACCGACGACGAGCCCTGGCCGGTGTACCCGAAGACGTACCGGATCTCCCACGCCCACGACGAGGCCCGCGGACGCGCGGGCCGCGATCCGCGGCTGTTCGCCTGCGCCACCCTGCGGTTCGACGGGGACGCCTCGGGCCGGGTACGGGCCCTGCACCTGACCGCCGTCGAGCCGGTGGGCCGCAGCCCCCTGACGGGCACGGAACGGGTCCTCCCGGCCGGGCTGGTCCTGCTGGCCCTCGGCTTCTCCGGCCCCGAGCGGGCGGGAGGCCTGCGCGAACAGCTGGGCCTGGAGCTCGACGAGCGCGGCAACTTCGCGCGGGACGCCGGCTTCGCGGCGTGCGGCGGGCGCGCGCCCGGGGTGTTCGTGGCGGGCGACGCGGGCCGGGGCCAGTCACTCGTGGTGTGGGCCATCGCCGAAGGACGGGCGGCGGCCGCCGCCGTGGACCGCTACCTCACGGGCTCCACGTGCCTCCCCGCCCCGGTCGCCGCCCACGACCGGCCGATGACGGCTCTGGGCCGCATGCGCTACGGGGACCACTGACGGCGGGACCTCCCCACGCCGGCCCCGGCGCGACGGCTGTGAAAACGGCACGCTCCGGCCGGCCCGAGGGCCGGCCGGAGCGCGGGTCACTGACGGCGGGGCTGCTGCTCAGCCCGCGGCCAGGAGCGTGAGGGTGTCGATCACACGGTTCGAGAAGCCCCACTCGTTGTCGTACCAGGCGACGACCTTGACGTGGCGGCCCTCGACGCGGGTGAGCTCCGAGTCGAAGATCGACGAGGCGGGGTTGCCGGTGATGTCCGAGGACACCAGCGGGTCGTCCGAGTACTCCAGCACGCCGGCCAGCGGGCCCTCGGCCGCGGCCCGGTACGCCTCCAGGATCTCCTCGCGCGTCACCTCGCGGGCGACGGTCGTGTTGAGCTCCACGATGGAGCCCACCGGGACCGGTACGCGGATCGAGTCGCCCTGCAGCTTGCCGTCGAGCTGCGGCAGCACCAGACCGATCGCCTTCGCGGCGCCCGTGGAGGTCGGGACGATGTTGACGCCGGCCGCCCGGGCGCGGCGGGGGTCGCGGTGCGGGCCGTCCTGCAGGTTCTGCTCCTGCGTGTAGGCGTGCACCGTGGTCATGAAGCCGTGCTCGATGCCCGCGAGCTCGTCGAGCACCGCGGCCAGCGGGGCGAGCGCGTTGGTCGTGCAGGACGCGTTCGAGACGATCGTGTGCACGGCCGGGTCGTAGGCGTCGGTGTTCACGCCGTACGCCAGCGTGACGTCGGCACCGTCCGAGGGGGCGCTGACCAGGACCTTCTTCGCTCCCGCCTTCAGGTGGGCGCGGGCGGCGTCGGCCGACGTGAAGCGGCCGGTGGCCTCCAGCACGATGTCGACGCCGAGCTCGCCCCACGGCAGCTGCTCCGGCTCGCGCTCGGCCAGCACCGCGATCCGGCGGCCGTCGACGACCAGGGTGTTCCCGTCGACGGTCACCGGGCGACCGAGCCGGCCGGAGGTGCTGTCGTACGCCAGCAGCCGCGCGAGGGCCTTCGGCTCGGTGAGGTCGTTGACGGCGACGACCTCGAGGTCGCTGTCGCGTTCGAGCAGCGCGCGCAGCACGTTGCGTCCGATGCGGCCGAATCCGTTGATGGCGATGCGAGTCATGAGCGAGTCCCTTTCGTTCGCCATCAGGTTCGCCGCCCGCGCCCGCCCGTGACAGCGGCGTGATCGCCACTGTTCAAAAGGATCTCGCCACGGCGGGCGTGGCGAGATCCTCACGGACCTATTCGCCCTTCGTGAAGGTGCGCCGGTACTCGGTCGGCGTGGTCCCCAGGATCCGCTGGAAGTGCAGCCGCAGGTTCGCACCCGTGCCCAGGCCGACGTCGGCCGCGATCTGCTCGACCCCTCGTTGGGAGCGTTCGAGCAGCTCACGGGCCACATCGACGCGGGCACGCATGACCCACTGCATCGGCGTGTACCCGGTGTCCTCCGCGAACCGCCGCGAGAACGTACGGGGCGACACCCCGGCGTGCCGGGCGAGGGACTCCAGGGTCAGGGGCTCCCCGAGCCGGATCAGCGCCCACTCGCGCGTGGCGGCGAACCGCTCGCCGAGCGGCTCGGGCACGCTGCGCGGCACGTACTGCGCCTGACCCCCGCTGCGGTACGGGGCGGCGACCAGACGGCGCGCCGCGTGGTTGGACGCGGCCACACCGAGATCGCTGCGCAGGATGTGCAGGCACAGGTCGATGCCGGATGCGGCGCCCGCCGAGGTCAGGACGCTGCCCTCGTCGACGAACAGGACGTTCTCGTCGACCCGGACGAGCGGGTGCTTGGCCATCAGGGCCCGGGCGTAGTGCCAGTGCGTCGTCGCGCGTTTCCCGTCGAGCAGGCCCGTCGCGGCGAGCGCGAACGCGCCGGTCGAGATCGCGGCGAGCCGTGAGCCCCGCTCGTGGGCGGCGACCAGCGCGTCGATGACGGGCCGCGGCGGATCCTCACGGTCCGGGAAGCGGTAGCCGGGGACGAAGACGATGTCGGCCCACGCGAGGGCGTCCAGGCCGTGCGTCACATGGTACGACAGGCCGTCGCCGCCGGCCACGAGACCGGGTGCCGCACCGCACACCCGTACCTCGTAGGGCATGCTCGCGCGGGTCGTGAAGACCTGGGCGGGAATGCCGACGTCGAGCGGCTTCGCGCCTTCGAGGACGAGTACGGCGACGCGGTGGAGACGGGAGGCTGACACGGGTCGAGCCTACGCGGGACCCGGGAGCGCGCGTTCCGCCGGGAGAGCCGCCCCCGGTGCGGTATACGTCCCCTGGGGATCGCCCGTTCCCCGCGAAGGGAGTGGTTGCCGTGGAGCGAACGACCTGCTGCGTGGTGGGGGGCGGCCCGGCCGGAATGGTGCTGGCCCTGCTGCTGGCCCGCGCCGGGGTGGAGGTGACGGTGCTGGAGAAGCACGGCGACTTCCTGCGCGACTTCCGCGGCGACACCGTGCACCCCACCACCCTGTGCCTGTTGGACGACATCGGCCTCGCCGAGCGCTTCGCCCGGCTGCCGCAGCGCCGCGTCACCACAGTGCAGCTGCCCATCGGACCCGACCGGTCCCTGGTCGTACTTCATCGCCTACGGCGCCCTCCGCGAGCGGCCCCCGAGCGAGTCCCTGCGCTGACCGGCGACCGGCGACCGGGGCCCGGGCCGCGGGTCCCGGCGGTCCGCACGACGGGGTCGTGGGGACCGCCGGGGGCGGTGCGGCTACCGCCCCATCTCGTACGCACCGGAGAGGGCCTCGACACGGGCCCAGACGCGGGCCGAGCGGGCCTCGTCGACGACCGGGCGGCGGACGGCGGCCAGCGCCCAGGCCTGCTGCTCCGGCGTGCTCGAGTCCTTGCCGTGCAGTTCCACGGCGTGCTGAGAGAAGTCGCGGACGAGCACCGAGAACAGCTCGTCCAGCACGGATTCGTCCAGGTCCGTCAGACGGGCCTGCTCCAGGATCAGCTGACCGTGCACGACCAGGGCGAACAGCTGCCCCACGGCCAGCAGGAAGTCCAGATCGCGGCCCTGGGCCTCGTCGGGTGCGATGGTCGCCGCGAACTCGGCCAGCGCGTCGGCCTGTTCGCGGAAACGGGCGACGTTCGGCACGGCGGCGTAGGCGTCGTACGCCGGGCGCCAGTCGTGGAAGCGCACCGAGCCCAGACCACGGGCCGGACCCTGCCGGAACAGGAAGTCGTCGTCGGCCGCGTCGAGGCGCGTCGGTACGGGCTCGTACGCGGCCGGCGCCAGCAGGTGGTTGCGCATGAACTTGAGGATCAGCGCCAGGTTGACGTGGACCGTGCCCTCCAGCTTCGGCAGCCCGCGGATCTCGACGGCGGCCTGGGCGAAGTAGTTGTCCTTCTCGAAGCCCTTGGCGGCGATCACGTCCCACATCAGGTCGATGACCTTCTCGCCCTCCGTCGTGACCTTCATCTTGGTCATCGGGTTGAAGAGCAGGTAGCGGCGGTCGTCGGGGCCGGCGGAACGGAAGTAGTCGACGGCGCGGTCGCTGAACAGCTTCATCCCGACGAGGCGGACGTAGGCGTCGGCCAGCTCCCGGCGGACGTGCGGGAAGGCGGTGACGGGCCGGCCGTAGAGGATCCGGTTGTGCGCGTGCGTGACGGCCTCGTACATCGCGTGCTCGCAGATGCCGATCGAGGCGGTGCACAGGTTGAACTTGCCGACGTTGACGGTGTTGAGCGCGGCGTCGAAGGCGGCACGCCCGGTGTGCAGGACGTCCTCGGCGGTGACCGGGTAGTCCTCCAGGCGGAACTCGCTGACGTACTTGGAGGAGTCGACGACGTTCTTGACGAGCCGGTACGCCGGGTGACGGCTGTCGGCGGCGAAGAAGACGTAGCCGTCGGGGCCCTCGACGTCGGCGCGGCGGCCGAAGACGGAGACCAGGCCGGCGGCGTTGCCGTTGCCGATGTAGTACTTGGAGCCGGTGGCGCGGAAGCCGCCGTCGCCGGTGGGCTCCAGCAGCATGTCGGTGGAGTAGATGTCGGCGCCGTGGCTCTTCTCGGACAGGCCGAAGGCGAACACCTCGCCCTCCGACAGCAGCCCCGCGGCACGCTCCCGGGCGGCGGCGTTGTCGCTCTGCCACACGGGGCCGAGCCCGAGGACGGTGACCTGCCAGGCGTACCAGTAGTCGAGGCCGTAGAAGCCGAAGATCTCGTTGAGGGCCGCGATCCGTGCGGTGTCCCAACGCTTGTCCGGCTCGTCCTCACCGGCGGCGGAGGCCGGGGTCAGGAAGGTCGCGAAGAGCCCCTCCTTGGCGGAGAAGGCGAGGAAGTCGGCCAGCCAGGCACGGGTGCGGTAGTCCTCGATGATCCGCCGCTTGCCGCGGGCCTCGAACCAGTCGACGGTGGCGCGCAGCAGCCTGCGGGTCTCCGGGTCGAAGTGGTCGGGGTCGTAGGTGTGCGGGTGGAACAGCAGGGGGTCGGACACGGCGGATCACCTTCCGAGGGTCGGAGTCGAGGTCCGCGCGGCTGCGCGGAGGGAGGAGGAGGGGGGGAGGAGGGAGGAGTGCGGGGGACGGCCGGCCGCGGCTCAGCCGTTCACGGGCGGCGCCGTCCGGCCGAGCCGGTGGAGGGTGGCCAGCACGTCGTCCAGCCAGGCGATCGTCATCCGTTCCTGCGCGATCCCCCCGCGCAGCACGACGTGTTGGAGTTCCTGGCCGGCGTCGAGCGGGGCCGGGGCGTCGGGGCCGGTGAAATCGCGCAGTTCACCGGCGAGATAGCGGGCGAGACGGTCGCGGTGGGCCTGCTGGTGCCGTTCGACCTCAAGGATCAGCGAGGCCGGGTCGTCGAAGGCGGCCCCGCGGATTTTCACGGCCAGGTCGTGCCGCAGGCTCTCGGGCTCGATCGGCTCGTGCAGCCACTGCGCGAGGGCGGCCCGGCCGGGAGCCGCGGCCGAATACTCCTTCTTGTCCGGCCGGCCCTGCTGCGGGACCGTACGGACGGCGAGCATGCCGTCCCTCTCCATGCGCCCCAGCACGCGGTAGATCTGCTGGTGCGTGGCCGTCCAGAAATAGCCGATCGACCGCTCGAACCGGCGGGCCAGCTCATAACCGGAGCCCGGCTTCTCCAGCAGGGAGACGAGGATCGCGTGTTCGAGCGCCATACCCCGATCCTGCTATGCAACTCGTTGCATAGACAAGCGGCGCCGCCCAGGTGAGACGCGGCTCACCCGGCGCGGCGCCCGGGGGACGGGATCAGGCGGCTGCGTCGGGGATCCAGGAGCCGTGGATCATGGCCGGGACCCGGCGCGGCAGGTGGATGGTGGCCACCGGCGGGACCGTCAGGTCGGAGGCGTCCAGGACGAGCAACTGCGAGGCGTCCGCGTTCAGGTCGCCGACCACCGTCAGCAGGTACCCGGCGTCCTCCTGCGACGCGCCCGCGCCCTCGGCGGGTACGAACACGGCCTCGCTCGGGAGCCGGCCCGGGGTGAACGGCAGCAACTGCCGGGCACCGGTGGTGCGGTCGTACTTGACGAGGGTGTGGGCGGCGGTCCCCAGGTCGTCGGGGAAGGCGAGGGCGTACTGGTAGCGGTGCTCGATACCGAGGAATGCCTCGTTGATCGTGGGGAACTCCACAGTGAGGTCGTCGGTCACTTCCTCCCTGACGGATCCGGCCGCCAGGTCGACGGTCCAGCGGGTGCTGCGCGAACCGGAGTTGGGCTCGGCCCCGCGGTCCTCGGCGCCGACCCACCAGTTCCAGGAGCGCCGCCAGCCGTCCCGGCCGACGGCCGGGCCCTCGACGACGATGCGGCCGTACGGGTCCTCGTAGGCGTTGGCGACGTGCATCCCGTAGCCCTGCCCGATCTCGAACCAGCGGATCTCACGGGCCCGGCCGCCGGTGCCCGCAGCGGTGCGCGGCAGGACGCCGATCCGGGAGATCTGCTCGTCGTCCCAGCCGTACGGGATGCCCGAGTGCTCGGTCGGGTCGAAGGTCACGGAGCCCTCCAGGAACACCACGTAGTGCTCGGTGATCGCGAAGTCGTGCTTGAGGGCCGCGCTCGCGCCCGGTACCTCCTGGCTCTCCAGCACCTTCCCGTCGGCGGAGGCGACGTGGTGGATCAGGTACGGGGGGAAGGGGGAGGAGGCGAAGAAGTGCAGTTCGCCGGTGACCGGGTCCTCCTTGGGATGGGCGGTCATCGCCGAGGTCAGCCTGCCCCCGAAGTCGTACGCCCCGACGGTTTCCAGATCCGCCGTCAGTTCGAAGGGCAGGGCCGCCTCGCTCAGGGCGAGGAGCCGACCGGCGTGTTCGATGACGTGGGTGCCGGCCGTGCTGGCGGTGAGGTCGGGGCCCTTGTCGGTCATGTAGGGGGCGCCGTCGAGGGCGGGGGTGTGGACCCAGCGGTTGCGGTACCACTCGGCGCGGCCGTCGCGGAGCCGGATGCCGTGGACCATGCCGCTGCCCTTGAACCAGTGGGTGGGGGTGATGCCGGGCTTCGGGTTGTGGCTGTTGCGGATGAGGCGGCCGGTCAGCTCGGGCGGGATGGTGCCCTCGACGGTCAGGCCGGTGGCGGTGATCTCGTCGGTGACGGGGGTGTAGTGGCCGGTCAGGTAGGGCTTGGCGGTGCTGCTCATGACGGTCTCCTCGGCTATCGGGCGGGGGGAAACGGAACGAAGGGGGAGCAGGGGGCGGGGTGCGGGGGCTGTGCGGTGGGGACGGTCAGCCGCGCCCGGCGGCGGCGCGGGCCGCGGGGTTCGCCACGGCCGTGGCCTCCGCCGCCGCTTCGGCCTCGGCCGTGCTCTTGAGGGCGGTGAGCCAGGCCTCCAGCGACTGCCGCAGCACCTGTTCCATCTCGGCGCGGCCGGCCTCGACGGGCGCACCGCTCCAGGACTCCTCCGTGCGGACCGTCACGATGCCCGGCGCCGTCTCCCGGAAGGTCCAGACGTGGATGCCGTCGATGCCGTGCGCCGGGCCGCCCCAGACGATCCGCTCGCCGGGAACGACCTGGTGGACGGTGGAGGTGATGTCGAGACCGTGGGTCAGCCAGCGGAACGCGGTGCCGGGGGCCAGTGGACCGGCGTACTCCACCCGGTCCACGTCCGTGTTCCAGTCGGCCCAGGCGGCGATGTCGGTGTGCAGGTCCCAGACGGTGCCGAGCGGGGCGTGCACGGTGGTCTCGAGGCGGACGACGACCGGGGCTTCGCTGTCGACGGTGGTGGGGTGCGTGGTCATGGGAGTGCTCCTTCGGTTGCGGTGGGGTGATCAGCGGGTTCGGGAGGACGTACAGGGGACGGCGCGCGGCGGGGGAGTGGAGTCGGGGTCGGGCGTGCGCACCGGCCGGGCTCTGCGGGCGACCAGCGGGGTGAGGACCGCCCCGAGGCCCAGGACGGCGGCCGAGAGGAGGAACGCGCCGCGATACCCCTCGGTGAGGGCCGCGGTGCGGGGCAGGTCGGCCGAGGCTGAGGCTGAGGCTGAGGCGGTGCGGGCGGCGGCGAGCGTGCCCAGTACGGCTAGGCCGACCGCGCCGCCGATCTGGCGGGTGGTGTTGACCAGGCCGCCGGCCAGTCCCGCGTGGGCGGGCTCCACCCCGCTGACGGCCGCCCCGGTGAGCTGTACGAAGGCCACCCCGAGGCCGGCTCCGACGAGCAGCACGGGGCCGAGCAGGTGGGTGAGGAAGGTGCCGTCCGCCGTGATCCGGGCCAGCCACAGGAATCCGGCGGCCTGGGTCACCAGGCCGGCGAGGAGCGTGCGGTGCGGCCCGATGCGGCGGGTGAGTGCGGGCGCCAGGCCCGAGCCGAGCATGTTCGCCGCGGCCAGGGGGAGTTGGGAGAGCCCGGCTTCCAGCGGGCCCGCGCCGAGGACCTGTTGCTGGTAGAGGGGGAGGAAGAAGAACAGGCCGACCCAGACCGCGCCGAGCAGCGCCATGAGGAGGTTGGCAGGGCCCACGGCGCCGTGAGTGAGCAGCCCGGACGGCAGGAGCGGGGCGGCGTGGCGGCGTTCGACCAGGACGAAGAGGGCGAGCAGGACCGTCGCCGCGGCGAGGGAGCCCAGCACCAGGGGGTCGGTCCAGCCGGACCGGCCGGCGGCCGTGAGCCCGTACACGAGCGAGACCAGCCCGGCGGTGACGGTGAGCGACCCGGCCACGTCGAGCCGCGGGCGGGGCCCGCCGGACTCCTCCTTCGGATCGGCCGGTACGAGGTGCACGGTGGCGGCCAGGACCAGCGCCGCGCCGATGCCGGAGGCGTGGAACACCCAGCGCCAGCCGGGGCCTTCGGTGAGGACCCCGCCGAGCAGGACCCCGGCGGCGCCACCCGCTCCGGACACCGCGCCCCATACCCCGAGGGCCCTGGCGCGGGCCGGCCCGGGCGGGTGGAGCCGCATGACCAGGGAGAGGGCGGCGGGCGCGATCGCGGCGGCGCCGAGGCCCTGGGCCGTGCGGGCGGTGACGAGCATCCAGGGGGTGCTCGCCAGCCCGGCGGTGACGGCTGCCACCGTGAAGAGAGCGAGGCCGACTGTCAGAACACGGCGTCGCCCCAGGAGATCGGCCGCCCGGCCGCCGGGCAGCAGCAGGGCGCCGAAGGCGAGGCCGTAGGCGTTGACGACCCAGGACATGCCGGCGTCGGACAGCCCTACTCCGTCGCGTACGGCGGGAAGGGCGACGTTCACGATCGAGGTGCTGAGGGTGACCGCGAACTGGGCGGCGGCCAGGGCCGCGAGGGCCGCTGTGGTCGCTGCGGCGGTCTGTCGGTGGGGCGGTGGGACGTCCATGGCTTCTCCTGTGTGTGGTTGACCACTCACTCTTTGGTCCGAAGGAAGGGCGGACCGCGTGGGTCCGCCCGGCCGCCGCCCGTCAGTAGTGCCGGATGCCGGCCGAGAGCGTTCGGGACCAGGGTGCGTCCACCTGGTGCGCGTCCAGTGACACGAGGAGGTGGCAGAGCATGCCTGTGGCGAAGAACTGCTGGACGTCGGCCTCCGCCGCACCCGACGCGCCGCGCACGTACTCCACCATGCGGGCGTACCCGGCGCGCACAGCCTCCCGTACGGCGGTCTCGGAGACGGCCGCCGCCTGGGCGTGGGTCAGGACGAGCAGCAGGTCCTTGTCGGCGATCAGGTGGGCGTAGGTATCGCCCATGGTGTCCAGCACCGCCTGGGGGCTGCTGCCGCGCGCCTGTGCGGCGCCCTCTTCGAGGCTGGCCCGTACCCGGGAGAAACAGCGCTCGACGACGGCGGTGAACAGCGCTTCCTTGTTCGGGAACAGCCGGTAGACGTAGGCCTGGGAGATCCCGGCGGCCTTGGCGACCTCGGTGGTCGTCGTGCCGAAGTAGCCGCGGGCGGCGAAGGCTCCGATGGCCGTTCCCAGGACGGTCTCGCGGCGCTCTTCGGCGGAGGAGAGATGGCGTCGTCGTTCCGTGTTCATGTGAGTAATAAACCACTCACACTTTCTCCTGTCAACGCCGGATACTCAGGACGGGTTGAGTATCCCCGCTCACGCCGCGCGGCCCCCCGCCGCGTAGCCTGCGGGCCATGAGGTCGGCGAAGCAGGACACCGCAGGGCCGGCGTACCGGGCAGAGCCGCGAACCGGAAGCACGGGATCGTTGGTCCTGGGCATCGGCGCCGTCGTGGCGTTCGGCTGTCCGTTCCTGCCCGAGGCACTCCCGCCCCTGGTCCGCTTCCTGCCGCTCTACGCCGTCGTCCCCCTCGGGATCTGCGCCGTCGTCTGGGGACTTCCCGACCTCTGGCGGGCGCGCCGCAGCGGGGTGCCGGGCCCGGTCCGCGCCCGACTCGGTGTCCTTCTCGGCTCGCCGGCCGTCCTGGCACCGCTGGTCTGGCTCTTCCGCTACGCCCGCGTCGGGTGAGACTGGCGGGGTGACCTGCCACGGGCGAAGCTGAGGGCATGCGATGGCGTGTCCCCGGCACGGTGGCGGCCGCGATGGCCGCCGTCCTGCTCGTGGCCGGCACACCCGGGCCGGGCGCCGGCGGGGACGCCGGGCAGGGCGTGGGCATCAGCAGCGGGCGCAGCCTCTACCCGCACTGTTCCGGCTCCGGCACCGGAAGCCGCTCCGGCAGTGGTCCGACCGCGGTGCTGATCTCCGGCCTGCACGAGGCCTCCGACCCGTGGTCGCTGACCGACACCACCCCGCCCGTGCCGAAGGCCCCCGCCGTGCTGCCGGGCGTCGCCGCCTTCGCCCGCGTCTGCACGTACGACCGTCCCGGCACCCTCCGCGCCACGCAGCCGCCCACCCTCACCACCCGCAGCACGCCCGTGCACGGCACCCGTACCCTGCCCGCCACGGTCCAGGACCTCGACCGGCTGCCGAGCGCCGCCCACGTACCGGGCCCGTACCTGCTGATGGGACATTCCTCCGGCGGATTGCTCGCCCTGCGGTACGCGCAGGAGCACCCGGAACGCACCCGGGGACTGGTCCTCGTCGACGCGCTGGGGCCGGCGTTGAAGCCCGCGATGGGGGCGGACTGGCCGGCGTACGTCGATGCGCTCCGCCACCCCGGTACGCCGTTCGACGCCGACCCCGCGTTCGAGCAGGTCGACATCGACGGCGGAGTCACAGCGATCGAGCGCGGCGGCCCGCTCCCGCCCGTACCGGTCGCGGTGCTGAGCAAGACCGAGCCCTTCGCCGCGCCGCCCACCATGGACAAGGGACTCCTGGCGAAGCTGGAGAAGGCCTGGCCCACGGCCCAGCGGG
Organism: Streptomyces sp. NPDC090021; assembly: GCF_044748225.1. NCBI lineage: Bacteria > Bacillati > Actinomycetota > Actinomycetes > Kitasatosporales > Streptomycetaceae > Streptomyces > Streptomyces sp. NPDC090021. Next base: position 71,844 of record NZ_JBIVFO010000023.1, on the reverse strand, counting down.
CGCTGGTGGCCCTGCGGCCGCAGACCCCCCACCTGTCGGCCACCGGCAGCGACCACTACGTCCGGCTCCACGACCCGGACCTGACGATCGCGGCGGTGCGCCTGGTCGCGGACCGGGCCGCGGCCGCGCCTCCGGCGGAGCCGTCGCTGCGGGTCCCGTAGCAGGATCGCGGGAGGGTTCTGTCAAGTCCCGAATGGTCGCGACATGACGCGGCCCGGGCGCGGGGGGCTTACTCGAGGGACGGGCTCACACCTCCTGCGTGACCCCATCGGTGTCGCGGGTGAACAGAGGCCCCCGTCCGGGGCCCTCCTTCGCCGACTTCCGGTCAGCGGCGCCGGTTTCCCAGATTCCCCTCCGGGATGTGGAGGCGTCGACGGCCAGAAGGAGCGAGCGCATGCGAGTCACCATCGTTGTCCCGGTGCCCCGTGTCAGGGGGCGAGTGTCGTGAGTCCCCCGTCCTCCTCGTCCTCGTCCGAGCACCCCATGGGTCCGCCGCCCGGTCCGTTGTCGGGCCGGGGTCCGCAGCCACGGCCCGCGCCTGCGCCGGAGGCCCCGCCGCCGATACCTCCACCGCCTCCGTCGTACCCGTCGGGGTCCTTCGCGCCCCCGGCCGACAGCGGGGGCGGGCTGCCCGGGCGCCGCTGGCGTTCGCGCAGGACCGTGGTGAGCGCGAGCACGGCGGCGATCGTGGTCTCGGCCGTGGTCGTCGGCTTCACCGTGCTGGGCGGCAACACCGCGGCCGGCGGGGAGGTCTTCCTGGAGGCCGCGGCGGCAGCCGGTCCCGATCCGTTCACCCCCTCGACGGCCACGGCATCACAGGAGACCGGCGCCGTCCCGCCCGGCACCACCGGGACGGCGCAGGGCGGTACGAGCGGCGCGCGCACCCTGGAGGTCGACGGCGCCCACCCGGGGCTCTACGGAGGCACGCGGAACATCGCGAGCTGCGACGTGGAGAAGCAGATCAAGTTCCTCGGGGAACACCCGGACAAGGGCAGCGCCTTCGCCGCCACGCTGGGCCTCCGTCCCACCGGGATCCCGGCCTATCTGCGGTCGCTCACGCCGGTCCGGCTGGGCTGGGACACCCGGGTCACCAACCACGGGTACAAGAACGACGCGCCCACCGGCTACCAGGCGATCCTGCAGGCCGGTACGTCCGTACTGGTCGACGGGCGCGGCGTACCACGGGTCCGGTGTGCCTGCGGCAACCCTCTGACACCGCCGGTCGCGGTGCGGGGGAAGGCCCGGATCAACGGACAGGAGTGGTCCTCCTTCCGGTCCGCCGAACTGGTCGCGGTCAGGCCGGCCGCGAAGCCGGTGAAAGCCGTGACGGTCTACGACCCGGGCCGCAAGGCGTGGTACCAGCGCCCGAGTGGTGCGGCGCGGGGACGGTCCGACCGTGAGGTCGAGCCGCCGCCGGGCCGGACCGCGGACTCGCCCTACCCGGCCCTGCCGCCGGCCCACGAGGGATCGGTCCGGACGGACACCGAACGGGCGACGGACCCCGCGCGCCCCGACCCGGCACCGGGGGTGGCACCGGGCCGGGACCCCGGCGGGGAGCCGCACGGTGTGCCGGAGAAGGAGCGAAAGGGAGGGACGAGGCCGAGCCAGGACAAGGACCCCGGCCCGGAGCCGGGGAAGAGACCGGGCACGGGCCGGGACAAGCACCCCGCGACCGTGCCGGAGCAGGGTTCAGGAAAGGCCCCGGGCGAGCACCCGGGCAAGGCGCCGGGGCAGGATGCGGGCTCGGGCCGCGGGTCGGACAAGACGCCCGGGCCGAAGCCGCACGGCCCTGGCGACGTGCCCGACAAGGCCCCCGGCCAGGAGCCCGACCGGGCCCCGGGCAAGGACTCGGGCGAGGGCGCGGGCCGGGCCCCCGGCCAGGAACCCGGTCGGGAAACGGGCAAGGGTTCCGGCGACGGCTCGGGCAAGGCGCCGGGCGACGGGTCCGGCGAGGGTACGGGCCAGGCTCCGGGCAAGGTTCCGGGTGCCCCGGACGAGGCTCCGGGCCAGGAGACGGACAGGGCTCCAGAACAGACCCCCGGCCACGGGTCGGGCAAGCCGCCGGGCAAGGGCTCCGGCGACGGCACGGGCAAGGTTCCCGGGCAGGGGTCCGGCCAGGACACGGGCGAAGCCCCCGGCCAGGGCAACGGCAAGACTCCCAGTCAGGGGACGGGCAAGGCCCCCGGCCAGGGCTCGGGCACGGCACCGGACAAGCGCGCGGGTGACGGCACGGGCAAGGTTCCCGATGAGGGATCGGGGCATGGCTCGGGCAAGGGCTCCGGCGAGGGTACGGGCCAGAGGCCGGGCCAGGGCAACGGCAAGTCCCCCGGTCAGGGCCCGGGTACGACGCCCGGTGAGGGGGCGGGTACGGGTTCCGGGCGGGATGCCGACCAGGGGACCGGCAAGGCTCCTGGCCAGGGCGAGGGGGAGTCGTCCGGTCAGGTCCGGCCCGGAGGGCAGGGGCAGGGGCAGGGGAGCGCGGATGGGACCGGGTCTCCTCGGGCCGGTACGGGCGGCGGGGACACACGCGGGCAGTCCGGCCTTCGGCCGGGGAGCGAGCGGGGCCAGGACGCCCCCGTCCAGGGGGGCACGCGACAGCAGCCGGGCCGATCCGACGGTCCCGGGGGCCGGGAGGAGGAGCCGTTGCTGAGGTAGCTCGTACGAAGCCACTGCCACTCCCGGACCCGGACCCGAGCGCACCACGGTCCGAGCAGGGTCGGCAGGGTTCACGGCACGCACTCCGAAGGGAGGAGATATGACGCTTTGAGTCTCTTGCCAATCCTTCACCCCGCTCACCACGAATCCGTGGTGACGCTCCAGATGGTGAAGGAGCAGACCAAGCCGAATGGTTGATGAACCAGTTGAAAGGGAGGAGGTGAGCCCGGATGACCGTTTCGCCGCACATGAAGCGTCTGGTCGTCGGAGTCGCATCCGCCGGGCTGCTGGCCGGTGGCTCGCTGCTGGGTCTGTCCGGTACGGCGAGTGCCGCCCCTTCGGCGGCGCCGTCGACGGTGCCCTCGGCGCCCACCGGCGACCGTGATCACGACCGTGACCGGGGCAACCGCCAGGACCACTGGAACTGTTGGTACCGCCACGACGGCTGGAACCGTTGGGACCGGCGGGACCACGATCGGTGCACCTGGGTCAAGGGCCACTGGGTGACCGACAGGTGGAGCAGGGGCCACTGGGAACGTACATGGCATCCCGGCAGCCGGCACGACGGACGGTGGAGCAAGGACCACGGGAAGGAGCACTGGGTGCCCGGCCACTCGGTGAACCACTGGGTATCCGGGCACTGGAACTGCCACGACAAGTGGTAGTGCCGACCCGGGGGCGGCGGGGGTTTCCGGGGCCCGCGCCCCGGGCCCCGGAACCTCCGCCGGTCCACCCTCCGCCGGTCCACCCTCCGCCGGTCCACCCTCCACGACCAGGAACCAGGAATCGTCATGGACGCCGCACTCGCCACCGCACCCCGCACGCGGCCGTCAACGGTGCACCACCTCTTGCCGCCGGGGCCGCAGGCCGCCCGGGAAGCCCGCCGCCCCACCTGCGTCGAGACGCCGAATTGCTCCGTTTCCCAAAAGTCCGGCCATCCGTACGCACGTCCGCTACGAAGAGGTCTTGGACACACCACACGGCCCCGCTCCCAGGACAAGGACCCGGATCCCCATGCGATGGACACCCCGCCCCCGGCCCGCCGGCCCAGGCCGCCCGTCCCCCTTGTCGCCGCAGACACAGCCGGACACGCGCCCGCAGCCGGAGCCCGCCCGGTGAACCAACCACTCCCGTTCGCGCACGGTCGTACGGGCCGGGCGAGTCACGCCGGCCGCAGTGACCTCGCCGAGGTCATGGTCGAGGTCGCCCGCGGCGACAAACAGGCCTTCTCGCTCCTCTACGACGCCCTCGCACCCATGGTCTTCGGGATCGTGATCAGGGTCGTACGCGACCGGTCCCAGTCGGAGGAGGTCGCACAGGAGGTGATGATCGACCTGTGGCGGCAGGCCGCCCGCTACCGGTCGGACGCCGGCAGCGTCACCGCGTGGGCGGCGACCATCGCCCACCGGCGGGCCGTCGACCGCGTCCGCTCCGCCCAGGCGTCCGCCGACCGGGAACAGGCCCAGGCCGCCCGAGAGCACCAGACGGCGTTCGACGAGGTCTCCGAGCAGGTCGAGACCCGCCTCGAGAGCGAACAGGTACGCCGCTGCATGCGCGGCCTGACCGAACTCCAGCGCCAGGCCGTGACCCTGGCCTACTACCGTGGCCTGACCTACCGTGAGGTCGCCGAAGCCCTGTGCACACCGCTGCCGACCATCAAGACACGCATGCGCGACGGGCTGATCCGGCTCCGCGACTGCATGGGGGTGACCACATGAAGCAACACCACTCCGACCTCCACACCCTCGCCGCCGCCTACGCCCTCAACGCCCTGGACCCCGCCGAGCGGCAGGCGTTCGGCGACCACCTGCCGCAGTGCCAGGCGTGCCGCGAGGAGGTGGCCGAGTTCGAGGCCACCGCCGCGCGCCTGGCGGACGCCTGCGCGCAGAACCCGCCGCCCATGATGAAGCAGCACGTCATGGCCGCCGTCGACGGCGTACGCCAACTGCCCCCGCGCGTTCCCGTCACCACGCAGCCGGCCGGCGCCGGCCGCGTGCTGCGGCGCCGGGCCGTGCCCCTCGCGCTGGCCGCCAGTGTGGTGGCGGCCGCCTCGTTCGCCGGCCTGGCCGCCTGGCAGAACCGGCAGAGCGAGCAGTACCAGCAGCGGGCGCTCCAGGCCGAGCGGCACCTCGACGACGTCAGCGCCGTCCTGGCCGCGCCCGACGCGCGTGCGGTGCACGGCCGCGCCGGCAACGGAGCCCTGGCCACCGTCGTCGCCTCCGAGCGGCAGAACAGGGCCGTCTTCACCGCCGCCGGACTGCCGGCCCCCGCCGCGGGCATGACGTACCAGCTGTGGCTCGACCACGACGGCACCATGCTTCCGGCCGGGTTCATCCGCAGGGACGGTACGGTCCTGCTCGACGGGGACACCGCCGACGCCGCGGCCGTCGGACTCTCGCTCGAACCCGCAGGAGGCTCCAGCCGCCCCACCACCGCCCCCCTGCTCCTGATGGCCCTGCCGACCTGACGGCGCGCCCGTCGTCCCCGGCGCCCCTGCCGTGCTCCCCGTTCCACGGCCACGACGCACCCGCACCCATCCGCCCGCCCGTCCGCTGCGAAGCACGGGTGAGCGACCGCACCCAGCGGCGCGTCGAACGGCGGGAGTGATGAGGTGGAACACCGGAAAGCAGCGGTGATCGGCGCCGGGGTCGCGGGCCTGACGGCCGCCCACGTCCTGGCGCGCTCGTACGAGGTCACCCTCTACGAGGCCGAGGGACGCCTCGGCGGTCACGCCCACACCCACGAACTCACCGGCCCGGACGGGCGGCCGATGGGTGTGGACTCGGGCTTCATCGTGCACAACGAACGCACCTATCCGAACCTGCTGCGGCTCTTCCGCGAGCTGGGGATCTCCACCCAGGACGCCGAGATGAGCATGTCGGTACGGTGCGACGGCTGCGGCCTGGAGTACGCGGGCGCCCGCGGCCCGGCCGGGCTCTTCACCGGCCGGGCGGCGCTGCGGGGCCGCTACCTGGCCCTGCTCGCGCAGGTACCGGTCTTCCACCGCAGGGCCCGAAGGCTGCTCGCCGATCCGCCCTCCCACCACGTCACCCTGGGCGACTTCCTCCGCGAAGGCCGGTTCTCCCCGTACTTCGTCAGCCACTTCGCCCTCCCACTCGTCTCCGCGGTGTGGTCGTGTCCCGCACGCACCGCGCTGTCCTACCCGGCCGCCCACCTCTTCGCCTTCCTCCGGCACCACGGCCTCCTGTCGGTCACGGGCTCCCCGCAGTGGAGGACCGTCACCGGAGGCTCCGCCGCCTACGTCGAGGCCGTGGCCAAGGGCGTGCACCGCGTGCGTACCTCCAGCCCCGTGCAGACCGTCCACCGGGCCGCACGCGGCTCCGGCGTCTGGATAACCACCGAGAACGGTGCCACCGACGGATACGACGCCGTCGTGATAGCCACCCACCCCGACCAGGCCCTCCGCATGCTCGCCGATCCCACCCCGGACGAACGGCGGCTCCTGGGCGCCTTCACGTACGAGCCCAACCCCACGGTCCTGCACACCGACACCCGCCTCCTGCCCCGCTCGCCCCACGCCCGGGCCTGCTGGAACTACCACCTCCCGGCCTGCGACCCCTCCGCCGAGTCGGTCCGCGTCAGTTACGACATGCGCCGCCTGCAGAACCTGCCCGACGGCGCCGACTACGTGGTGACCCTGGGCGCCGGCGACCGTGTGGACCCGGGCCGGGTGGTGCGCCGGATGCACTACGAACACCCCGTTTACACGCCCGCCTCGGTCGCCGCGCAGAAGGAACTGCCGCGCCTGAACACCGCCGTGACCGCGTACGCCGGGGCGTGGCACGGCTGGGGCTTCCACGAGGACGGCTGCCGCTCCGGCGCGGCAGCCGCCCGTGCCCTCGGGGTGCGCTGGTGACCGGGGAAGCGGCGCCCGCCGCCGCGCTGTACGAGTGCCTGGTCGTCCACACCCGGACCGCGCCGCTGCGGCACGACGTCCGGCACCGCACCTACCTGTGGTGCGTGGACGTCGACCGGCTCCCGGTCCTGCCCCGTCCGCTGCGCCCGCTCGCCCGGTTCGACCCGCGGGACCATTTCGCGGGGCGCGCCCCCACGATCCGCGCAGGCCTGGAGGAGTTCCTCGCCTCCCGCGACATCGACATCGAAGGCGGACGCGTGGTGATGCTCGCCCACGCCCGCGTCTTCGGATTCGTCTTCAACCCCCTCAGCGTCTACTGGTGCCACAACGCGTCCGGATCCCTGGTCTGCGTCGTCGCGGAGGTCCACAACACCTACGGGCAGCGGCACTGCTACCTCCTGCACCCGGACGCGGGCGGCCGGGCGAGGGCCGAGAAGCGGTTCTACGTCTCGCCGTTCTTCCCCGTCGAGGGCCACTACCGGATGCGGCTGCCTCTTCCCGAAGAACGCCTCGACCTCACCGTGCACCTCGACACCGAGGCCGGGCGGCCGTTCACCGCCACCGTACGGGGACAAGCCCGCCCGGCCACGGCCCGTGCCCTCCTGCGGGCAGCCGCCCGCAGGCCCTGGTCGACCGCCGCCGTCTGGGCGGGGATCCGCTTCCACGGCATCCGCCTGCTCCTGCGCGGTCTGCCCGTACAGCCCCGCCCCCGGCACGCACCGCAGAAGGGAATGGTCCCGTGACCCACCAGGCCACCACGTCCGACCACCACCAGGCACCGCTCCCCGGCCCTCGGGCCGGGACCCCTCGGCGGACGGATCCCGCACGCTGGCCCGACGTGGCCCGGCTCCCGGCGGGCGGCCCGGTCCGGACGGCCGTCGCCGCACACCTGGTCGGCCGGGCCCTGAAACAGCTCCCGCTGGACATACGCACCGGCACTGGCACCGGCACCGGCACCGGCTCCGGCACTGGCACCGGCTCCGGCTCCGGGTCCGGGCGTGCCACCGGACCGGCACGACGCCCGGACCTCACCCTCCACGACCCGGACGCCTTCTTCCGGCGCATCGGCAGCCACGGCCTCATCGGTTTCGGAGAGTCCTACATGGCCGGCGAATGGGACAGCGACGACCTGCCCGGCCTCCTGACCGTCCTCGCCACGCACGTCGACGACCTGGTCCCCGCCCCGCTGCGCGGCCTGCGACCGCTGTGGGTCGCCGCCCGGCCCGGCCGCGACCGCAACACCCGGCGCGGCGCACGCGAGAACATCCACCGCCACTACGACCTGTCCAACGACCTGTTCGCCACCTTCCTCGATCCGACCCTCACCTACTCCTCCGCCGTCTTCACCGGCTTTCCCGCCAGGTCCGAGGACCTCCCCGCCGCCCAGCACCGCAAGATCGACCGCCTCCTCGACCTCGCGCACGTCACGGACGGCACCGAACTGCTGGAGATCGGCACCGGCTGGGGAGAACTCGCGCTGCGCGCCGCCGCCCGCGGCGCCCGCGTCACCACCCTCACCCTCTCCACCAAGCAGGCCGAACTCGCCCGGGCCCGGATCCGCGCCGCCGGGTTCGGCGACCGCGTGGACGTCCGGCTGTGCGACTACCGGGACGTCGAGGGCCGCTACGACGCCGTCGTCAGCGTGGAGATGATCGAGGCCGTCGGCGCCGAGTACTGGCCCTCCTACTTCGCCACCCTGCGCTCGGCGCTCCGCCCCGGCGGGCGCATCGCCCTCCAGTCGATCACCATGGGACACCGGCACATGCAGAACACCGCCGCCACCCACACGTGGATCAGCAAGTACGTCTTCCCCGGCGGCCTGATCCCCTCCCGCCGCGCCATCGCCGAGCACGCGGCGGCGGCCGGTCTGCGCACCGAGTCCGACCTCGGGTTCGCCGAGCACTACGCCCACACGCTGCGCCTGTGGCGGGAACGCTTCACCGAAAGCCGGCAGACCGTCACCGATCTCGGTTTCGACACCGTCTTCCAGCGGCTCTGGGAGTTCTACCTGGCCTACTCCGAAGCCGGATTCCGCTCCCGCTACCTCGACGTCCGCCAGGTCGTCCTCACCGAGAGGAGCCCACGGTGACGGCCCCCGGGCACGCCCTCGTCCCGGCGGCCGGCGCCCGGAACCCGACGGGGGAGCGGTCGTGAGCGGCACGGCCTGGGGCGCCCTCGGCACCAACCTCGCGGTCTGCGCGGCCGTCGCGGCTGCCGTGCTCCTCGCCGCGTTCGCCGTGGGCACCCGACGGCGCCTGCACCGCGTCGTCGACATCGCCTGGGGCGCGGCCTTCAGCGCCGTGGCCGCCACCACCTGCCTGCTGTCCGCCGGATACGGCGACCCCGGGAGACGGCTGCTGGTCGCCGCGGCGACCGTCCTGTGGGGGCTTCGGCTGTCCGTGCACATCGCATGGCGCTCCCGAGGCCACGGGGAGGATCCGCGCTACACGGCACTCCTGGACAAGGCACGGGGCAACCGTACGTGGTACGCCCTGCGCACCGTCTACCTCCTCCAGGCCGCGCTGGTCTGGCTGATCTCCCTGCCCGTCCAGGTCGCCTCGTACGCGGCCGTCCCGGTGGGCTTCCTCGGCGTTCTCGGGCTGGTCGTGTGGGCCGCGGGGCTCGGCTTCGAGGCCGTGGGCGACCACCAGCTGGCCCGGTTCAAGGAGGACCCGGCCAACCGGGGCCGCATCATGGACCGGGGCCTGTGGGGCTGGACCCGCCATCCCAACTACTTCGGCGACAGCCTCGTCTGGTGGGGCCTGTACCTGCTCGCCTGCACGAGCCCGTCGGCGGCCCTCCTGAGCCTGGTCTCCCCGGTCGTCATGACGGCACTGCTGACCGTCGGCAGCGGCAAACGCCTGCTGGAGAGACACATGGCCGGCCGTCCCGGCTACGCCGAGTACGCCGCCCGCACGAGCGGATTCCTCCCCCGTCCGCCCCGCCCGCCTCGCAACGCAGGAGACGAGAAGTGAACCAGCAGCCGTCACGGGAGACCGCCGACCACCGGGGCGGCGCAGCGGACCGGGAGAGGCCCGACCAGGCCCTGGTACCCGCCCCGGGCCACCGGCTGTCACAAGGAGCGTCCGCCGCGGTCCTGCTGCTGCACGGGGGCCGGGCGGACGCCCTGCGACCGCCGACCCGGCTGAACCTCCCCGGCCTGCGTATGCGCCCCTTCGCGACGGCCCTGACGCGTGCCACCCCCCACCCCGACGTCCTCGTCGCACACGTCCGCTACCGCCACCGCGGCTGGAACGGCCGGCACGCCCATCCCGTCGCCGACACCCGCCGGGCCCTGGACGAACTCCGCGCCGTCGCCGGACCGGTCCCCGTCGTGCTCGTCGGGCACTCCATGGGCGGCCGCGCCGCATTGCGCGCCGCCGACGACCCGCAGGTCCGAGGAGTCGTCGCGCTGGCCCCCTGGTGCCCGCCGCACGAGCCCACCGCCCATCTGCGGGCCCGCGCGGTCGTCGCCCTCCACGACGAGAACGACCGCATCACCCGGGCGGCGGACACCTGGTCCTACCTGACGCGCGCCCGGAAGGCCGAGGCCCGGGTCCACGGGGTCAGGATGCCCCGAGGCGGCCACGCCATGATCGGCGACGCCGGCCTGTGGCACCGGATCACCGCCGGAGCCACCGCGGCGCTCCTCGGGCTCGCCCCGTACCCCGCGGCCCTCGCCGGCCTCGCGGACCACGCCCCGGACACCCCCGGGACGCCGTGGCAGGAGGGGTGATCACCGAGCCCGGGCCGCCGGCGCGGTCCGCGGGCCGGATCCGGTACCCGTCCGGCTCAGCGCACTGGGCCACCAGGCGCGCGGACCGATGTCGATGATGAGCGCCGGTACCAGCAGGGAACGGACGACGAGGGTGTCCAGCAGGACGCCGAACGCGACGATGAAGGCGATCTGGACGAGGAAGGCCAGCGGGATCACCATCAGGGCGGCGAAGGTCGCGGCGAGGACGACACCGGCGGAGGTGATGACGCCGCCCGTGGTGACGAGCCCCCGCAGCACCCCCTCACGGGTGCCCAGGGTGAGGCTCTCCTCGCGTACCCGGGACATCAGGAAGATGTTGTAGTCCACGCCGAGCGCGACCAGGAACACGAACCCGTAGAGCGGTACGGACGCGTCCGTACCGCTGAATCCCAGCAGGGGCCCGAAGACCAGCGCGGACACCCCCAGCGTCGCCAGGAAGTTCAGCGCGACCGTCGCGACCAGCAGCACGGGCACCAGTACGGAACGCAGGAGCGCGACGAGGATCAGCAGGATGATGCCGAGCACGACCGGGACGATCACGGTCCGGTCGCGGGCCGAGGTCTGCTGGGTGTCGAACTGCTGGGCCGTGTAACCCCCGACCAGCGCGTCCGCCCCGGCCACCGCGTGCACGCGCTCCCGCAGCTCCTGCACGGTCCGTCTCGCGTCGTCGCTGTCGGCCGCCGCCTCCAGCGTGGCGTCCAGCCGGACGCGCCCGTCCACGACCAGTGGGGTGCCCGTCCCCGGCCGGCCACCGCCCGCGGTGACGGGTACGACCGCGGCCACGCCGTCCGTGCCCTCGACCGCCGCCCGTACCTCCGCGGCCCGGTCGGCGGCCGCGATGACGACGGCCGGATTGCCCGAGCCGCCGGGGAAGTGCCGGGCGAGGGTCTGCTGGGCGCCGACCGAGGGCGCGTCATTGACGAAGATCTCGTCCAGCGGCACGCCCTTGGACGACAGCGCGGGGGAGAAGCCGGCCAGCACCACCAGCAGGACGGAGGTGGACACCCACACGCGTCGCGGCGACCGGTCGATCAGGCCCGCGACCCGGCGCCACAGCCGGTGCCCCTCGGCCGAGGAGTCGGCGTCGGCCGGCCCGGGCACGGCGGGCCAGTAGGCGGTGCGGCCCAGCAGGACCAGGACGGCGGGCAGGAAGGTCAGGGAACTCAGCACCGCGCACACGATCCCGATCGCGCCGACCGGCCCGAGGGCCCGGTTGTTCGTCAGATCGCTCGCCAGCAGCGCCAGCAGACCCAGCGCCACGGTCGCCGCACTGGCGGTCACCGCGCCGGCCGACCGGCGCACGGCGGCCAGCGCCGCGTCCGCCCGGTCGCCCCGCGCCGCGAGCTCCTCACGGAAGCGCGCCGCGACGAGCAGGGCGTAGTCGGTGGAGGCCCCGATCACCAGGATCGACAGGATCCCCTGCACCTGCCCGTCCACGCGGACGGCACCCCGGTCGGCCAGCGCGTAGACGACCGCGCAGGCCAGGCCCAGTGCGAACACCGCACTCACGATGATCACCAGGGGCAGTAGCACGCTGCGGTAGACCAGCAGCAGGATCAGCAGCACCGCCCCGAGGGCCACCCCCACCAGCAGCCCGTCGATGCCCGAGAACGCGTCCGACAGGTCCGCCTGGGTGGCCGCCGGGCCGGCGATCCCGACCGAGGTGCCCGGCACCCGCTGCGCGGCCTCCCGCACCTCGGCCAGGACCGCGGGGAGTTCCTCGCCCAGGTCGGGTGCGAGCGGCACGACGGACTGGACGGCGAGCCCGTCGGCGGACACGACGGCCGGTGTGGGTGGGCCGGTGATCCCCGGCCGGCCGGTGAGGTCCCCGACGGCCCGTGCGGCAGCCTCCTGCTGTCCGGCGGTCACCGGAGCCCCGTTCGCCGTCCACACCACCACGGCCGGTACGGACTGCGCCCCCTCGAAGGCCTTCCGGGCCTCAAGGACCTTCGTCGACTCGGCGCTGCGCGGCAGGAACGCCGCCTGGTCGTTCGTGGCGACCTCGCCCAGCTTCCCCGCGTACGGTCCGAGCGTCCCGCCGATGCCGAGCCAGACGAGCAGCAGCACGAGCGGAACGATCCAGCGGGCCCAGCGCGGTGCGTTTCTCAAAGCGAATCCCTTGGCGATGACGTATGACGTGTGGGTCGGACGGTGAAGAGCATCCATGCCGAGGGACCCGACGGCTGCGGCCCCTCGCCCCCACTTCCGGCACAGGACCCGATCGGGTTGCAGTTCTTCGTACTGAATGCCGGGGCATCGACCCGCCGGGTGTGTCCGGCCCGGCCGGCGCGGCCCGGCGCGGCCGGGTGGACACCGAGGAATGCCGGGTCGACGCCGAGGAATGCCCGGGTGGACGCCGAGGAACAGCGCACACCGCACATCGCACACCGCACTCGGCGGGGCGCCGGTCTCGCGGTGGCGTCCACCACCCCGCTGAGCGGGCGCTGTTCGTCTGCGAGGAGAGCGAACCCGGCCACGACACCCTGAGGCGTTTCCGGCCGGCGCGCGCGGGGCGGCGGTCGGGGGCGGCGCGGCGGCCGCTACTGTCGTGTCCCGAGGAGGGAGCCCATGCCCCGCACGTTCAGCGTCCATGACACCGTCGTCGTCGCGGCTGACCCGTCGACGGTCTACCAGCACGTCTGCGACCCCACCCTCATGGGACGTTGGAGCCCGGAGAACCTGGGCGCGACACCGGCCGAGGGACCCGGCACGGCGACCCGGCCCGGGATGGTCTTCGACGGCCACAACAAGCGCGGTCCGTTCCGCTGGACCACCCGATGCACGGTGACGGCCGCCGACCCGGGCGAGGTCTTCCGGTTCAAGGTCCACGCCATAGGGCTGCGCCGCCCGTGGCTGCGCGGCCCGATCGCCACCTGGGAGTATCGTTTCTCCGCCGTGCCCGGGGGCACCGAGGTGACGGAGACGTGGACCGACGACCGCCGTGCCTGGCCCGATCCGGTGGCCAACGCGTTCGACAGGATCGCGACGAAGGGGCACACCTTCGCCGAATTCCAGCGGAAGAACATCCGGACCACCCTGCGCAACCTGAAGGCGCACCTGGAAGCCCGCCCCACCACCGCACCCGGCTCGTCCGACTCCCCGTGACGCGAGCGGGACCGACCGGTCCGCGCCGAGCGGGCCGACCACGACGCCGATGCGCGCGGACAGTTGGTCGAGCAGTGCCGCGGTTCCTCCGCGAACCGGTACGCGCGGTGCCGGGCGGAGGTCCGCCGGACGGCCAGCCGGGTGACTTCTGCCCGCAGCGCGGCCCGGTACCGCCGCACCGCGCGGGACTCGGCGTGAGGATGCACGGGCCGGTTCCCCGTTCCTCCACGGCTGGAGTCAATCAGTGCTCGAACGCAAGCAGCTCAAGGGCCGAACCCAGGTCACCTTCATCCTCCCCGAGGGAATCCCGGACGGGCCGGTCAGCGTCGTCGGGGACTTCAACCACTGGAATCCCTCCGCGCACCCCCTGGAGTCCCGCGGCGACGGCACCCGCGCCGCGACCGTCGCACTGCCCGCCCGCAGCGCCCACTCCTTCCGCTACCTCGCCGCCGGCGACTACTGGTTCGACGACGAGCACGCCGACGGCCACGACGGCGCCAACAGCCGCGTCCACACCTGACGGCGAACGGCCCACACGGCCGGCTTCCCCGCCCCGAAGGGGCAGCCGGTCGACGTCCGTGTCCACCGCACCGCCGGGTGCGCGGACCGGTCGGCGTACCGGAGGCCGGTCGCCCCGGTCGGCGCCGGCCCGGAACATGATCACGAAGCTGCGTGCCGTGCGGTGCAGGCGAGTTCCGGCTGTAGGGTGGGGGCCTACCGATCGAGGGGGACCGGCGTGGTGAGCGTGGTGATCGCGCGGACGACCGTGAACGACGAGGCGAAGGCCCACGGGATCGCACGGGGTGCGGTGGAGGCCGGGCTGTCGGCCGCAGCCGACGTCGAGACTCGGACGACGCCCTGCCACCGGGCCAACCGCCCCCTGCGGCACGAACGCGGCCACCGGGTCTCCTGCACGACGACCCCGCAGCGGGCCGCGGACCTGCAGGCATGCGTGCACGAGCGCCACCCGTACGACGTCCCCCGGTGGATCGTGTTCCCGGCCGCCGGGGCCGCGCAGGGGCGCTTCGCCCGGGCGGTGAACGAGACCGACGCGGGCCGGTGCTCCTCGTGACCGGACACCCCGCGCACCTCCGGGCGACGGCCGACGCCTACGACGCTGTCGTCGCCCTCTACGCGGATCTCGCCCGGGACTGGCTCGACGGCGTTCCGCTGGACCGCTCGGTCATCGCCGCGTTCGCCGACCTCGCGCGGACCGGCGGCGGGCCCGTGGCCGAGCTGGGGTGCGGTCCGGGATACGTCACGGCGCACCTGCGCGACCTGGGGCTTGACGTCTTCGGCGTCGACCTCTCGCCCGGCATGATCGACTTCGCCCGCGCGGCCCACCCCGGCCTGAGCTTCCGCACCGGGTCCATGGACGCGCTGGACCTGGGAGACGGGGCGCTGGGCGGCATCGTCTCCTGGTATTCGATGATCCACGTTCCACCGGCGGAACTCCCGGCCTACTTCGCGGAGTTCCGCCGCGTGCTGGCTCCTGGCGGAACCCTCCTGCTGGCCTTCTTCGAAGCCGAGGGCGGTCCGGTGGCGGCGTTCGACCACAAGGTGACGACCGCCTACCGATGGCCGGTCGACGACCTCGCGGACATGGCCAGGGAAGCCGGGTTCGCAGAGATCGGGCGGATGCTCAGGGAGCCCGGCAGCCAGGAGCGCTTCCGCCGGGGCCACCTCCTGATGCGGGCGGCGGACCCCCGTACCGGCGACCGGACGTGAGCCCGGGGCACGCGGCCCTCGCGGCCGTGCCCCACTGCCTCCGGGCGGCGGCCCGCTGAAAACCACGTGCCCCGGCCGCCGCCGCGGGACGGCGGTGCGGTCCACTCCCGGCGGCGGGAGACTGGAGACCGGCAGACCAGAAGACCGGCAGACCGGCAGACCGGCCCCGGCAGACCAGCAGACCGGCCCCGGCAGACCGGCGGACCGGCCCCGACCGGATCGCGGGAGGATCCATGACCGCGCTCGGCGAGCTGATGGAACTCGACGACAGGACCGTGCTGGTCCTGGGGCAGGGACTGGACCTCGCGCACGACCGGCCGGACGTCGCCAACGCCCTCGCGCACCGGGCCGGCGACACACTGGTACTCGTCGACACCGGGGTCGGCCGGGCCTTCCGCGCCGCGCTGCGGACGGCGGCCGACCGGGTCGGACCCTGGTCCCGGGCGCTCGTGCTGACCACGCACGGCCACCTCGACCACGTCGGCAACAACGATGTGGCCGACGAGCTGGCCGACGAGCTGGGCGTGCCCGCCGAGCACTACGTCCCCGCCCGCGACCTCGACCAGATGCGGGACCCGAAGTCCTACTGGGCGCGCTCCTTCCGGCG
This sequence comes from Streptomyces sp. NPDC090021, assembly GCF_044748225.1. Classification (NCBI taxonomy): domain Bacteria; kingdom Bacillati; phylum Actinomycetota; class Actinomycetes; order Kitasatosporales; family Streptomycetaceae; genus Streptomyces; species Streptomyces sp. NPDC090021. The sequence goes on along the minus strand of NZ_JBIVFO010000023.1, from coordinate 56,115 downwards.
CATCGCCTGGGCGGCCCCGCTGCCGGCGCCCGCACTGGCCGCCCAGGTGGTGTCGCTCTTCGCACCGATGCGGCCCTTCGCCGCGGCGACCCGGACCTACGAGCAGCGGCCCCTGGAGCGGATCCGGGTCGGGGCGCTGCGGTTCACCGGCTGGACCTTCGCCGACGGGGCGGTCCGGGTGCTGCGCAGCCAAGGCCACTGCGCCGGGCACGTGATCGTGCACCTGAGGGACAGCGGCGTGCTCCACCTCTCCGACGAGGGCAACGGGGCCTGCGGGGCCATGGCCGATGCCGACCAGCTCAAGATCCAGACCGCGCTCGGCGCCGTCGCCGGCCTCTTCGAACAGGAAGAGGCCACGATCCTCACCGACGGGCACACCCTCGGCGTACGCCGCGGCGCCGAAGCGGTGTCCCACCTGGACGGGCTGCTGGCGCAGGCCACCGCCCTGCACGACGCGGCACTCGGGCTGACCGGCGGGAGCGGGCAGATCCGGCCGAGCGCCTTCACCTCCCGCTATGCGGAGGCCATCGCCGGACTCGGGGTGGCCGGAGCCAACCCGAATCCGCTGTTCACCGCCATGATGGCGGTCAACCAGCTCGGCGAGCTGGGTCTCCGCCCGGAAGACCGGCGTACGGAAGACCGACCTACGGAACACCTCCGTCCGGAATCGGCCGACGACGCCGACGCGCCCTGGGCCCGGCCCCCACTGCGACCGTCCGGTGCACCGGACACCACCTCCTAGCCGGCGCTGATGGCCGCCACGTACGGGGTGCCGTCGGGCAGCGCGGTGATACGGCCCCGGCGGGTGCGTGCGGGTGTGCGCAGGTGCTGGTACGAACGAGGACGAGAGCCCCCGGGGCCTGTCCGCGAAGTCCCACATGCGGGCGGCCGGCGCTACCTCGCGAACGCTCCCTAGCGGCGGGAGCGCTGGGCGTCGACGATCTGCCGCACGGAGCCGTCGACGTCCATCCGGGCCTGGATCCGCTCGGCGAAGCCGGGGAACTGCCCGGCTATGGCGCTGAGTACCCGCAGTTCCGGCGGCGCGACGTTGACCTCGCACAGGTCCCGGCGGACCGCCCGGACGACGCCGTCGGCGACCTGGCCCGGCGTGACCGTCCGGATGCCGTTCGGGGTGGTGGCCCCGGTGGCCGCGAACATCCCGGCGTCGCGGACGAAACCGGGCTGGACCAGGGACACCCCCACGCCCGTGCCCCTGAGCTCCTGGCGCAGGGCGAGGGCGAACCCGCGCAGCCCGAACTTCGTCGCGTTGTACAGGGAGGTCGATCTGGTCGCCGCCTTGCCGGAGATGGAGCCGATCAGCACGATGTGGCCGCGGCCGCGGGCCACCATGTGTTCCGTGAGCAGCCGGGACAGCAGGACGGGCGCCCGCAGGTTCACGTCGAGGGCCCGGTCGAGCTGCTCCTCCGTGTAGTCGAGGAGGTCGCCGCTGGCGGGCAGAGCGGCGTTCGCGACGAGGACGTCGGTGTCGGCGCAGGTTTCGGCGAGGCGTGCAATGTCGGACCGGACGGCCAGATCGGCGACCACGGCGCGGGCCCCGCAGGCGTCCGCGGCGGCCTTGAGGGCGGCTTCCTGCCGACCGGTAACGGTGAGACGTGTCCCCTGCGCGGTCAGGTGTTCGGCCAGGGCGGAGCCGATCCCTCCGGTGGCCCCGGTGAGCAGAACGTTCGATCCGGACATCTTCACGACGACTCCCGTGCGGCGTGGCGGGGTTGCGGTGCTCTGGGCTGTTCGTTCGAACGAACAGTAGGGAACTGTAGGGACCGCAGCGCCGCTTGTCCACACCTCGGCCGGCCCCGACCACCGGGCCCCGCAGGGGAGAACGCGGAGGTCCATCGGGCAGAATGCGGACATGTCCCACGCATCCGCCACCCGCCAGAGCATTATCGACGCCGTACTGCGGATCATCGGGCAGGACGGCATCGCGGCCGTCACCAACCGGCGGATCGCCAAGGAGGCCGGGGTCTCCCTCGGCTCCGTCACCTACCATTTCGCCACCCAGCACGAGCTGCTGCGCGAGAGCCTGCTGCATTTCGTGGCCGAGGAGACCCGGCACTTCACGGCCCTCGCCGACGACTGCTCCGACGAGCATGTCGACATCGGCCAGGCGGCCGAGGTGGTGGCGCAGGTCGCGGGCGGCAACGCCTTCGACAGCCGCCACATCGCACCCTTCGAGCTGTACGTCCAGGCCGGCCGCGACGAACGGCTGAGGACCGCCGCGGCCGAATGCTTCGCCGCCTACGACCTGCTGGCCGCCCGCATCCTGACCCAACTGGGCGTGCCGGACCCCGAACGCCTGGCCGGCGTGGCCGTGGCGCTGGTCTTCGGGCAGCAGTTGCGCCGCCTGGCCACCGGTGCCCCCGCCGAGGAACTCGTCGACACCCTGCTGATCCTCACCAGGCTCACCCCGGCGGATCAGGCCTGAGCGTGTTGCAGAAGGCTCGGCAGCCCAGGCGGACCTTCCACAGCACCAGGACCCCCGGACGGCTGCGACTGCTGCTGCTGCTGCTGCTGCTGCTGCGGGGCGGTCGGGTTCCGGTCAGATCGTGACCGGGCCGTGGGGGGTGGTGAACTCGACTGAGACCAGACCCGGTTCCTCGTCCTCGACCCAGGTCACGTCGATCTGGTCGAGCGGGTGGTCGGCCGGTTCGCCGAGGAAATCGGCGATGGAGGCGGCGTCGCCGGCGATGGAGACCCCGTGGATGGTGGTGGAGGTGCGCGGGTCGGCGCTCGGGCGCTCCCCTTCGGGGATCAACCATTGCAGGAAATAGGGCAGTTGCGGGTCTTCCAGAAGCTCCAGCAGGCCGATCTGCTTCCACCTTAGGTCGTACCCGTCGGGGCGGACACGGTGGCCTTCGGCCGAAGTGCGGCCGAGTCGGGCCTCGACCGGGGCGATGTCGTCGACGGAGACCACCCAGCCGAGCCAGCCGCCGCCCTCGGCGGCGCGGCGCGCGACCGCCCGGCCGAAGGGCGCGCGGTCGGCGGCGGGGTGGTCGAGTGTGGTGACGACCTCGACGTAGGTGCCGCCGCTCAGCGGGAGAATGAAGTTGCGGGTGCCGAATCGCGGGTGCACGCCGCCGTCCACGAACCCGGCGCCCAGGGCCGATCCGATCCACTGGACGGTCGAGACGAAGCTGTCGCGGGCCACCGCATAGGACACGTGATCAAGTCGCACCGCGCCATCATCGCCCGGCGACCCGCACAAAACGCGACGCCACGCCCGCCGTCCCGGCCCGGCCCGCGCCGCCACCGCGGGCCGCCGTCCCCGTGAGGACGGCGGCCCGGCGGGACCGCCGCGCGGGGCGTTCTCAGAACGTGTGTCCCACATGGGCCAGGGCCTGCTTCAGCAGCACCGCGTGGCCGCCCGGCATTTCACCCTGCACAGCCGCCGAGGCCGCTTCCTGCGGGCTGAACCAGACCAGGTCCAGGGCGTCCTGCCGGGGGCGGCAGTCACCCGTCACCGGTACCACGTAGGCGAGGGACACCGCGTGCTGGCGAGGGTCGTGGAAGGGGGTGATGCCGGCCGTCGGGAAGTACTCGGCCACCGTGAACGGCTGCAGGGAGGCCGGGACCAGCGGCAGAGCCACGGGGCCCAGATCCTTCTCCAGATGGCGCAACAGGGCGTCGCGGATCCGTTCGTGGTGCATGACGCGGCCGGACACCAGCGTCCGGCTGATCGTCCCGTCCGTGCCGATCCGCAGGAGCAGTCCGATGCTGGTGACCTCGCCGGTTTCGTTCACGCGCACGGGAACTGCCTCGACGTACAGGATCGGCATCCGAGCCCTGGCCATGTCCAGCTCGTCACTGGTCAGCCAGCCGGGCGTAGTTTCGGTCATGTCAGCCATTTCTTGATCATACTTTCCGCAGCGGGCCTTGGCCCAGATCACGCGTCATCGGAAATCGACCGGCCGTCGGGCCGACGTCGGTGCCGCCGGTTGACGGGCCGTCATGAAGGACCAAAGTCGTCCGTCATGACCGAAAAGCTGCATTCGTGGAGACTGGAGCGCATATCCTCACTTCCCATGGCTACGGCGACGTATTCCTGGAGGCACGATGAGTGAGCGGCCGGTCCTTCTCCCCTACGCCGACCCGGCCTTCCTCGCGAACCCCTTCCCGCTGTACCGGGAACTGCGCGAGGAAGGCCCCGTACGCCGCGTCGTCGTAGCGGGCGGCCTCGACGCCTGGCTCGTCACCCGCTACGAGGACGCACTCGCGGCCCTGTCCGACACCCGCCTCAGCAGCGACGTACGCGACGCCTCCGACCCCCGGCTCCTGGCCCAGCTCCCCCAGACCGAGCGCGAGTCGATGCTGAGCAACATGCTCCGCAGCGACCCGCCCGACCACACCCGGCTGCGCCGACTGGTCTCCAAGGCGTTCACCGCCCGAAGGGTCGCGGAGCTGCGGCCCCGCATCCAGGCCATCACCGACCGGCTGCTGGACGGCATCGCTCCGGCCGGACACGCCGACCTCGTCGAGGAGTTCGCCCTGCCGCTCCCCGTCACCGTCATCGGCGAACTGCTCGGCGTTCCGGTGGACGACCGGCACGACTTCCAGCGCTGGACCGACCGCATGGTCATGCGGGGCGCCGAGCCACCGGACCCCGCCGTGGTGAACGAGGCCTGGCAGCACATGCGCGCCTACGTCACCGACCTCATCCGGGCCAAACGGGCCCGGCCCGGCGACGACCTGCTCAGCGGCCTGATCGCCGCCCGCGACGAGCAGCAGCGGCTCAGCGAGGACGAACTCATCGCCATGGTGTTCCTGCTGCTGGCCGCCGGATACATCACCACGGTCAACCTGATCGGCGGCGCCATCGCCATGCTGCTCACCCATCCCGCACAGCTCGACCTCCTGCGAGACGACCCCGAACTCCTGGAGGGAGCCGTGGAGGAGTTCCTGCGCTACGACGGCCCGGTCAACCCCGGCATCGCCCGCTTCGCCCGCGAGGACGGCGAGATCGCGGGCGTGAGCGTCCCGCGCGGCGCGACCGTCCTGATCGCCTCGGCCATCGCCGACCGCGACCCGGAGCGCTTCCCCGACCCCGACCGCCTGGACATCACCCGGCAGGACAACGCGCACCTCGCGTTCGGGCACGGCGTCCACTACTGCCTGGGCGCACCGCTCGCCCGGTTGGAGGGCCGTATCGCGATCGGCACCGCGCTGCGCAGGCTTCCCGGACTCGCCCTCGCCGTGCCCCCGGACGAGATCCCCTGGCGCCCGGGCGGACTGCGCGGCCCGCTGAGCCTCCCGGTCACCTTCGACGCCGGTACCTAGCTGTTCTGTCCAGGCAGGTCGTGGACCACGCAGGCGTTCCCGTCCGCTGCGTACACCCCCATGCGGATCGGCGGGCGCCCCGCGGACAGCCGGGCGCGGCGCGGATCGTCCGTACCGAAGCCGGCTGGCCGGGCGCGGACCGCCTGTCGTCCGGCTGCACGATGGGGCTACGACTACACGATGGGGCCACGACGCGGACCGCCTCGGCAGGGTCTACCTGGTGTCGCTGCACAGCGGCACCATCGTCGGCCGCGAGGAGGACCACGGACCGGGCGGGACCTTCCTCCTCGCCCCCGCCACGACCGGCCGCACGCGGGCAAGCCCGCCCACTCCGGGCGGACCGTGAAGAACGTGATGCGCGGGCTCACCACCCGCCGGCAGTTGTGCGATCGGGACCATGCGGTGGCCTGCGCCCCGCTGGAGGGCTGCATCTGACGGTCCGGGCCCGGCGACACCGACGACGGCACGGGCCCGGACAGCGCACGAGGCGGCGTCCCGTCAGGGCAGCAGACCTGCCGGGAGGTACTCTCCCAGGGGCGCGGCCGGGGACCGGCCGGTGGCCTGGCGGACCAGGTCCCACAACGGATCCCCGCCGGGGCCCTCCTCCGGTTCCGACAGGGGCGTGCCCAGGCGGGTCGCCACGTCCCGGCGAAGGGACGGCAGCAGGGCGTAGAGGCGGTCACCGGGGCAGGCGGTGGCGTTGAAGTCGCGGTGGCCGTAGATCTCCGACGCGGGCAGACCGTACTGGTCGCAGATGTGGGCGCACAGGTCGGCGAGCGCCGCGTACTGCGCCGCGGGCGGGGCCTGCGAAGTGTAGGTGCCCTCGTTCTCGATCCCGATCGACACCGTGTTCTGCCCGACGCAGTGCGCCGCGCGTACCTGGCGCCGGCCGGAGTTCAGTTCGGCGAGGCTGTTGTGGCGGCCCTCCAGCACGAACGCCCCCCGACTGATGGTGAAGTGCTGTCCGGTGTCGATCCAGCCGTGCGCGTCCATGTGGTACGTCTGGATGGCCCGGGCGAGGGCGACGGCTCGCTGCCTCGAGTAGTCCGTCACGTTCGCCGTCGCCGTGTGGTGGACGACGATCCGCTCCGGGCGGTTGGCGAGGACGACGACGGGCTCGGACGCGGCCCGCGCCCCCCAGGCGGCGCAGCCGATGATGTCCGGGACGGCGGCCGCGTACGCGCGCCCGGCCGCGCCGACGGGTAGCGCCGCGGCGCCGGCCAGGGCGAAGGCGCCCGTGAGGACGGACCGGCGGGTGTACCGGCTCGTGGCGGTTGCCGGCGACCGGTGCGATGCGGAGAGGGTCATACGGTGCCCGTTTCCGTTCCGTAGGAGGCTGCCCATTCAAGGGAGGCCGGCCGCCCGGGGCGCGCAGACACACCGAACGCCCCGCGGACTCACCCCGACCGGCCGCCGTCGCCTGCCGTCGTCCGCATCCGGCCGCCGGGCGCTCGCATCCGCCCGGTGACGCCCGCATCCGCCGATGAGGGGCGGCTCGTACGGTGTGCCGCACGGCGTGTCCACCGGCGTCCGGCCGGGGCGGCCGGGTCGGGCTGCCTACCGTGACGGCATGAGCAGACATCCAACAATGCCGTTGGCCGGGTACGGGATCCGGCGCGGCCAACCCGCCTGTCCGGAGCCCAGCGCCCTCACCGACATCCCCTTCTACGAAGGGCTGGGTTTCCGCGTCACCGGTGAGATCCGGCTGCCGGGCGGCGGACCGACCGTGTGGCCGATGTGGCGCGGCTGACGTGTGCCGGCCGCCCTCGACGAACGGGTGCGCGCGCCCTCACGCCGCCCGCCGGCCGCCCTGCCCCGCGCGGCGGCGGGCGGCCCGGCGCAGTTCGACGCCGCCGTCCCGCCAGCCGGTGGGGGCGCTCCAGTGGTGATGGGCGTGCAAGCGGCAGGACAAAACGATCAGCCGACGCCGCAGCATCGTGGTGCCGCCCTCGGCAGGTGCCTGGGCGAGCGCGGCATACGTACGCAGCCACGCCTCCTGGAGGTCGACGAGGTCATCGGGAAAGCGGCACGGTGGTCTCACCCCTCCATTCCAACACATGTTCGAATTCTTGTGCGACTGCGGAGTGCGAGGAGGCCGTGATCCGCTGTGGTACCCAGGTACTGGGCGGCGAGGCGGAATGCTGACGCGAGGCACCCCGAAGCAGAGGAGAGCCCGGTGGGCAAGGTGGCCATGTACGGCTCGGTGTCGGTGGACGGCTTCGTCGCTGACGAGAACGACCGGCCCGGACCACTGTTCGACTGGTTGTCCAACGGTGACGTCCCGTTGGACGAGAGCGGCGTGCTGAAGGTGTCGCAGGCGTCCTACGATCACACCCGGCCGTACTGGGACCGGATCGGTGCCACGATCGTCGGCCGCCACGTCTTCGACCTGACGGACGGCTGGGACGGGAAGCCGCCGGGCGGGATCGACCACGTGGTCGTCGTGACGCACCGGCCGCGGCCCGAGGGCTGGGATCCCGAGGCGCCGTTCCACTTCGTCAACGGCGTCGAGGCAGCCATGACCAAGGCGCAGGAGCTTGCGGGGGACCGCCTGGTCGAGGTCGCCGCGGGCGACGTCGGCGGCCAGGTGCTTGCCGCGGGTCTGGTCGACGAGGTGCGCATGGACGTCGTGCCCGTCGTGTTCGGCTCCGGCAAGCGCTACTTCGGTTCGGTCCACGCGCAGCACCTGCTGGAGGGCCCCGACGTGCTGATTCGGGGCAACCGGGTGCTTCACCTGTGTTATCGGGTACGTCGTTGACTGATCGGAGCGGGCACGCGAGGAAGTCCACCGCGAACGGCGAGGCAAGATCGGGCCTCCGGGAGATGTCGTCCCAGTCAAGGCCGTCGTCGGCCACCCACCGCGCGGCCCATCGGTCGGACTCGTCCCGGGTCAGGCGACCCTCGACCAGCGCGACGAAGCGCTCTTCGATCTCGTCAAGCGTCGGCTGTCCCGTACTTCGCGGGTCGTTGATTCATATGGTGTGACCGGTCCGGGAGTGTCCCGGGCCGGTCGTACGACGTTGGTCCGAAGATGTCGATGGCTTCCCGGTCCCCGCGGCCACAGTGAGCGTCGGCGCCTTGATGTGGTCACACCGGGCCTGCTCAACGACGACCGCCCGGCTCGGGCGCTCGACGCGATCGCGCCGAGGCCGGCGGTCATCACGGGGGGGGCGGACAGAGCGGGAATGCGCCGGATCGGCAACGTCGCCAGCGGCGGTCCCGCCACCGTGTCGATCGCCCCCAGCCCCGACCGCACGGCGTTGCCCGCCAGGTGATCGCGCTGCGGCAGCACTCCTGCGATCGTGCCGCCGCAGCGCGCCGAAGGCGTGCAGCGCCGGGACGGTGCCCCGTGCCCGTCCGTAACGCCGTGCCCCATGCCGGGAGTCGGGCGGGTCTGCGGTGGCGGAGGAGGCAGCCGGGCGGTACGGCGCCCAGCGCCCGGGCAGGGTGTAGGCGGCTGCCGTGAACGCCGCCCAGGCGCCGCGGTCGGCGGCCGGCGCCGGCTCGATCTCCGGCCGGCCCACCGCCACCACGGCCATGCCATCCCCAGCGCGGAGACGGCGAAGCCCGGCAGGACCTGCCGGCCCCCGCAGGGGCAGGCCAGGCGGCCTTCGTCCGGTGGCGGACACGTCACGCCGGGCGCGAACGGGCCGGGCAGAACAGCGCGGGCGCGGGCGTGGCTAGAGGTCGATGGTGAACGCCACCCGGTCGAGTCCGGGGCCGTCCGTCACGCTGCTCCGTGGCGGATCAATGGTGGGCCGCCGTGGCCTCGTACCCGTCGAGTCCTGCCGTGACGAGAGCGGGGACGAGGGCGTGCAGGTACCAGGCGAGATCGGTGAACTCCGGTGCTTCCGGGACACGGCGGCGGTCCATGGTCGGAGTGAAGGACACGTGCGTGCGGCCGGGGGAGAACATGAGCATGCCGCCCGTCCCCGCCTGCGGGTGGTGGACGTCGAGGGCCACCGTGTGGGGCAGGTTCCCCGGCGCGTCCAGCAGAGCCAGAGCCTCGCGCAAACCCTCGGGTGTGGTCGCGTACCACTCGAACATGTCGTCCGCGTCGTTGATCAGGTACGAGACGTGCCCGGGTGTCTCCTCGGCCGACCAACCGGCTCCGGTCAGGGCGTCCAGCACGGCATGCACGGTGGTCGGGCACCTGAACGAGAAGTCGGTGTCGGCACTTCTGGATCCCATCGGACCTCCGGGTGCGGTGGCGAGCGCGAGGCTCCCGCATCCTCGCCGGTGCGCCGCAGGGCCGTCGAACGCCTTTCCGCCGCGCCTTCTATCTCCAATCGGTGTTGTTTCTAGAATGGCCGAATGAAGGACATCGACGTGATCGCGGTGCTGCAGGATCCGGTGCGCCGTCGGCTGTACGAGTACGTGGCGGCTCAGGGTCGTGAGGTCGGCCGCAACGAGGCTGCCGAGGCGGCCGGAGTGGCGCGGACGCTCGCCGCGCACCACCTGGACCGGCTGGCCGAGGCGGGGCTGCTGGAGAGCGGCAGTCGGCGCCTGACCGGCCGCTCGGGGCCGGGGGCGGGCCGTCCGGCCAAGGTGTACACGCGGGCCAGGGCCGAGCGGTCGGTCTCGCTGCCCGCCCGCGACTACCGCACCGCCGCCGAACTGCTCGCCGAGGCCGCGGAGGAAGCCGGTCTGGATGCCGGGCTCTGCGCTGCCGCGCGCCGCCGGGGCGAGTCCCTGCGCGGCGCGGCGGCGCCCTGCGGCGACCTCGCGGAGGCCATGGAACTTCTGGCCGCCCGCGGCTACGAGCCGCACCTCGAAGCCGGTGGGGAGGGCGAGGGCGGTCAGGGCGGCCGCGGGGGCGTCGTGCGGATGCGCAACTGCCCGTTCCATGCCGTCGCCGAGCGCTTCCCGCCGCTCGTCTGCGGTATGAACCTCGCTCTGCTGGAAGGTCTGATCGGTACCGACGGCCCGGTCCGCGCCCGCATGGACGCCCGGCCGGGGGAGTGCTGCGTGGTGGTGGAGGCTTCTAAAAGCAATACTCATTGACATAGAAATGGAGGGCGTGCTGGGATGAGGCCATGACCGAACCCATGCAGACCGCCCACCTTGCCCAGCTGAACGTCGCCACGCTCCGCCACCCCATCGACGACCCGCGCACGGCGCCGTTCGTCGAGGCGCTCGACCCGGTCAACGCCGCCGCCGACGGAGCGCCCGGCTTCGTGTGGCGCCTCGTGGGGGAGGGGGAGAGCGATGCCACCGGCTTGCGTCCGGCGGGCGAGGACGTCATCGTCAACCTGTCCGTGTGGGAGAGCCAGGAGGCGCTGTGGAACTTCGCCTACCGCAGCGGGCACCTGGAGGTGATGCGTCGGCGGCGCGAGTGGTTCGAGCGGCACGTCGAGGCGCACATGGTGCTGTGGTGGGTCCCCGCCGGCCATCTGCCGACCGTCGGTGAGGCGCTGGAGCGGCTGACGGAGCTGCGGGAGCACGGTCCCGGCCCCCGCGCCTTCACCTTCGCCTCCTCGTACACCGCCACCGAGGCCGCCCAGCACGTTCCGCCCGCGCAGGCCGTACAGGCCGTTCAAGCCGCGCAGCCCGAGCAGGCCGTGCAAGCCGCGCATGGCGCGCAGCCCGAGCAGGCCGCGGCAGCGGTCTGAATCAGGGCGCCCCGCCCTCCCGGGTCGCCCCGCGGTACGCGCGAAAGCACGATGGGAAGGTGATGACCGTCCTGGTGGTCGGCGTGCCCGACGGCGAGCAGCTGGAGCTGCTGCGCTCGGGCATCCAGCGCAACCCGCACTTCCAAGTCGTGTCGCACGCCCACGACCCCGCTGTCGGCCTCGCCCACGCCCGGGTCCTGCTCCCCGACATCACCGTCCTGGCCCTGCCCGCCGGGCTCGACAGCATCGACTCCGACCCGGGGGTCCTGCGGGTGTTCCGAGGGGTGCGGGATCTGGACCCGCCCAGCGGGGTGGTGCTGCGGACCGCCGCCACCCGGGTGCCCCGCGCGGTGTCGGGCCTCCTGGTGGAGGGCGCAGTCCACATCGTGCGCGAGGGGGACCACGAGGCGCTGATGCGGGCCCTTCGTACGATCGGGCTGCGCCGGGCCAGTTGTGACCCCGACGAGATGCCCTGACCCGGCCGCGCGCCGCCCCGACCGGGGGCCGCTGCCGCTGCTTTCCACGGCCCGGCAGCCGTGCCGGCCCCGCACAGCCGTTCCGGCCCGGTGCCGTGGCCCGGGCCCGGACAGGGGGCGCCGGTCCGGGCCCGGGCACCAGCCCTCCGCTCCTGCGACGTCGCGGAGGGCGGTGCGTCAGGCGGAGGCCAGGGCCTCCAGGGCGGGGACCGTCTCGGCCGGGGTCGGCAGGGCGGCGTTCTCCGCGCGGAGGCGGTCGGCGCCCTCGCGCAGGGCCGGGTCGCCCATGAGCCGGGTGAGGAGTGCGGCATCGACCTCGTCGGACGCGGAACGCAGGGCGGCGCCGGTCGCGGTGAGGGCGTCGGCGTTGATGAAGTGGTCGGCGCCCTGCGGGAGCAGGAGCTGGGGGAGGCCGGCCTGGAGGGCGGTGAGCAGGGTGCCGGAGCCGCCGTGGTGGACCAGCGCGTCCGAGGCGGTCAGCAGCTCGGCGAGCGGGACCCAGGGCAGCGCGCGCACGTTGTCCGGGAGGGTGCCCAGCGGTGCGAGGTCGGCGTCGCCCACGGCGAGCAGGAACTCGGCGTCCACCGACGCGGCCGCCTCGATCAGACGGACGATGGCGTTGACGCCGTCCAGTTCGGTGAGCACTGTGCCCAGGGTGACGGCCACGCGGGGGCGCGTGCCGCGGCGGAGCAGTTCGAGGGGAACGAAGCCGCCCCCGTTGTAGGGGAGGTAGCGCATCCGCAGGCCGCCCGGGTCGCCGCCGAGGGAGGCGGGGACGATGTTCAGCGCGGTGGGCTCGGCAGGGCCGTCCACGCCGTACGTCTCGTACGCCTCGGTGAAGTTGGCGGCGAGCCGGCCGACCATGTCGTGGCCGGAGGCGACGCCGAAGTTCTGGATCACCGACGGGATCTTGAGCTTGGCCGCGACCAGCGGGGCCGACGCCTGGAAGGAGTCGTAGACCAGCAGGTCGGCGCCCCAGCTGTCGGCGACCGCCAGCAGGCCGTCCACGGTGGACCGGGACAGGAGCGCGAAACCGTGGGCCGCCCTGTCGAGGATCTGGTCGGAGGTCAGGTCGGTCGTGACGTAACGCACCTCCTCGCCCGTGGCCTGCTCGAACACCTCCCGGATGGTGCGGCCGTCGCCTATCTCGACGATCGGGAAACCTGCCTGACGCAGCGGGTGCAACGGCTGCGAGCCCGCGAACAGCACTTCGTGTCCGGCGGCGCGTAAGGCCTGCGCGGTCGGGATCATCGGAAAGAGGTGTCCGGCCGAGGCCGGGCCGGTGAAGAGAATGCGCACGGTGTCTCCTTGCCCATGGATCTGCCCGGTCGGGGACGAGTCGTGCGGGCCCGCCCCGGTTCCATCCGATGAACTGACGGGAAGGCAGCCGGTGTTCCCCGTCGACGATCGATATTCGGACGTTCCGAGAGCCTGGTGCCGAACGCCGCCGCCGTCGCTGTTGCCGTCGGGCGCACGGCCTTGGTGGGAGAGGGAGGACGAGGGAACCGCCATGGTCCGCCGTCCGGCCCGGACGGCGAACAGCCCCGCGTACGCCGTCTCCTTCGGCCCGAGCGTGGCAACGGCACGGCTCCCGGAGCCCCGTGGGGCGACCGGGCCGGGCTGGGCCGGGCCGCGCTCGCGGACAGTACGCATGAGCCCCCGCATGCCGCACATGGCTCGAACGCTGCGGTCGGTGCTGCCGGTCTGCCACTACCCGCACGCCTCGCTCGCCGTGGTCGAGGAGCGGGACACGCCCTGCCGCACGAGCGGCCGCAGCCCCTGTGCGCACTCCTCGCCGACCGGCTCGAACACTTCGAGCGCGTCGAGCGCGTCGAGCGCGTCGAGCGCGTCGGACGCTTCGGACGTGTCGAGCGCTCGCTCTGGGGCGCCGCCGCAGGGCACTTTCCGGCCGTTCCTGCCGACCGGCGTCCGCCGGGTGACAGCGCGCCGGCGTTCGGGGCATGCGCGGCAGTGGCTGCGACGCGCAGACCGTGCGACACACCAGCGAACAGGGAAGGAACGGCCATGCTGATAACGGTCACCCGCTCGGGAGGCTTCGCCGGCGGCCTGGAGAAGCTCAGCGCACTCGACACGTCCGGGCGCCCGGACGCGGCGGATCTGGAGGAGCTCGCCCAGCGGGCCGTCGCTCCCGCACCCGACGGCTACCGCTACCGGATCACCGTCGACGACGAGGTGCTCGACCTTCAGGACCCCTGCCTGTCCGACGCCCAGCGGACCTTGATCCGTACCGTCCTCGGCGTGGGCGCCTGACCGGACCACGAGGGCCGGGCACGCCGGGCACTGCGCACCCGGACGGGTCGCCCGCCGTGCCGGCGGGCGACCTCCGCCCTACGCTCGGGACATGCCACGCCGCCCGATGCGCATGTCCGAAGCGGCCAAGGCCGCGCTGGCCACCGCCCTGAAGAAGCTGCGGACCGACCTGCAGGCCCCCTCGGGCTTCCCCGAGCCCGTGCTCGCGGCGGCCGAAGCCGTCGCCCGTGCGCCCCGGCTCCCCGACAAGGACGCCACCGACCTGCCGCTCTTCACGATCGACCCGCCCGGCTCGAAGGACCTCGACCAGGCCATGTACCTGGAGCGACGGCCCGGCGGAGGGTTCCGCGTGTACTACGCCATCGCCGACGTGGCCGCCTTCGTCAACGCGGGCGACGCACTCGACGCCGAGGCACGCAAACGGATCGTCACCCTCTACTTCCCCGACGGCAAGGTGCCGCTGCACCCGCCCGTCCTCTCCGAGGGCGCGGCCAGCCTGCTGCCGAACCAGAAGGCCCCGGCCCTGCTGTGGCAGCACGACCTCGACGCCCACGGCGAGGTGGTCACGTCGTCGGTGAGCCGCGCCCTGGTGCGCAGCACGGCCAGACTCGACTACGCGGCCGTCCAGCAGGCCATCGACGCCGGCACCGCCGCGGAGTCCGTCGCCCTGCTGCGCGACATCGGCACCCTGCGCGAGGCCGTCGAGGCCGAGCGGGGCGGCATTTCGCTCAGCCTGCCGGACCAGGAGGTCACTGTCGAGGACGGATCGTTCCGGCTGAGCTACCGGGCGGCACTGCCCGTGGACGGGTGGAACGAGCAGATCTCCCTGATGACCGGTATGGCCGCGGCCAGGATGATGCTGGACGGCGGCGGCCCCGGCATCCTGAGGACCCAGGAGCAGGCCCCGACCCACGAGGTCACGCGACTGCGCCACATCGCCCAGGGCCTCGGTATCGACTGGCCGCACCACGTCTCGTACGCCGAGCTGATCCGTTCCCTCGACCCCCGCCGGCACCGGCACGCGGCCTTCCTCCACGAGGCGGCCGGTGCCCTGTTGCTGAAATCGGTCTACAAGTCCTTCCGGGACCACCAGCACGTCCCCGCGCAGACCGTGCACGCGGCGATCGCGGCACCGTACACCCACTGCACGGCGCCGCTGCGGCGGCTGGTCGACCGGTACGCCGGTGAACTGTGCGTGGCCGCGAGCGCGGACCGGGAGCCGCCCGAGTGGGCGCTCGCCGCCCTCGCCGACCTGCCGAGCAGGATGGAGAAGGCGAAGGGGAACGCGGCGGACCGGCAGTCCGTGGACCTGGTGGAGGCGGCGCTGCTCATGGACCGGGTGGGCAGCACCTTCGACGCGGTGGTGATCGACACGGACGCGGAACTGGCGCACCCGAACCCCCGGGAGGGCCAGGTGCAGCTCGCGGAGCCCGCCGTGCTGGGCAGGGTCGCCTCGGCCACCGTGGACCTCGAACTCGGCGCGAGCGTCCGGGTCCGGCTCGAACGGGCCGACCCCGCCTTCCCCGACAGGAACAAGCGGGTGCTCTTCACCCTGGCGCAGGACCAGGACCAGGACCAGGACCAGGACCAGGACCAGGACCAGGACCAGGACCAGGACCAGGACCAGGACCAGGACCAGGACCAGCGCCAGGGCTGACCGGCCGCCCGCGAACCCGTCCGCCGGACCCGCTGGTGGCGGGGGAGCGGTACGGCGCCCGGGGACGCTCGTCGTCGGCCGAGCGCGGGGCTGCCGCAGCGTTCGGGCATGAGCCGCCCGCGCCCCAGCGGAACCCCGGCCCGTACCGGCCTCCGTAGCCCCCGCACCCGCAGGTGCGCGCCGAGACGCGGCAGCCGATCGGCTGACACGGGCGCCGGTCACTGCTGCCGGTCACCGGCACCGGCGTGGGCGCCGGCGTGGGCACCGACACCGACACCGACATCGGCACCGGACATCGTCAACGGCGCCAAGCGATCGCAGGGTTGTGTCCGCAAGGTGACTTTCTGGATTCCCGGCCGGTCGGGCAGCGAGGACGCGGCGCCCGGTACGGCCTGCCGACGGTCGGCGCCGATCCCGGTGTGCCGAGGAAGGAACGTCCCGTGAACCGCCCCCGTCGTCCCGTTGCCCTGGCCGTCCGGCGGCCGGACCATCGTCAGCACCTACTGCTCGGCTCCAACCCCGACACCTGGACGCTGAAGCGCACTTCCTGAGCCCCGCCGAAGGCCGTGGCCGACCCGTTCCGCGGGCCGGCCACGGCCGTTCCATGCCCTCCTGCAGGGCCGGTGGGTCACCGTCCCTTGCTAAGCGGACCGACGGTCCGTAAGCTCTCGATCATGCGGACCGACGGTCCGCTTGTGTTTCCCCTGGGCCGCCACGGCGCCGCCCCAAGGCACCACCCCAAGGCGCCGCCCTCACGCCGAGCAGAACGGAAGCCCCCTCATGACGACCCCCATGGAGCCGGTGGAGCTGTACCGCCACGGCCTGCGACTGCTGCTGGAGAAGGACATCCCCGCCTGGATCGACCTCTGGGCCACCCACGGTGTCCTCGAATTCCCCTTCGCGCCCGACGGCTGGCCGGCCCGCCTTGAGGGCAAGGCCGCGGTCGGCGCCTATATGCGCGACTACCCCGACCACGTCGACCTGCACGACTTCCCGGACGTGAAGATCCACCGGACCACCGTCCCCGAAACGATCGTGGTCGAAATGCGGGGCGTGGGCCGCCTGGTGAAGACCGACACGCCCTACGACATGACCTACATCGCCGTGGTCACGGTCGAGGACGGGCTCATCACCTCCTACCGCGACTACTGGAACCCCCTCGCCGCGTCCCTGACCGGCGCCGACCTCACCGGAGCGAACCGATGACAACCACCCACGCCACGCTGGTCGTCGGCGCCACCGGCACCACCGGCCGCCGCGTCACCGCCGGACTGCTCGCCGCAGGCCGCCGCGTCAAAGCCGCCGGCCGGAACGCCATCCCGCAGGCGGGTGCCGACGCCGTCCGCTTCGACTGGGACGACCCGGCGACCTGGGCCGACGCCCTGGACGGCGTCGACCGCGCCTACCTCGTTCCGCCCACCGGCTCTCCCGACCCGGCCGCCGTCATGCTGCCCTTCCTCCACCGGGCCCGGGCCGCCGGCGTACGCCGCGTCGTCCTGCTCAGCTCCTCGGCGATCCCCTCCGGCGGCCCGGCCGTGGGCCGGGTGCACGAGCAACTGCCCGCCCTGTTCCAGGAGTGGGCGGTGCTGCGGCCGTCCTGGTTCATGCAGAACTTCACCGGTGCCGCCCCCCACGCGCGCACCATCCGCGACGACGGCACCATCCTCACGGCCTCGGGGGACGGCCGTGTCGGATTCGTCGACGCCGAGGACATCGCCGCCGTCGCCGTACACGCCCTGACCGCCGGGCGGGCCCCGAACACCGACCTGATCCTCACCGGGCCGCAGGCGCTGAGCTATGCCGACGTCGCCGCGATCATCACGGAGGTCACCGGTCGCACCGTCGTGCACCGGCAGCTGACCTTCGAGCAACTGCGCGACCGCTGGGCGGCCGAGATCCCCCTCGACTTCGCCACCATGCTCGCCACCATGGACCGCGCCATCGCCGCAGGCGCGGAGGACCGTACCTCCGACACCGTCGAGCGCCTCACCGGGCGCCCCCCGGGCACCCTGCGCGCCTTCGTCGAATGGGAGGTGCGGCCGGCCGCGGGCCGCGCGCCGAAACCGGCCGAATATCATTCCCAGGGGCCGGAGCGGCGGCCGTAGACGAAGGAGGACCCGTGGCCCCACGAGCGGAGCGTACGGAGCGCGCGGACGCCCAGCGCAACCGAGAAGCCGTCCTGGCGGCCGCGGATGCCCTCTTCGCCGCCAGCGGCAGCCCTCACAGCGTGTCGATGGACGACATCGCCGCAGCCGCCGGAGTGGGCAAGGGAACCCTCTTCCGCCGCTTCGGCGACCGGGCCGGCCTGATCGCCGCCGTGATCACCTCCCGCCTCGAACCCCTGCAGCGCGCGGTGCGGGAGGTGCAGGAGAAGACCGGCTCCGCACCGCGGCAGCAGGTGCTGGAGCTCCTCGACACCGCCCTGACCTTCAAGATCGAGAACCGGAACCTGATGTCCGCCGCGGAGGACGCCGGGATCAGCAGCCCGTACCGGGCCGGGCACTACGGATGGTGGCACGAGACCCTGCGTGCCGCGCTCGACCGGGTACCCGGCGTCCACGACCCGGACTTCACCGCCCACGCCCTGCTGGCCGCGATCCGCGCCGACCTGGTGACGCACCTGATCGACGAACGCCGGATGTCCCCCGACGGCCTGCGCCGCGCACTCGCCGCCCATGTCGCCGACGTCCTCGGCGGCAACCCACCGGAGCCCGGCGGGTCGTAGGGGCACGACCGGCCGCGCTCGTGCCCCGGTGGGCGCCCGCCGTCAGCCGCTACCGGACCCGGCCACCGGCATGACGTGGCCGAGCAGGCCCTCCCGCACGTACGGCCCCGCCGCGACCGGCCGGGGCGAACTCGACGCGTCCCTCGCCGCGTATGCGCGGGGCCAGCGGCGCAGGCTGCGCGGCCACCAGTACCTTGCCGCCGGCTTCGCCACCGCGCGACCGAGCGCTTCGTCGCCGAACTCGCCCGCCGCGCCGACCGGATACGCCTCGGCCGCGGCACCGACCCCGGCGTCGAGTGCGGCCCGCTGGTGTCCGCCGCCCAGCGCGAACGCACCGAGGGGGTACGTGGCCTCCGCCCTCGCCGAGGGAGCCGTGCTCCGCTCCGGCGGCGTACGCCCCGACGGCCCGGCTACTTCTACCGGCCGACCGCGCTCGACCGCTGCCACCGCGGGATGCGCGTCGTACGGGAGGAGGTCTTCGGGCCCGTCCTGACCGTCGAGACCTTCCGCAGCGAGGCCGAGGCCGTCACCCTCGCCAACGACACCGAGTACGGCCTCGTCGGCGCCGTCTGGACATCCGACCCCGGCCGCGCCCGCCGCGTCGCGGGCCGACTGCGCCACGGCACCGTCCGGATCAACGACTTCCACCCCCACCTCCCGCAAGCGGAGTGGGGCGGCTTCGGCAAGTCCGGCACCGGACGCGAACTGGGCCCCTCGGGCCTGGCCGAGTACCGCGAGACCAAGCACGTGTACCAGAACCTCGCCCCGCGCCCCGTGCGCTGGTTCGCGGGCTGAAGGAGGAGCACAGCATGACCACCCCCGCGCACCACCCCATGCCCGGAACAAGGGCCAGCTGCTGGACGGCTCCCCGTCCTACGTCACCAACGACAAGGCTCTGGTGAAGAACCTGGACCTGGACTTCGAGGTGGTTTTCGCGGGCTCCGAGGCCGCGCAGATCACCCAGATCAAACAGTTCGCCAAGGCGCGCAAGCCCTTCCTGACGTACTGGCACGAGCCGCAGTGGCTCTTCGAACGGGTCCCGATGACCGAGGTGAAGCTGCCCGAGTACACGGAAGGCTGCGCCGAAGACCCCGAGCAGGTGGCCTGCGCGTACCCGCACACGCCGCTGCAGCAGTACCTCAACACGCGCTTCGCGGAGTCGGGCGGCAGGGCGGCCGCCTTCCTGAAGAAGTTCCACTGGACGAAGGCCCAGCAGAACGAGGTCTCCCTGATGATCGCGGAGGAGAAGCTGTCGCCGCAGCAGGCGGCGAAGAAGTGGGTGGAGCGCAACGAGAACGTCTGGAAGCCCTGGCTGACCTGACCTGACCTGACCTGACCTGACCGCCCTGGCCGACCTGACAGCTCCGGTGCCCTCCCTCCCCGGGAGGGAGGGCCCACCCACTCCGGCCGGCCGGCCCATGGCAGGCCGGCCCCCTGAATGCTGAGGGGGAGTCATGGCGGAAGCCGAAGTCGGCGGGTGGATCCGGGAGCGCAACCTGCGGCCCTTCCTGGAACTGCTGTCGCACTACGTGGGATACGCATTCGATGCCACGGACTGGGCGACGGTGGCACGTGCGGTCGAGGAGACCGACGACGAGCGGGCCGACGGCTGGTACGCGTACCCCCTGGTGGGTGAAGCGCAGCAGGCGGAGGTCCGACGCGCCCGCTCTGCCGGGGGCGACGAGGTCTCCGTGACCGTGCACGGAGAGCTGTCGCGCGAGCTGCGTGTCCGGGCCGACACGCTCCTGTCCGCCCACTCCATGACCTGAGCCCCCGCAGGGTCGAAAGCGACCCGCCTGCGGGAGCGGTGCGCTGCGCCAACCCGGCAACGTCTCGTGGATCCGGGCCGGGGACACGCGTGGACGGGGCGGGGCGACGTACGGTCGAGCGACCGGCCTGGCCTCGCCGTCGGCAGCGGACGCCTCCGGCGGGGGCAGGCCCTCCCCGACGCCGTGACCGGAACAGGAGCAGCCGTTGCTTCTCTACGCCCAGACGCCCGCGCGGCGGAGCCGCCAGATCCTCGCGGACCTGATCGCGGTGCTCCTGATCGCCGCCGCGGTGTGGTTCGCCCTGGCCGTCCACGACGCGATCATGCTGCTGGCCGAGCCGGGCCGGAAGGTGGAGAGCTCCGGAGACAGCCTGGCCGCCGCCCTGGAAGACGCCGGAGAGACGGCCTCGCGGGTGCCGCTCGTCGGCGACCTCCTGAAGACGCCGTTCCGGTCCGCGGCCGACGCCGGCAGCGGCCTCGCCGACGCCGGCCAGTCGCTGCAGGACACCGTCGGGCAGGTGGCGTTCCTGGCCGCTCTCGGCCTGATCGTCGTCCCCGTGGCCCTCGTGCTCCTGCTCTGGCTTCCCCTCAGGCTGCGCTGGATCCGTCGCAGCGCCGCCATCCGGCGTCTCCTCGACGCTCCCGGCGGCACCGACCTGCTCGCCCTGCGCGCCCTCACCGGGCCGCCGGGCGACCTCGCCACGATCCCCGCCCCGCCCGGAGGCCTCGCCGACGCCTGGCGCCGCGGCGACCGGCAGGCCATCTCCGCCCTGTCCGGGATCACACTCCGGCGGGCGGGCCTGCGTTCCTGACGGCCGCCGCGGCCTGGTGCGGCCTGGTGCGGCGCACGGCCGCCGGTGCCGTCCGCAGGGTGGGAAGCAGCGTCGTCGGCCGTCTGGAAGGATCACGGGCTACGGTGCCCTTGATCGCCGTTCCCCCGGCCCGCCCGGGCTGCGCCGCCGGGGGAGCGGGGTCCGGCCGTCGCGCGTTGCACGGTCGAAGGGTGCGATGCGTCGCACCCACCGCACCACCGAGTGACGAGGAGGATCTGATGAGCGTGGCCGACGGGGGGCGGCAGTGGCCGGACGAGGTCAGCGTCGAGAACGCGAGGGCGACGCTGCTGCAGCTCCTGGCCCGGGCGGGGGTCCCGTCCGATGACGCACGGCAACTGATCGGGCTCCTGGAGGCGGGCGCGCTGGCTCTCGCGCACGAGGAGCTGAGCAGCGGCCGGAGCACCGCGGGGGAGAAGGACGAGCCGTACGCGTCGGGCCGGCTGGACGGGGCCCGGGAGGTCCTGGAAGAACTCGGGGCCGTCGCCGAGCGGACCCTGGTACGGGCCGTCGGAGCGGCAGGGGAGCAGGGGCCGGCGGGGGAGCGCCCCCGGGCCAGACGCATGGAGGTGGAGCGGGCTCGGGTGGCGGTCACACCGCTGTACCTGTCGTTCACCGAGGTCTCGGAGCTGGACCCGGAGGTGACGGACGAGGTCCTCGCCGCCGTCCTCGGCACGATGAGCCCCCGGCAGCGGGCGGGATACGCCGGCCGGCTGACGGAGTTCGCCGCGGACCACCAGGCCCGGCTGGAGCGGATGTTCGCCTGCTACGGACCGGGGAGCGCCATCACGATGCACGGCCGCTATTCGCTCCTCCACTCCGCCACGAGCATCGCCGTGCTGGAGCGGCTCGCCGCCGCACCGCGGGAGCTGCGCGAGGAATGGGACGCCGTGGAACTGCCGCCCGCGTGGCTGGACGGGCTGACGACCGCCTGGAACACCCCTGCCTGACTGCCTTCGTCGCAGCGAACGCGGTCGTCACCAGCCGCCCGGGCCGTCCTGCCGGGCGGCTTCTCGTTTGCACGGGCATCGGGATACGGGCATCGGGAATACCTCGGCCGCACCTCCCGTTCCCGGGTATAGTTGAATCGTAAACAACCTTGGGAAGGGGAGCCATGCAGTTCGGGATCTTCACGGTCGGTGACGTCACGGCCGATCCGACGACCGGACGCGTGCCCGGCGAGCACGAACGCATCAAGGCGATGCTTGCCATCGCGCAGAAGGCCGAGGAGGTCGGCCTCGACGTCTTCGCCACCGGTGAGCACCACAACCCGCCGTTCGTCCCCTCCTCGCCGACCACGATGCTCGGCTACGTCGCCGCACGCACCGAGAACCTGATCCTGTCCACGTCGACGACGCTGATCACCACGAACGACCCGGTGAAGATCGCCGAGGACTTCGCGATGCTCCAGCACGTCGCGGACGGCCGCGTCGACCTGATGATGGGCCGCGGCAACACCGGACCGGTCTACCCCTGGTTCGGCAAGGACATCCGCGACGGCATCGACCTCGCCATCGAGAACTACGCGCTGCTGCGCCGCCTCTGGGACGAGGACGTCGTCACCTGGAAGGGCAAGTTCCGCACACCGCTGCAGTCCTTCACCTCCACCCCCCGCCCCCTCGACGGCGTGGCGCCCTTCGTGTGGCACGGCTCGATCCGCTCGCCCGAGATCGCCGAACAGGCGGCGTACTACGGCGACGGCTTCTTCCACAACAACATCTTCTGGCCTGCCTCCCACACCGAGCAGATGGTGAACCTCTACCGGCAGCGCTACGCCCACTACGGACACGGGACCCCCGAGCAGGCCATCGTCGGCCTCGGCGGCCAGGTGTTCATGCGCAAGAACTCGCAGGACGCGGTGCGCGAGTTCCGTCCGTACTTCGACAACGCGCCGGTGTACGGCCACGGCCCGTCCCTGGAGGAGTTCACCTCCCAGACACCGCTGACCGTCGGCTCCCCGCAGGAGGTCATCGAGCGGACCCTCTCCTTCCGGGACTACGTCGGCGACTACCAGCGCCAGCTGTTCCTGATGGACCACGCGGGCCTGCCCCTGAAGACCGTCCTGGAGCAGCTCGACCTGCTGGGCGAGGAAGTCGTGCCGGTGTTGCGCAAGGAGTTCGCGAACATGCGCCGGGCCGGCGTGCCCGACGCCCCGACGCACTCCGCCCGGGTCGCGGCCGCCGCCCGGGGCTCCGAGGACGCGAAGGACGCGCAGGAGGCGAAGGGCGTGAACACGAGGGAGGAGACGCAGGCATGAACATCGTCGTCGTATCGGCCGGGCTGAGCTCACCCTCCTCCACCCGACTGCTCGCCGACCGGCTCGCGGCCGCGACCCTGCAGCACGCGGACGCGGAGACCGAAGTGATCGAACTGCGGGAGCTGGCGACGGAGATCGCCCAGCACTTCGTCACCGGCTTCCCGCCCGCCAGGCTCGCCGCCGCGCTCGACGCGGTGGCCGCCGCGGACGGCCTGATCGCCGTGACACCGGTGTTCGCGGCCTCCTACAGCGGTCTGTTCAAGTCCTTCTTCGATCTCATCGACAAGGACGCCCTCACCGGCAAACCGGTGCTCCTCGGCGCGACCGGCGGCACGGCCCGGCACTCCCTGGTCACCGAACACGCCCTGCGCCCGCTCTTCGCGTACCTGCGCGCGCTCGTCCTGCCGACCGCCGTGTACGCGGCCTCGGAGGACTGGGGCGAGGAGGGGCTGGCGCAGCGAATCGCGCGTGCGGGCGCCGAGCTGGCACGGTTCACCGCCCCCGCCGCAGTCCCCGGCGCGGGCAGCGCCCCCGACGTCGACACCGCCGCCGCGATCGCGCCGCGTTCGCCGACCGGGGCGATCACGTCGGTGGATCCGGCGCACGGCTTTGTGACCGTGCCGTTCGAACAGCGGCTGGCCGCGCTGCGGGTCCCCTGACCGCCGCAGCTCGTCACGCCGACCGCCCACCTGCCGCCGCCCGCCGAACCGGGTGGCGGGTGGCGGGTGGCGGGCGGCGTGGAGCGGCGCGAGGCAGACGCGGCAGACGGGGCAGACCGGGAAGACGCGGCAGGTGCGGCAGAACCGGCAGAGGCGGCAGGCGCCGCGAAATCCGGTGGGGCCGAGGCCGCCCCGTCAGACACAATGCCCAGCGATGATCTCGACCGCAGACGAACTGCTCGCCGCCCTCGCACCCCTGCCGCACGCCGCCCGGCGCGCCGGGGGCCCGCGCAGCGGGCGTACGCCCCGGCGCGCCGGACGCGGTGCGCCGGCGTGGCGGGCGGACGGCGCGGCACCATGGCAGACGTCCCGCGCAACCGATACATCCCGTACACCCCGTACCTCTTGTGCATCCCGCGTATCCCGCGCATCCCATACATCCGCTACGTCCGTTGTCCGCTCCCGCGGAGGAGGCGCCGTGCACGTCCCACCGGAAGCCTTCACAGGGCTGCTCGCCGAAGCGCACGCCGCCCTGCCCGGCCTCGTGGCCCTGCGCCGCAGCATCCACCGCCTCCCCGAGACCGGCACGCACCTGCCCCGTACCCAGCAGGCCGTCCTGGAGGCACTGGACGGGCTCGGGCTGGATCCGGCCACCGGATCGAACCAGAGTTCCGTCACCGCACGACTCGAAGGAGCCCGGCCCGGCCCGACGGTCCTGCTGCGCGCCGACATGGACGCCCTGCCGATGGACGAGGAGAGCGGTCTCGACTTCGCCTCCACGGTGCCGGGTGCCATGCACGCCTGCGGACACGACACCCACACCGCCATGCTCGTCGGAGCGGCCCGGCTGCTCACGGCCCGCCGCGCCCTGCTGGCGGGCCGCGTCGTCTTCATGTTCCAGCCCGCGGAGGAATCCGGCGGCGGCGCCCGCCGCATGATCGACGAGGGAGTGCTGGAGACCGCCGACGGCGGCGTCGCGGCGGCCTTCGCCCTGCACGTCACCACCCGGTTCGAGAGCGGCACCCTCCATCTGCGGCCCGGTCCCACCTTCGCCGCATCCGACGGGCTGCTCGTGACCGTACGCGGCCGCGGCGGACACGCCTCGACACCGCACCGGGCCCTCGACCCCGTCCCCGTCGCCTGCGAGATCGTCCAGGCCCTGCAGTCCATGGTCACGCGAAACGTCGACGTGTTCGATCCGGCCGTGGTCACCGTGGCCTCGATCCACGCGGGCACGACGAGCAACGTCATCCCCGAGACCGCCGAGATCCGCGGCACCTTCCGCACCCTCACCCCCGCCACCCGGCATCTGGTGCGCGACGGCATCACCCGCGTCGCCCAGCACGTCGCCGCCGCCCACGGGGCGCGGGCCGAGGTCACCCTCACCGAGGGCTACCCACCCGTCGTCAACGACCCCGCCCGTACGGCGGCCCTCCACGACGCGGCCGCCGCGCTCCTCGGCCCCGGCCGGGTCCACCACCTGGCCGAGCCGTTCATGGGCGCCGAGGACTTCTCGTACGTCCTGCAGCGGGTGCCGGGCGCGATGGCGTTCCTCGGGGCGTGTCCGCCAGGCGTCCCCCCGGCGCAGGCCCCCGACTGTCACTCCAACCGCGTGGTCTTCGAGGAGGACGCCATGGCTGTCGGCGCCGCCGTCCACGCGGCCGCCGCCCTGCGGGCCGGGCTCCTCCCCGACGCCGGACCGGGCGCGGGCCCACGCAGCTGACCGACCGCCCGACCGCCCGACCACCTGACCGCCCCACCGCCCCACCGGCCCACCGGCCCACCGTGCCGGGCCGCGGCAGGGCCTGGCGCGGGTCAGTCCGGCCGCTGCTGCGGTACGACGGCCGGATGGAATGTTCGGCATCCCGGGATGCGACTGCGCACCCTGGCGGGCGGGCGCCGAAGGGGATTTCGGCCCCGCGCCCGCCGTGCGTACGCCGTGCCCGTCACCCGTCCACCACCTGCCCGCGAGCGGGTCACGACCGGCGACTCCACGGGTGACGTACCAAGAACGGAGCAACGTCCGGCCGGGACCGCTCCGCGGATCCGGGCCCCGTGGACCCGTCCCGGGGCATCGGGCCGGTGCCCGATCGGCCTGCGGCCGCACTGCGCAGGCCCCGGCGCCGGGATATCAAGGAGCGTGACGGCGAGCGTGGCCCAGGCGGCCACCACCCCACGGCGGAGGAGTACGTCTCGTGGAGTTCGAGGTCAATGGCGCCCGGCGGACGGTCGACGTGGACGGCGACCCCGCTGCCGTGGACGTGGTCCGCGACCGGCTGGGCCTGACCGGCACGAAGCTGGTCTGCGCCGGCGGCGTGTGCGGGGCCTGCACCATCCAGGTCGACGGAGAACCCCGGGTCTCCTGTCTGACCCCGGCGGCCCGGCTGGCCGGGCGGCGGGTGACGACGGTGGAGGGCCTGTCCGGCCATCCCGTGGCACGGGCCTTCGCCGCCGAGGACGCCCTCCAGTGCGGCTACTGCACCCCGGGATTCGTGGTCGAGGCGGCCGCCTTCGTCGAGCGCTGGCGCGCCCTGCACGGTACCGCCCGGCCGGAGCGCGAGCAGATCGCGGAGGCCCTGGCCGGTCACCTGTGCCGCTGCGGCGCCTACGAGGGGATCTTCCGGGCGGTGGCCGCCGCCTGCGCAGGCGACCACGACACGGCACCGACCGGCACGGCACCGACCGGCACGGCACCACCCGGCACGGCACCACCCGGCACAGCACCGACCGGCACGGCACCACCCGGCACGGCACCACCCGACACAGCACCGACCGGCACGGCACCACCCGGCACAGTGGCGTCCGGCACGGCGCCGACCCGGTCGAGGGAAGCGGCGGTACCGCGCGTCGAAGCACCGGAGAAGACCGACGGATCCGCCCGCTACACCACGGACCTGCACCCCGAGGGGCTGCTGGAGGGCGTGATCATCCGCTCGCCGCACGCGCACGCCCACGTACGCTCCCTGGAGGCCGGCGACCTGCCGCTGGTGCCCCTCCTGCCGCCCGACGGCGTGGTCCGCTACGTCGGGCAGCCCGTCGCCGCCGTCGCCGGGACGGACCGGGCCGCCGCACGGGCGGCCGCAGCGCGCGTCACCGTGGACTACGAGGTGCTGCCCGCGGCCCTGGACGCACGCCTGGCCCGCACCGGCGAAGGCCCGCCGGTCTACGAGGACAAGGCGTCCCGTAAGCGGGCCCCCGGATCCGGCGAGACCCCCCAGCTGGTCCCCGCCCGATGGCGCGGCAACCTACGGGGCCCGTCCGCCATGAGCAAACGCCCCGCCCTGGCCGTACGACGCATTCAGGAGGCCCGTACCCAGTACCCCGAAAGGGTCGTCGAAGGGGTGTTCACCACCGCCGCGCAGACCCACACCCCGCTCGAACCGCACGCCTGCCTCGCCCATTGGGCCGACGGCACCCTCCACCTCCAGGTGTCCACGCAGTCCGTGAGACACGTCGCCGAACTCGCCGCCGAACGCTTCGGCCTGCCCCCCGAACAGGTGGTGGCACGGGCCGTCCACGTGGGCGGCGGCTTCGGCTGCAAGATGGGACTGACCACCGACGTCGTCGCGGCGGCGGAGCTGGCCCGGCTGCACGGCGCCCCGGTCCGGGTCGTGCTCGACCGGGACGAGGAACTCACCGACGGCGGATACCGGCCCGGCAGCCGGATCCGGCTCGCGATGGCCGTCGACGCGGCCGGCGACCTGAGCGCGCTGGCCATGGACGCGGACAGCGACGGCGGGGTCTCGGTGGGCGGCACCGTGGCGGCCCTCGCCCGGTTCATGTACGGCAAGGCCCCCCGCCGGCTCCGCGACTTCGACACGGTCACCCACCGCCCCCCGGGCGCCCCCTTCCGCGGCCCCGGCGGCCCCACCATGTGCTGGGCCCTGGAACAGGCCGTCGACGAGATGGCCCACCGGCTCGGCCAGGACCCGATCGCCCTGCGCCGCCGCTGGGACGGCAACCCCAAGCGGCACGCCCTCTACGACCGGGCCGCCGCACTGCCGCTCTGGTCGGGCCGCCGCGGCGGCACCGGACGCTTCCGCCGCGGCGTCGGCGTCGCGGCGGCCAACTGGCTCTACTTCCTCGACCCCGTCACCGAGGTCGAACTCGCCGTCGAGGACGGGATCGTGGTCGCCCGCTGCGCCGTACAGGACATGGGCACCGGCTCACGGACCGTGCTGCGCCGCGCCGTGGCCGGCGCACTCGGCCTGCACGAGGCGCGGGTGCGCGCCGAGATCGGCCACAGCGACACCGTCCACGGCCCCACCTCCGGCGGCAGCCGCACCACCCCTTCCCTCGTACCCGCCGCCGCGGACGCCGCCGCCCGGCTGCGCGAAGCACTCGGCGGATCCGACGTCGCCGCCCGGCTCGACGCCGCACACGGCGTACGGGTGACCGGGCGACGCCCCCGCGACCACCGGGGCTTCGTCCTCCCCTTCACCATGGGCGGCGTGGCGATCGGCCGCGGCTTCACCGGCTCGGTGCAGGTCGCCGAGGTCGAGGTGGACACGCGGCTCGGCCGGATCCGCCCGCTGCGCGTCTGGAGCGGCATCGCCGCGGGCCGCATCCACGAGGACCGGCTCGCCCGCAGCCAGTGCGAGGGCGCCGTCGTCCAGGGCATCGGCTACGCCCTGTACGAGGAGCGGCGCACCGACCCGGTCACCGGCCGGGTGCTGACCGACAACCTGGAGGACTACCGCATCCCCGGGATCGGCGACACCCCCGAGATCACCGTCCACTTCCACCAGGAGGGCTTCGGCCACGTCCCCGGCGGCGGCGTCGGCCTCGGCGAGATCGCCACCCTGCCCACCGCGGCGTGCCTGGCCAACGCGGTCCACGACGCGACCGGCTGGCGCCCGTACGACATGCCCATCCGCCCCGACCGGCTCCTGGAAGGACTGGGTACGTGAGCACCGATCAGCCCGACCTCACCGACCTCACCGGCCTCTCGGCCGCCGTACGGGCCCGCGGCGGGGAACTGCGCGCGGGCGGCACCGACACCGGCGCCCGGCAGCGCAGCGGCGTCTCCACCGGGCCGTTCACCGACCTCGACGGCATGGCGGACCTGCGCGGCACCGAGCCGCTGCCCGACGGAGGGCTGCGCATCGGAGCCCTGACCACCCTCGCCGAGCTCGCCGCCGATCCCCGGGTACGCGCAGGCTGGCCGGCCCTCGCCCTGTCGGCCGGGACCGCGGCCACCCCGCAGATCCGCGCCGCCGGGACCCTGGGCGGCAACCTGCTGCAGCGCAACCGCTGTTGGTACTACCGCAACCCGCACGTCAGCTGCCTCCAGAAGGGCGGCGCGGGCTGCCCCGCGCGCGAGGGCGACCACCATTTCGGCGTGGTCAGCGGAGGCGGTCCCTGCATCACCCCGCATCCGTCCACCCTGGCGACGGCCCTGCTCACCTACGACGCCGAGGCCGAGATCCACGACGAAGCGCCGCGCAGCATCGCCGACTTGTACGGCGACGGCGACCTCCTCCATCACGCCGACCACCTGCTGCCGCCGCACCGCGTCCTCACCGCGGTACGGCTGCCCGCCCCGCTGCCCGGCGAACGCGCCGCCTACCACCGCGCCACCAGCCGGGCCCACGCCGAGTGGCCCCTGGTCGAGGCCACCGCCCGGCTCGCGCTCGACGACGGCACCGTCACACACGCCGCCGTCGCGGCCGGCGGGGTGGCCCGCGTCCCGCTGCGACTGCCCGAGGTGGAAACCGTGCTGATCGGCCGCGAGGCCACCCCCGGGACCCTCGCCGCGGCGGCCGCGACGGTACTGACCCGCTGTCGGCCCCTGCCGCAGACCGGCTACAAGGCCACGCTGTTCCGCGACACCGTCCTGGAGGCACTGGAACGGGCACTGGGCGGGGCGGCGCGCTGAATTTTTGGCATCACAGGCCAACTATTCGCCCGGCCGCCGTCAGGAGGACTACAAAGGTCGAGACCGAACCGAAACCGAATCCGGAACCGGGGAAGGGGGCCACCCCTCCCGCAGGTGACCGGAACGATGTATAAGGCGGTGGATGCGCGTGCGTGAGTACAGCAAGGTCGAACCGAATCCGTTCAGATTACTGACGAGGAGTCCGGCTCCCGGCTCCTCCACCTGATGCAGGCGGCCATGCTGAAACCCGTGTCGTTTTCCTCGGCGTACGCATCGGTGGACGAGTATCGGCTCCTGATGTCGACCATCAGGTCGAGAGCGGCAGATGCTCACGGTATGTTCAGCATGGCCGGCCCGGGGGGTCGGGATGAATCCCATCTCCCGCTCCGTATTCAACTCAGTGGTTTGTTCATCGAGCTCTACGTCGAGCTCCGCCTGCACGGCGCAGGCCCTCGGATCATCGGTTTCCGCAACACCTTCGAGAACGGACAGGCCCCGCCGGAGGCGTACGTCCGCCACGTGCGGGACTCGCCCGCGCCGCCCGGCATCAGCCGTACGCAGGCACTGCCGTTCGGCGGCCGCCGCAGGGACCTGGAGGTGGCCGCGGGCGTGCGGCTCCCGGGGCTCCTCCTGGGGCGCCGCCCCCTGGGCGACGCGATCATGCGGCTGCACCGCAACCGCGATCCGAAATCCACCGCGCACGGAATGCTCGTGCTCTCGGTGATGCTCTGCGACGCAGCCCGATTCCCCGCCCTGGCCGATGCGATGTCACGCATCTGGATGACCGGGGGAAGGCTGCCGGACGCAGTGGGCGCCGAAAAATCTTCAAAGAGGAACCCATCCACAGGCGTTGGGGCGCCGAAGTAGGAAAGAGACCCTTTCCGGGGCTCGTTTCCAACCCAGCACGATCTGCGATTCCCGTCCAGGGGATCCACGGAACAGGAGCGAATGTGATAGTCAAGCGCGCCGGTCGCCACGTGGTTCTCGCCGCCGTACCCGCCGCCGTGTTCCTGACCCTCGGTCTTTCCGGGCCAGCACTCGCGGAGGGCGGAAAGGCGTACCAGATCGACCTGGCGCAGCTGAACGATTCGGGCTCCCGCGGCACGGTCCTGCTCAGTCTCAAGGGAAATCAGCTGACCGTGCAGATCGAGTCCGAGGGCATGGTGCCCGGTTCGCCGTCGGCCCAGCACCTCCACGGCTCGACGAAGGGGCACGACTTCAAGTGCCCGGACGCGACCGACGACACCGACGGCGACGGAGTCCTCAGCAACACCGAGGCCACGCACGACTACGGCGACATCAACATCTCGCTCACCACGACAGGCGACACCAGGCCCGCCAGCGGCCTGGCAGTGGACCGCATGCCCGTCGCCGACAAGAAGGGCAAGGTCTCCTACAAGCGGACCATCACCGTCGGCCAGGACGTCGTCGACCACATCAAGGACCTGCACGTCGTGCAGCACGGCATCGACCGCAACAACAACGGCAAGTACGACTTCGAGGGAGCCGGCAAGAGCGAGCTCGACCCGAAGCTGCCCCAGGAGGCCACGGCCCCGACCAACTGCGGCGAGGTCAAGGGCGCGGCCGTCGGATCCCTCCCCGTCGGAGCCATCGAGACCGGCGGAGGCACCGCGGAGAGCGCCTCCGTGCCGGTGACGGTCCGCGACGGCGTGGCGATCACCGTGCTCGCCGCGGCGGCCGGCGCGGTGGCCCTCTCGCGCAAGCGGGCCTCCGCGGTCCCCGTCCCGGTCCGCCGGGAGAACACCGGGGGCGGCGCGTGAAGCCGACCGCCGAACCCCGCACGTCTCCTGTGCCCGGCACGACCGCCACGGCCACCGGGTGGAGCCGCCACCGCACCGTACGCCCCCTGGCCGCCGCCGCACTCGCCGCGCTGCTCCTCGCGGGCTGCGCGGGACAGAACGCGGCCGAGCCCGCGACCCCGGACGGGCAGGCCGCGCAGGGCGCGGCACCCGATGCCCCGGGCGGCGCCCCCGGCGGGAAGCCCGCCGACGCCCCGAAGAACGGTACGGGCGCAGGCTCGGCCACGGGCGGCGGCACGGGTGCCGGCGGGGCCCGGCCCGCCCTCGCCCGCTCGGAGCCGCAGAAGATCACGATCCCGTCGCTGGGCGTGACCAGCAGCCTGGAAACGCTGAAGCAGAACGGCGACGGCACCATGCAGACCCCGAAGGACCCCGCGCTCGCGGGCTGGTACGAGCCGGGACCGACGCCCGGATCCGAGGGACCGGCCGTGATCGCAGGGCACGTCACGTGGAACGGAGCGGCAGCAGTGTTCGAGAAGCTGAAGACGATGAAGGGCGGTGACACCATCAAGGTGACGCGCAAGGACGGCAAGACGGTCACGTTCACGGTGGACAAGGTCAGCGAGTACCCGAAGGCGGAGTTCCCCACGCTGGAGGTGTACAAGAACCTCGACCACGCGGGCCTCCGCCTGGTCACCTGCGGCGGAGACTTCGATCCCAAGAAGCACTACTACGACAGCAACGTGGTCGTGTTCGCCCGTATGACGGGCGCCGCGTAGCGACACGGCAGGGTCGAGAGACGTCCGCCGGCCGCAGCCCCCACCGCGGCCGGCGGGCCCGCGCCGACGACCGCGTCGCCACGGACGTTTCATCCGGCGGATCGTGAGCAGGCGAGCCATCGTCATCACCATCCCACGGAAGGAGCCGGCAATGTCCGACGCGTCGCGACTCCCGGGCCCGGCCGAGCACCACTGGGCGTGGCAGGCGGAAGCGGCCTGCCGGGGCCTGGGATCGCGCCGGTTCTTCCACCCGGCGGGAGAGCGCGGTGAGGACCGCGCGGCCCGCGATCAGGCGGCCAAGGAGATATGCGGCCGGTGCCCGGTGCGGGAGGCGTGCCTGCGGCACGCGCTGCGCACCGGCGAGGCGTACGGCGTGTGGGGCGGGCTCACCGAGGAGGAACGCCGGAAGTACGCCGCCCGCCGGAGCGTGGGAGCGGCCGCCTGACGGTCGCCACCCCATCAGGGGAGACCGGTGTTCAGGGGAAGGGTCGCTCCGGCACGTACGGCATTGATGACCGCGTCGTGCAGGGCGCGGCTCGCCTCCTCACTGGGGCACGGGACGGGGCTTCCCGCAAGGGGAAGCCAGTCGGAGGCCCCGCTGTACTGCACCGTGACGTGCGCCAGACCTTCGACCTCGGTCCACGTGGTGTGGATGTCGAGCTCACCGGTGAGGACGGGTCCCGCTTCGCCGGTCATGACACCGTCCCGGCCGGCGAAGATCCCGCGAGTGGTCCAAGATGCCCAGCTCATCCGGCCTCCTTGCCGCACTGCACTAGCACTGCCCTGCACTGCACTCGTCGTCCTGCCAGTGTGAACGCCTCGGCCCTTCCGCGCCCTGTGGACGCGACGGCGTCCCGTCACGACACCGGATCGGGCGCGGCACACCGGCGGTGCACCCGCCCGGCCGGGCCGCCGCCCGTTCGGCGGACCTGCGGGGCGGCGCGGGGTCGTCGCGGCCCCGACGGGATACGAATGTCGTCACCGACACGACGACCGGGCCCGCCGCCTCCAGGGAGACCTCCGTGAGCTGCATCAACCGACGCGACCTCGCCCTGCTGGCGCTGCGGGCCGGGACCGGAGCGGTCCTCATGGCCCACGGTACGCAGAAGCTCTTCGGATGGTTCGGCGGCGCCGGCCTCGACAGGACGGCCGCCGCGATGGAGCACATGGGCTACGCCCCCGGCCGGCAGAGCGCCCTCGCCGCAGGCCTGGGGGAGACCGGTGGCGGGGCACTCCTCGTGCTGGGCCTCGCCACGCCGGCGGCCGGCGCCGCGGCCGCGGGAGCCATGGCCGGGGCCGTGGCGGTCCACGCCCCCGCCGACTTCTTCGCCC
Source organism: Streptomyces sp. NPDC090021 (assembly GCF_044748225.1). Classification (NCBI taxonomy): domain Bacteria; kingdom Bacillati; phylum Actinomycetota; class Actinomycetes; order Kitasatosporales; family Streptomycetaceae; genus Streptomyces; species Streptomyces sp. NPDC090021. The sequence goes on along the minus strand of NZ_JBIVFO010000023.1, from coordinate 22,819 downwards.
AGGGCGGCGGTTTCGAGTACCCGGCCTTCCTCGGCTTCACCGCCGCCACCATCGGCCTCGCCGGGGCGGGCCGCTACTCCCTCGACCACGCCACCGGTCACACCTTCGACCAGCGGTGGATGCTCGCCCTGGCCTTCGCCACGAGTGCCCTCGCGGCGGCAGCCGTGGTGACGAAGCGCGCACGCAACCAGCCGGAGGGCGACGCCGAGGAGGAATGAGGAGGAATGAGGAGGAATGAGGAGGAATGAGGAGGGCGCCCCGGCAGGAGCAGGAGCAGGAGCAGGAGCAGGGCAGAGGATTGAGGATGACTGCCATGCCGTTCGTCGATCTCACGGAGCAGACCCGGATCCTGTCACGGCTCGTGACGGAGGTGCCGGACACCAGGCTGGCCGGCCCCACGCCGTGCCCCGAGTACACGGTGGCCGGCCTGGTGAGCCACCTCATGGGCCTTGCCGTCGCGTTCCGTGATGCCGCCCGCAAGGACCTGGGCCCGACGACCGACACGGCACCGGACCGGGCCGGCGCTTCCCTGCCCGAGGCCTGGCGCGAGGAACTGCCCCGGGTCCTCGGCGAGCTGGCCGGGGCCTGGCAGGACCCGGAGGCCTGGACCGGCATGACCCGGGCGGGCGGCGTGGACCTCCCCGGCCAGGTCGCGGGTGTGGTGGCCGTGGACGAGCTGGTGATCCACGGCTGGGATCTGGCCCGGGCCACGGGTCAGGCGTACGTGCCGGACCGGGCCGCGCTGCGTGCCTCGCACGCCTTCCTCCTCGCAGCCGCACAGGAGGGGGACCGGGGCGCGGGCATCTTCGGCCCGGTGGTACCCGTCCCGGACGACGCCCCGCTGCTGGACCGGGCGGTGGGGCTGTCGGGACGGGACCCGGGCTGGGCACCTCCGACGGCGCCATGAGGTGCCCCGCAGGTCTTAGGCGGTGGTGGTGAGGGTGGCGAGTGCGGCTTGGTAGTGGGTGGGGGCGGGGAGGTCGGTGAGGTGGTAGCCGGGGACGGTGGGTGGGTGGGGGTGGGTGCCGACGTAGGGGTGGGTGAGGCCGTTGGCGAGTCCGGTGCCGGTGGCTTTGAGGCAGGCTTCTTTGCGGGCCCAGCAGCGGGCGAGTGCGGTGGGTTGTCCGGTGGTGGGGAGGTTGGTGAGTTCGTGGGTTTCGGTGGGGTGGAGGGTGTGGAGGACGTCGGTGACGGTCTCGGGGGTGGGGTGTTGCTCGATGTCGACGCCGACGGGGGTGGTGGCGAGGGCGATGTAGGCGTGGTCGCCGCTGTGGGAGAGGGAGAAGTGGAGGGGGTTTCCCGGGATGTTGGGGCGGCCGTGGGGGGCTCCGCAGCAGGGGCAGTTCTCGCGGGTGAGGCGGATGGCGTGGGGTGGTTGGTTGAGGTAGGTGCCGAGGAGGCTGCGCAGGGCGAGGTGGGATGTGGTGTAGCGGTGTCGGTGGCCGGGGTGCTGGAAGCGGTCGGCGCGGGTGCGTTCTTCGGCGTCGAGGATGTGGTGGGCGTCGGTGACGGTGTGGCCGCCGATGGTGGTGAGGGTGGTGTCGAGGGCCCAGACGACGGGTGTGGTGGGGGTGGGTGCGGGTCCGGGGACGGGTGGGTTGGGGCCGAGTTGGTGGAGGTTCTCGATCACGTGTTTGAGGGTAGTCGAGACGGGTGGAGCGTCCGTTCGACCGGGACCCACAGCTGGAAGTCGGTTGCCGAGCCGACGTCCACCGGCCGTGTCCGCAGGAGCTCCGGCCCCGGCCGGCTCGTGTACGGGTTGGAGGGGAACCACAAGGTGAACACGTCACGCCAGAGTTCCTGAACGGCACCCGGAAAGGGACCGTGATGGTCGAAGACCGCCCAGGTCCCGGCGGGGACGTCGAGGACGTCAAGGTCGCCGGACGCGCCGGACGCGCCGGACGCGCCGGACGCGCCGGACGCGCCGGACGCGCCGGATGCGCCGGGGTCGCCGGGTGCGTCGGGGGCCGCTTCGGCAGGGGTCGCGACACCGACCCAGTAGTCCGCGCGGGCGCCCTCCTCCCGACTGCCGGTCAGATACACGAACGCCGAGAGGATCCCCTCCGGTTCCCGCACACCGCGGAGTTCCTTCATCCGTGTGATCGTCCGCGCGTCCAGACTCGCCACATGTGCCGTCGCGGCCGCGTTCACCCCGTCGTGCACGAGAGGGACCGTGGCCCTCCGGCCGATGACCTGGAACGGTTCCTTCTCCACGATCCGGTAGCGCATGCTCGTACTGCCCTCGACGACGACACGGAAGGACATCCGCGGCTGCGCCGTGAGGACCGCTCCCGTACGCCGGGCCTCGCCCGGTCCGATGCCGTGCACCGACCGGAACGCCCGGGCGAACGCCTCGCCCGAGCCGTACCCGTAGCGCACCGCGATGTCGAGCAGCGTCAGCTCCCCGGCGAGCACTTCGGCCCCGGCGAGCGTCATGCGCCGCCGCCGTACGTAGGTGGGCAGGGGCATTCCGGCCAGGGCGGAGAACAGCCGCCGGAAGTGGTACTCCGGCACTGCGGCGATCCGGGCCACCTCGGCCATGTCGAGGTCCTGGGCGAGGCGGTCCTCCAAGTGGTCCAGCGCCTGATTCAGCCGCTCCAGCACGCGCCTGCGTCCTTCCCTCGTGTGCTCACCTCTTCACCGCGGGAACGCCCCCTGCCATCCCGTCGCGGGGCCGCGCCTCCTCGAAGGGTAGGGGCGACCTGATCGTGCCCGCCCGACAAAGCCGGTGCGGGAAGTGTCGGGCGGGCCGCGGCAGGGCCGCCTGAGCCTTGTGCCCATGAACGACACGAACATCGAGGGACGGTACGAGCCGCGGTTCGCCGCGGTCCGTGAGGTACTGGCGGGTCTGCTCGGCAGGGGCGACGTGGGTGCCTCGGTTGCCGTCTTTCTCGACGGAGAGCCGGTGGTCGACATCTGGGGCGGCTACGCGGACGGGGAGCGCCGCACCGCATGGGAGCGCGACACCCTCACCTGCGTGAACTCGACGAGCAAGAACATGACCGCCCTGTGCGCGTTGATCCTGGCCGACCGGGGCGAGCTGGACCTGTCCGCGCCGGTCGCCGCCTACTGGCCCGAATTCGCGGCCGCGGGCAAGGAGAACATGCTGGTACGGCATGTGCTGTCGCACACCGCGGGACTCCCGGACCTGGCGGGGCCGACGGCGGTGGAGGAGCTCTACGACTGGGACGGCGTGACCTCGGGACTGGCCGCGCAGACGACCGAGTGGGAACCGGGAACGGCCGCCGGATATCACGCGCTCACCTTCGGGTTCGTGGTGGGTGAGATCGTCCGCCGCGTCACCGGCCGCAGCCTCGGTGAGTTCTTCGCCGACGAGGTCGCCGGGCCGTTGGGCGCGGACTTCCACTTCGGGCTCGGCGCCGAGCACGACCGACGTGTCGCACCGCTCGTCCCGCCGCCGACGCTGACCGACGCGTACACCGCCAGGGCGCCGCTCGGGCCGGACGGCGTACGCCGGGAGCACCGCGGTGCCGCGATCCGGGTGCGGGACGTCAACTCCGAGGCCTGGCGCCGTGCACAGATCCCGGCGGTGAACGGTTTCGGCAACGCCCGGTCCGTGGCCCTCGTCCAGTCCGTACTGGCCAACCGCGGATCGGCCGGAGGCGTGCGGCTGCTGTCCGCCCGGGGCTGTGAGCCCGCGTGGGATGAGGTGTTCCACGGCGACGACCGCGTCCTGCGGACGCCGGTGTCCTGGACCACGGGCTTCGGCAGGTTCGGCACCGCCTTCGGATGGGGCGGATGGGGCGGCTCACTGGTCGCGAGCAACCCCGGCTCACGCATGACGGTGGCCTACGTCATGAACCAGATGCTCGACCGGGACACGCAGGAGGACAACCGAGGCCTGGAGATCATCATGGCTGCCTACAGCGGACTGCGGTGACGCGTGGCAGCCGGACCGCCGCTCACGTCCGGGCCGGCCGACGCCGGGGTGGGCGCCTCCGGGCAGACCGGGAACGGTCGCGGCGTACAGGGAGGTCCGGGCGCCGTCCGGCGTGGGGCGGAAGGCGTAGCGCAGGAGCAGCCGCATCAGGGCTCCGTAGGCGCGGCCGCGGGCGCTGTCTGCTCCGCCGGTGAGTACGTTGGAGCGGTGAGTCAGGGGCCGACGGCCATGCTGCGCAGCCCGAGCCCGGCGGCGTCGGCCCTGCGCTGCAGTTCCGTGGCGGAGCAGAGGTCGGCCGCTTGGCCGGGATGCCGGTGAACAGGGGCTGGGGGCGGTCGGGGTGCGTGTGCGGTGGAGGGAGTGGTGTGGGTAACGTCGGGCCATGGGTTTCGGTGGTGTGAGTGACGGTCAGCGGCGGGGGCACGTACTGCTGTTGGCGGGGGACGCAGCGGTGCGCCGTGGCGGCGTGCTGGTGGATCCCGGTGTGAACGTGGCCGCCTTGTCGATGGTGGCGGCGGACGCGCTGCTGGGGTGCGCAGTGCCGGCCGACATGGTGTGTCTGGAGGGACCACGCGATCCGAACACGGTGCTGGCACGGTTGCGCGTGGCGGCGGGGGCGGAGGGTCCGCTGTTCGTCTACGTGTCGGGGAGGTTGACGGCAGATCGCCGTGGCCGTGGCCGTGGCCGTGGCCCTGGCCGCGGGCTGTGCGTCGCTTTGGCGGGGACGGCGGCGGCCAGTGTGCGGTACACGTCGTTGCCGTGGGAGTGGCTGCTGGGGGAACTGCGTTCACGTACGGCGGGCGAGACCACGGTGGTGGTCGACCTGGTGGCGGACAAGGCCGCATGGCCGCTGGTGGGGGAGACCGGGACGCTGCCGGGGCTGGCCGGGCTCGCGGGGGTGGAGGCGTACGGGGTGGTGTGCGGGCCGGGTGCCCCGGCGGCGGGCGGCGGGGCCAGTGGGTACACGCGGCAGTGGATCGATCAGCTGCGGCGCGCTCCGGTACGGCCGTCGAACGTGGAACTGCACGTTCTGGCGGCGGGGTCGGCCGGGCTGGCACCGGGCACGCTGGTGGTCCCGTCCGCGCAGGAGTTGGAGACGCGCTGGGTACCTGCTCCCGCTCCGGAGCCCGTGGCTTCGGCCGGGACCGCGCAGGTCGTCGAAGCCGGGTCCGGTCCTGGACGTGGCCACGCCTCGGAAGCCGCGGCCGGATCGGTGACGGCGGTGGCGACGGAGGATCCGCGGGCACGGTTGCATGCGCTGGCGATGGGCGGCCGCCATGGTGAGGCGGACGCGCTGGCCAGGGCGTGGGAACGGTGGGTGGTGGAACGGTCGGGGCAGGGCTCGGCAGAAGCGGTGCAGTGCGGGGAGATCCGGGCGGATCTGGCGCGGATGGCGGGTGATTTCGCCTCGGCGACCCGATTGTGGACGGGTGCGGGGCGGGCGCGGCTGGCGTTGCAGGGCGCTGATGCGGCCGAGGTCCAGGACGCGGCGGCGGGAGCCGTGTATTGCTGGACACAACTGAAGGACCGGACTGGGGCGTTGGAGCTGGGACCCGCGCTGGTGGGCCTGTTGCGCGCCCTGCCGTTGCCGGATCCGGGCCTTCTGCGCCTGGCCGAGCGCCGACTCGAGACGCTGGGGACCCCCGACGGCTCTCCGGATGGTTCCCGCGTCGTGCGGTCCTGACCTTCTGCCGGGGGGGCAATCCTGGTCATGGTTTCGGCGTACGGCCTTCGGCGGGGTGGTGGGTGGGTGTGGATACTGCTGGGCATGAGGTCTTCGCCTGTTGCCCGGATCCACTTGATGATCACCTTCGTGCTGGTGATGTGCGGAGTGGCGGGTGGGGCCTGCGTCGGCTTGTTGCTGGGTGGACGGGTGACGGGGGTGCTGGCCGCGACGGCGGCAGGGCTGGGTGCGGGGATCGGATCGTTCCTGTCGCGCAGACATGTGGCCCATTTCCTCCGGCCTGACCCCGCCCCCGCCCCAGCGGTTGCTCCCGCTCCCGTCCCTGCTCCCGCGCCTGCTCCCGCCTCCGTCGCGGGCGTGAGCACCGGCGCGGGCGCCACGGCCATGGGCGGGTATGCCGAGGGGATCGCGGATGCGGTGCTGGTGAGCGTCGCGGTGTACCAGGCGGCGGTTTTCCCGGTCACGGCTTTCGGCGTCAGCGAGGAGGAGCGCGTCGCGCGGCGGGGCGTCGCATACCGTGTCTGTGCGCATGAGGGTCTGCCGCAGGCGGTGCGGGTGTCGGCGGCTGCGGCGTTGGAGGCGGTTGATCAGGGCGTGGATGCCGAGCGGGCGCATGCTGCGGTGAGAGCGTTGTTGCTGGCCGTCTATGACGAGCGCGCCGCCCGCTGACCCTGCGCGTGCGCGGGAGGCTGGGGCCGGGGCTGGATCGGTTGGGGTCGGGGTGGGGTGGGCTTGATGGAATCTTTTACGGTCGGGTGACCCGTCGGAGGTCGGTGGCTACCGGTTGCTGGCCCGCTTGGGCGCGGGCGGGATGGGCGAGGTCTTCCTGGCCCGGACGGCTTCGGGGCGGCCTCTCGCGCTGAAGACCGTGCACCGTGATCTGAGCGCGGATGCGGGTTTCGCCGAGCGTTTCGACCGGGAGATCCGTACGAGTGACCGGGTGCGGGGCGCCTGGATGGTCTCGGTGGTCGATTTCAGCCCGCCGGGGGCCGTGACGCAGTGGCTGGCGACGGAGTACGTGGCGGCGCCGTCGCTGGCGGACTGGGTCCATCGGCACGGGCCGTTGCCCCCGCCCGCCCTGTTGTGTCTGGCCCGGGAGCTGACGGCTGCGCTGGTCACGGTGCAGGCGGGCGGAGGTGCAGGCGGGCGGAGTCGTTCATCGCGACATCAAGCCGGCGAATGTCCTCTTGGGCCGCGAGCGTCCCTTCCTCATCGACTTCGGCATTGCCCGCGTGGTGTGCGATCCCCGCTACACGCAGACCGGCGCGGTCATCGGGACCCCTGGCTACCTCGCTCCGGAGCAGGCCACCGGTGCTGTCGCCGCGGCTCCGGCGGATGTGTTCTCCCTCGCTGCGGTACTGGTTCATGCGGCGACGGGGCACGGCCCGTTTCTGGCGGCGGGTGAGGAGCTGACGCTGCAGGCTCTCCTCTACCTGATCGTTCACGACGAACCCCGTCTGGACGCTGTACCGGGGGAGCTGGCCGGATCCGCCAGGACTCCGCCGTTTTCGCGGCGGTGACCAGTCACCCCACTGATCGTTCGGCGACGTTCGAGTGCCCCCGGGGCAATCTCTACGTCCTCACGATGACGCGGCCCGACCAGGTCACGCTGGAGTCGGAGGAAGCCCGGTCGGCAGGCGCCCCCGAGAATCTCACCCGACGCGGCTGACCGACCGACGCCGACAGACCAGGCGGCCGGGGGACGGTGGTGCCAGGCTGGGAGGAGGCCCATCTGCACACCGGCACAGCGCGGCATGCGGAGGAGCGCCATGTCCTACACCGTGAACGACGCTGCGGCCCCCGTCCGGCTGCGTACGGCCCTGGGAGCGGCCGCCGCCGTGGCAGCCCTGCTGGCTGCTGCCGCACCGGCCGCCGGAACCGAATCCGGTGCCGTTGCGGCGCCCGTGCCTGCGTGCGGCAGCGGTCAGCTCGCGGCGGACGGCGCCGAACGTCTCGGGGCGAACGCGGTGCGGATCACCGTCGTCAACGAGGGTTCCGCGCCCTGCGTCCTGCGGGGCCACCCTGCCGTCGCCCTCGCCGGCCAGGGCTCACCCGGCAACGCCAAGTCCCTCACGGTCGTCCGTCTGGGCCCGGCGCGTCCGGTGGAGCTGCCCCCGGGAGGTGCGGCCCAGACCCGTATTTCCTTCACGCCGGTACTGGGCGAGGCCGACGGCTACTGCGCCTCGGGTGCCGAGCCCTTCGCCGCGCCCTCGATGGTTCTGGGCGTCGCGGGCGCCCGTCTCCAGCTCGCACCGGATGACGGCGGGAACTTCGCCCTGTGCGGCACCGTGGTCCGCGCCACCGCCTTCCGCCCCGCCTCCTGACCCTGGGGGCCCGTGGCCTGCCGGTGCGCGCTCAGCGCGGGTTCCAGTGGGCGCGGGTGGCGCCGAAGTGGGTCTCGTGTGCCCATACGTGGTTGCAGGTGGGGCACTGCAGGTGGAGGAGGCTGCCGGTGTTGGCGAGAAGGTAGCGCCAGTGAGTGGGGCAGGTCCGTTGCTGCGTGCATGGCTCGCAGTGACGGCTGTCGCGGCAGTGGGGACAGGGCGTCCAGGCGCGGCGTCCCGGGTCGGCCTGCGGGTCAAGGGGCAGCACGGCGCTCTCCGCGGGCGGGAAGTATGCCGGCTGCCACGAGGGTGTCGTGGATCTCTTGCTGTTCGGGGTCGAGTCCGGAGTACAGCAGGTCGTGGGCGGCTTCTTCACCGAGGAGGACCTCGACCGGGTTCCAGTCGGGCCCGAGGGCTTCCATCATGTGGGCACGCCGGAGTGTCTCGTGGGGAGTGAGGTCGAGCGCGAAGTCGACCAGTGCGGACGCGGCAGGTTCGTGGGGGGCCATGTCCTCGAAGTTAGGTAGCCCTTCCTTGGCCGGTCAAGGGAGGGTGGCCGGAGTCACAGCCACTCCATCGGCGCCCCGTTCCCCGTCCCGTGCACGGCCGCGCTCCCCGCCCGCCCTGCGCGCCCGGCTCGAACGGGAACCTGACCGCATCCTCGCCAACGGCAGGCGGACCCCGGCGAAGGAGCCGGTCACGTGAGCCGAAGGCGGCAGCCGACCGGGCGTCCGGGGGAGCCGGTGAGCGGACGTGACCGTCGTCCGGGCAGGGTCCCGGAAGCTCTTCGGACGCCCTCGGTCGACTGCCGGTGGCGGAACCCAGGATCAGGCCAGGAGCACCGCGTTGAGTCCCTATCTGCTGGACGCCGAGCGCACCCGGGGGTGGGTGGGTCGGGGGCAAAGGGTCCCTTCGAACCGGCCGAGGAAGAGGCGTGGTCCGGGACCCAGCTGGCCGCGGGCGTCCCCGCTGTCTCCGAGGCGCTGGAGGCGGTGGTGAACGGAGGGCCGTTCACCACCCGAGGTGTGGCGAGTGGTCGGCCGAGGACTGCGAGCGGGCGCTGGCGCAGTTCGAGGAGGGTGAATACCTCGGGCTCGCCGCCCGGGCTTGCCCCGCCATGGACCGGGAGGTGGCCGAGGCGGTCGCCCACAGGTGATCGGCTGGCTGCGCCGGGTGCCGCGCGGTCCGGGTACGGGATCATCGGGTTCCGCTCTTGAGACGTGCCATGCCGTCGTCGTCCCCGTCGGCGGGTCGGCGGTCGGCGGTCGGCGGGGCCCGGAAGCCGGGGAGGATGTGTCCGCGCATGCTGGTGATCAGGTTGGTGACGGTGTCCCTGCGGAACTCGTGCTGTTCTTGTGGGGTGCGGTGGACGGCCGCCAGGTCAGGATCGCTCCTTCTGTGTGTGGGTGCGGCGACCGCGTGTTCTTCGTGTTGGTCGGTGTGTCCAGCGCGGAACGGGAGGGCTCCGAGTGCGGTAGTCGCGCGTTCATCGGGGGCAGCGAGGAGTACTGGAACGAGGGGTCCTGGGAGGGCGCTGAGCCCGGTGCGGCCGGCTGCCCCTGCGGGAGTGAGGAGTTCGAGGCCGCGGTCGCGGTCGCGTTCTCTCTCGGCGACGGCGGAGCGGTCCGCTGGGTCACCGTTGGCCTGGGTTGCGTGAAGGATGGGTTCTGCGGGGTCTATGCCGGCTGGAAGATCGACTACGGTCCAACGGATCGCCTCCTGACCATGGTTCAGATCCTTGCTCCCTCTCAGGAGGACTGGTCGCCGAGGATCGGCGACCAGGAACTACGGGTCGCGGTGGCGGTCCGGTCGCGACACGCTCCTTCGGGCCTGTGACGGGCTTGCGGTGCCGCGTCATCCCGATGTCCGGGTTCAGAAGGTCGATGGCCGACGACCGGCGGAGTGCCCTGGCGCTGTCGGCTCGGAGTCGGCGGTCCTGCTCCTGCCCGAGGTTGCCTGCAAGACCCGGTGAGCTATTGCGAGGCGTCAGAGGGCGTGCGGTGAAGAACGTGTTCGTCGAGGACGATGGTGTTGCTGCTTCGGACGGCGCCGTGGAGGTCCGAGAGGTTGCCGTCGAGGTGGATGCTCTTCCCCTCCGTGCGGTACGTTCCCGTGTTCACGCCGATCTTGAACGCGGGGCAGTCGTCCAGGTTGCAGATCACGTCATTGATCTGCTCGAAACGTCCGTCCGCGGTGAAGGTCAGCTTCTGGACGTAGAAGGTGATTCCCGGGCGGTTCCTGTCGACGGACTCGGTCCACTGCCCCGTCAGCCGAACCGGGTGTGCGGCCGGGGTGTCTGCCCCCGGTACGTGGGCCACAGCAGAGCCACTGGTCGCCGTCATGCCGGCCAGCAGCAGCAGTGCGGTGCCCAACGCCGACTGGATCGTCGTCTTCATCTGCGTGCTCATTCCTTGTTCGTCAGTCCGGGGTGCGGTTCGTAGAGGATGCAGTAGGGGCGGCTTTGCGTGACTGGGGGGCAACACCGTCGCTTCGGCATATGCCGCTGGACAGCCTCCGTGGTGAGTGCTGTAGGCGTTGGCGAGCCCGACCGTATCTGTGCACATGCCGCCCCCGTCGCACCTGGCAAGGGCCGCGTCTCGTTTCGACTGCTCCGCGGAGGCGGTGAACGTTCCACGTCAACCGCGGGTGGCTGAGGGTCCGGGCCCTCTCTGTCTTCCGGTCTTGGGCGTGCTGGCGGATGCGGATTGGCCGAGGGGTACCAGGTGGGCCCGGCCCGCCCCGCCCCGGCCCGCCCCGCCCTGCCCTGCCCCGGGCCTGGCCGGGCCTGGCTGGTCGGTTTGTGGGGTGGGTTGGGTGGTTGTGCGGGTGTGTGTCATGTGTTGTGTGCTCGCCGCCCCCGGCCCTGCGGTCGGTGTTTTTCGTTCGGGAGTTGGTGTCATGTCAGGAGACGAGCGGCCCCCGGTGGGGGAAAGCCCTGACCGGACGGGGTGGGACGGTGCGGTGACAGCGTTGCCATCTCGTTAAGGATTCACTTCTTGACGGCAGCGGTACGGGCACGTTGACTGCCTGGACCTTGGCCGTACGGACACGGCCTTGTCAGGGAGGCTCACCTCGTGAACGCGTACCTGGGGCGTGCCCCCATAGCTCTGGCCGTCGTGGTGCTCGCTGCCGCGCTCACCGCCTGCGGAACCACCGAAGAAGGCGGCAGCGGTGGGAGTGACGCGGTCAGGATCGGCCTGCTGCTCCCCGAGAACGAGACCGCGCGTTATGAGAAGTTCGACAGGCCGTTGATGGAGAAGAAGGTCTCCCTGCTGACCCTGGGCAGGGGCAAGGTCCTCTACGCCAACGCGGCCGGGGACGCGGCCCGGCAGAACACCCAGGCCGAAGCGATGATCAAGGACAAGGTGGACGTCCTGGTCATCGATGCGGTGGACTCCAGGGCCATCGCGGGTGCGGTGACGAAGGCGAAGGAGGCTGGCATAGCGGTGGTTGCCTACGACCGTCTGGCCGAGGGTCCGGTCGATGCGTATACCTCCTTCGACAACGAGGACATCGGCCGCGTCCAGGGCAGGGCGATGCTGGAGGCCCTGGGTGACAGGGCCAGGGCCGGGAAGATCGTGATGATGAACGGTGCGGTCACTGATCCCAATGCGGCCAGTTTCAAGGCCGGTGCCCGTTCTGTGCTCGATGGCAGGGTCAGTGTCGGCAAGGAGTACGACACCGTGGAGTGGAAGCCGGAGAACGCCGGCGCCAACATGACGGCCGCGCTCTCCGCACTCGGCAGGGACAAGATCGTCGGTGTCTACTCCGCCAACGACGGCATGGCCGGCGGCATCATCTCCGCCCTCAAGGCTGCTGGTGTCTCCCCGCTGCCGCCGGTCACCGGCCAGGACGCCGAGCTCGCCGGTGTCCGCCGTATCGTGGCCGGCGATCAGCATATGACCGTGTACAAGCCTTATGCCCGCGAGGCGGAGGCCGCGGCCGAACTCGCCGTGCTCCTCGCCAAGGGCGAGAGGATCGACGGCATCATCAACCAGTTCGTCTCCAGCCCGACCAGCAAGCGCGTACCGGCCGTTCTGATCCCCGGCACGGCGGTGAACCGGAACAACATCGCCACCACCCTTGTCCTCGACGGCGTCTACACCATCGAGGAGATCTGCACCGAGAACCTCAAGGCCACGTGCGAAGAGATCGGCCTGAAGTAGCACCACCACCCCCACCCCACCTGCGCGGGCCCCGCAGATCCGTCCGCACAGATCTGTGCGGGCCCACGCGGCCCACAGGCCCGTGCAAGGCCCGTGCAGGCCCGTGCAAGGCCCGTGCAGGCCTGCGCAGACCTGTGCGGGCCCCCACCCGCACACGGGTGGAACTGCCGGTGACGGAACCCGACATGAACGAGTACGCCGCCGGACCCGCCCCCCTCGCACACCCGGCGCCCCCTCGCCGCCCCGCCCCTCGCGCCGCCCGTGGCAGCCCGTACCGCCCATGCCGCTCGCGCAGCCGTGCCGCCCCGCTGTTCGCCCGAGGAGCCCGTGCCGCCTCGCGCAGCCCGTGCCGGCCCTCGCCGCTTTCGTGTCCGCGCCCGTGCAGGCCCGTTCCGCCGAGCAGCCCGTACCGCCTCGCACCGCTCGCGCCGTCCCCGTGCTGCCCGCCCCGCCCGGTGTCCGCCCGACCCGCCTCGCCCCGCCCGGTGTCCGCCCGTGCCGCCGAGGCGCTGCCGCCGCCCCGGCCGCCCGCCCCGCCCGTGCAGGCCCGCCACGGCTCGCCCCGCCCGCTGTCCTCCCGTACCGGGCCCGCCCTGCCCGTAACTCCCGTGCGGTGGTGCGGGGTCGGGTGGAAGGGTGAACTCATGGGACTGTCAGTGCCGTTCGGGGACGCGCTGCGCGCGGAGCTCGGCGCGCCCGGGCGCGCCCGACGGCTGGCCAGCAGTCCCCGCTCGCGGGTGTGGCGCGTCGACCTCGCGCAGGGCCCCGCAGTGGTCAAGCAGATCGTCGCCGGTCCCGGCGCCGACGACGCCTACGCCCGCGAGACGGCCTCGCTGCGGCTCGCCGCCCGGGCCCGGCCCCCGGTGGCGCCCGCACTCCTGGCCGCCGAGCCCGGGCAGCGGGTCCTGGTGATGCAGCATCTGGAGCACCGCGGCCCGGCCCCCGACTGGATTGTCGGCTACGCGGCCGCGCTGGCGTGCCTGCACGCCACCGCCGGCCCCGGGGACGCCGGTGCGCTGCCCCGCCGGCAGGGCCCGGCGCGGGCCGACGCCGCCGCCTTTCTCCGGCTGGCCCGGACGCTGGGCGTCCCCGCCCCCGTCACCGCCGGCGCGGCCGGTGAACTCGAGGACCTGCTGGACCGGCTCGGCCGCGCGCCGGGACACGCCCTGCTCCACGGCGACCCCTGCCCCGGCAACGATCTCCACACCACCGCAGGGATCAGGTTCGTCGACTTCGAGCAGGCCTGCCTGGGCAGCGGCCTGACGGAGCTGGCCTGCCTGCGCATCGGCTTCCCCACCGGCTGGTGCGTCACCTCGCCGCCCGAGCCGTTGCTGCGGCGGGCCGAGGACGCCTACCGCACCCAGTGGCGTGTCGCGACCGGCACCGACGTGGCCGGCCTCGCCGACGGCGGCCTCACCGACGCGTGCGCCGGCTGGCTGCTGCGCGGCGACGCACTGGTCCAGCGGGCCCGCCGCGACGGCACCGACCACCTGGCCCGCGCCGCGCGCCGGGACTGGACGTGGGGCACCGCGACCGCCCGCCAGCGACTGCTCCACCGCCTGCGGACCGTCGCCGCGATGGCCGCCGGCCATCCCGCCCTGGCCGGTGTGAGCGACCTCACCACCGCCATGCACGACCGCATGCTCACCCGCCGGCCCGCACTCCGCCCGGTGCCCGCCGAACGCCCCCCTGTCACCCCCTGAACCACCCCTGAACCACCCTGGACCACCCCTGGGCGCCGCGCCTCTGCCCCACATCCCGGGCCGCCCCTCCCGGGCCGCCTCCCCGAGCGTCCTCCGAGCAGCCCCCGAGCCCCGCACCCCCCGAACGACTCCCCCCGTGAACCTTCCGCGGCAGCTTCCGGGGGACCCGTGAGGAGCAGGCCGGCAGCGCGCTCCCTGCACGCAACCCCGCATAAGGGACCGCACAGGCCTGTAAACCCACGTGGAAGCACCTGCAAGTCCCGCGGAGGGCCTCGCAGGGAGCCCCCGGGAGAGCCGCTCGGAGAGCCCCGCGAAGAGCAGGGCGGGAGCCCGGCAAGGGACCCGCGGCAGCCCGGCATGGGACTCGTGGGAGCCCGGCATGGGACCCGCGGCAGCCCGGCATGGGACTCGCGGGAGCCCGGCATGGGACTCGCGGGAGCCCGGCAAGGGACCCGCGGGAGACCTGCGCCCGGCCGGCGGGAGCCCTGCCGGGGAACGGCCCGCCTGCACCCGTCCGCCACGGCCCGTCCGCCGTGCCCGCCCGCCCCCGCGGCCCGCCGCGACCGGCCGCGGCCCGTCCCGCCGCCCGCCACGGCCCCGCGCCCCGTACCGGCCGCCGCCGGACCGCCGTACACCCCCCCGCACGCCCGCACCCCTGAACCCCGCGCCCCGTCCCGCCGCCGGACCGCCGTACACCCCCGCCCCCCGCACTTCTGCACCCCGCCCGCGCTGTCAGTGCCGCCCGTGCCGGCCCGTACCAGGCCCTGCTGCCTGTGCCGCCCGCACTGCCCGCTCCCGCACCCCGTGCTCCCGCGTCCGGCCTGCCCGTGCCTCGTGCTCCCGTGCCTCGTGCTCCCGTGCCTCGTGCTCCCGTGCCTCGTGCTCCCGTGCCTCGTGCTCCCGTGCCTCGTGCTCCCGTGCCTCGTGCTCCCGTG